>CAUDHE010000013.1 GCA_958449275.1 uncultured Alistipes sp. | reverse complement strand
GCAAGACTCGTTTTGTCCTCCGCCGTCGGCGAACAGAATAAATATATATTGTCATCCTGCCGCGGGAGTTGGCTGACGCATGTGCATTGTCATTCGGGCCGCAGACCGCGACCCGAATGCAAACGGGAATATTATTTTGATTTCCCCTCGCGGTCGAAATAGATATCGAGAAGCTCTTTCGCGGCAACGAACGAACTCAGCTTGGCATCGAGAACACGTTGCTCGATATCGGCTATGCGTTCGGCGATCGCGGGATCGCGATAGAAACTGCTCTTGAGAGCTTCGTTTATGCTCTCGTACATCCAGTATTTGTTCTGACGGTTGCGGTTCGAACGGTAGTAACCGTTGTTCTCGATGTGGCCGAGAAACTCCTCCACGCCTTTCCACACATCTTCCAAACCTACGCCGTCCACCGACGAGCAGGTGTAGACTTTGGGCCGCCATCCCGATTCGGGCATCGGAAACAGATGCAATGCACCCTGAAACTGGGTTTTGGCCAACTCGGCCTTATGTATGTTCTCGCCGTCGGCCTTGGTGATGACCATCATGTCGGCCATCTCCATGATACCGCGTTTTATGCCCTGCAATTCGTCGCCCGCGCCCGAGATCTGCAACAGCATGAACATGTCGACCATGGAATGTACGGCCGTCTCCGATTGGCCCACGCCCACGGTCTCGATGAATATGACATCGAATCCCGCAGCCTCGCACAGCACTATGGTCTCGCGCGTTTTGCGAGCCACGCCGCCCAGCGAACCCGCCGAGGGCGAAGGACGGATGAATATGTCGGGATTGTTGGCGATGCTCTCCATGCGGGTTTTGTCGCCGAGAATGGAGCCGCCGCTGCGTTCGGAGCTGGGGTCGATCGCCAGCACGGCCAAACGGTGACGCAGCGATGCAACCATGTTGCCTATGGCCTCGATGAAAGTCGATTTACCCGCGCCCGGGACACCCGTAATTCCGATTCGTATCGAACGGCCCGCATGGGGCAGGCAACGTTCGATGATCTCCTGCGCTTGGGCGTAATGTTCGGGTTTGTTGCTCTCTATAAGGGTGATGGCCTGCGACAGTATGGTAATGTCGCCGCGCAGAATACCGTCGACATATTGCTCGGTGGTGAGCATGCGGCGACGCTTGCGCACGAAGCGGGGATTGACTATCGGCTGGTCGGCCACGCCTTCGGTGACGTTGAGCGCGCTATCGTGATGAGCATCGGCGTACTCCTTCTCGTAATGGTCTATTTTAGTGAATGACATATCTATTCGCCTGTTATTATTCGGTCCGTAATATTTTCGGTGAGCGTTATGCCGTTGCCGCACCAAACGGCGCGCCGTTTGCGGTCGCTGATGACGCAGAACGGAATGAACTTGACCCCGAAGTAGCGGAACGTGCGTCCGTTGTCGTCGAAAGCCACGGCCATGCGGTCGCCGAGATGCTCGGTGAGGGTCACGCCCGCGGTATCGTAATCCTCTTTGGTGACGATTATCACATTGAGTTTGGTGCCGTATTTGCTGACCAGGGTCTTTACGCGTTCGAGGCATCGGCGGCAAATGGAGCTTTCCGAGTGATAGAAGATCATGCAGGTGTAGTCGGCAGCCTCGGGTTGCACGTCCATAAGCCATTTGCGGAAGCGGGTGTCGGGCAGTTTTTCGCCTATCACGACGTTCTGGGCCGAGGCGGCGGCGAATGCCGAGAGCATCACGACGACCGTAAGGATGAGTCTCTTCATTTCGAGGGATAAGTTCGTTTGTCGGGAGCGAAATTAGCAACTTTCGCGCAAAGAAGCAAAAGTTTAATGAATATAAAGTCTGAATATGAGGATTGGTTACGATCTTTCGGAACGGGTTGCCGCAGGCAGCGGCGCGGCACGCGACGTGCGCCGTATGCTGGGCGCGCTCGGCGATTGCGAGGAGATAGACGAGGTGGTTGTTTTGGCGGCGTTCCGCACCGCAGACGAGGCGGCGGATGCGGGCGGGGATGACAAACGACCCGCATGGCGACATGTGGCAGCGCATCCTTTGTTTGCGTCGCTGCCGCGTGTGTGGCGCAACTTGCGCATGCCCGTGCATCTGAATCGTAACGAGATAGACATATACCATGCGCTTACGGGCGAGATTCCGTGGCGGATGGCCTATTCGCCCCAGCGGCTCGTGGTTAGTGTGGACGACGTGAGTTTTTTGCTGCATCCCGACGCTTTCGGAGTGTGGGACCGCTTTTCGATGCGGTGCAGATGTTATTTCAGTTGTCGCGTGGCTCACAAAGTAATCGCACCCGACGACCGTTCGCGGCATGCGCTCGCAGCTTTCGGTGTGGAGGACGAAAAGATAGCCGTCATGATGCCTTATTCTTCTCGGGGCAGGGCATGTACGTTCGACGAGTCCGACGCGGAGCGCGTGCGGGAGCGGTACGAGCTGCCCGAACGCTATTTTCTTATGTCGGGCGCCATAGTGGCATCGGGAAGCTACGGCGAGGCGGTGGAGGCTTTGGCTGCGATGGTGAGGGACGGTCGTTGCGGCGAAGATACGGGGTTGGTGATATGCGGCCGCCGCACCGAGTACTCCGACCGACTGTTGGAGTATGCCGACAAGTCGGCCGCCGCAGGACGGGTGAATATTATATATGAGTGCGACGAGCGCGATATGACCGTGTTGCGATCGCTGGCGACAGGAGAGTTATTTCTTCCGCAGTCCGAGCGCTCGGCCCGAACAGTGATCGATGCCGTGAGGGAGGGAATACGCATGATCGCGAGCGACAGACCTAATTTTCGCGAGGTTGCTGGCGACGCGGTGCTGTATGTCGATCCCTTTTCGTCCGACGAGATAGCCGCTGCCATGACCATGCTGCTGAACGACGAGGAGTGCGCCGCGCGTATGTCCGAAGCGATGCGTCGTCGCGCCGTCGACTGGTCGCCCGAACGCGCAGCGCGACGGTTGGTGGAGATATACGAGTCGTTGTAGAATTTGATTGGTATGCGGTCGCGGCAAGCTGCGGATCATAGCATTGCAGTTCGCCGCGATGAGACTGCGGCCCGCGCGACTCGCAGAGTCGCAAATAATTATATTCGGCAAAAGATACCGATCCTCTTCGGCGGCATGACAGAAAATGTCTTGCCGGCAGACAATAAAAAAATAGGGTCGCCGATCTCTCGACGACCCTTTCATCATCTGTCGGGATAACAGGATTCGAACCTGTGACCCCCAACTCCCGAAGCTGGTGCGCTAACCGGACTGCGCTACATCCCGATGATTCTGTTTCCACGACGGCCTGCAAAGCGGCCGATTCCGGTCGGGATAACAGGATTCGAACCTGTGACCCCCTGCTCCCAAAGCAGGTGCGCTAACCGGACTGCGCTACATCCCGTCGTCCTGACCATGCCGCAACATAGGTCAGGGAAATCATCCGATTTCGAGTGGCAAAGATATATCGTTTTTTCTTTTTCAGCAAGAATTTCGAATGTTTTTTTGCGCAGAGCGGGATTCAAGATCGAAAATAGGCCCACAATACGACTTTATCTTCGTCGCGAAGTGCCAAATCGAGAATTTCCATCGCGCGTCGCGAGACGACGGGGCATCCCCAACTGCCGATCGCCGGCAGGGGCCACGTCGGAACCGAGAGCGTGTATCGCCATCCGTGCAGCACGACGCACCGCGAGCGCAATGCCGAATTAGATTCGTCCATCCCCTCCAACCGATAGGCCGTGTCGTAACGTCCCGAGTAACGCTCCCCTATCAAAGCCCGCCCCTCGGAGCTCAGATGCGATCCGTCGACATTCGACGTTCGCGCATATGCGCTCGGGATGTGCGACCGTCGGCTGCCGCTCCCGTGGCTCGCGACGAAGATATGCACCGCACGATTCTCCTCGAAACTCCACAAAGCCAGACGACGGCGTCCCGAATGCTTCGACAGATCCCACAACAGCGCAATACGGGTATTGAACCCGTTCTCGCGACAGTAGTCGGCCAACTCGGCGGCCCGACGGCGAAAACATTCCGAATTCATCGCACGGCCTCGGTTTCGAGTCGCCCCGCGAGTTCGGGCATGCCGACTGCGGCACGCGCCTTTATGTGGGTCAGCGGGTTGCGTATTACGGCAGTGTCGGGGGTTCCCGGGTCGACCATATAAACGGGAACACCCTCACGGGCGTAGCGCACAAGCGACGCGGCAGGATAAACGGCGAGCGAAGTGCCTACGACGATCATGATGTCGGCCGAAGCCGCTATACGCGTCGCACGGTCGAATTCGGGTACCGATTCGCCGAAAAAGACTATATGCGGACGAAGAAGCGAGCCGTCGGAAGCGCATGCGTCGAGCGGCTGTTCCCACCCTTCGGCCGGGACTATGAGATCGGGATTACGTTCGCTGCGCAGCTTGGCCAACTCTCCGTGCAGGTGCGTCACGCGGCTCGAACCAGCACGTTCATGCAGATCGTCGACATTCTGTGTCACGACCTCGACGTCGAAACTGCGTTCCAAAGCAGCTATGGCGTAATGCGCTGCGTTGGGCTCCGAAGCGAGCATCTCCTTACGCCGCTTGTTGTAGAACTCCACCACCAGTGCGCGATTTCGCGCCAGCGCCTCGGGTGTGCACACGTCCTCGATGCGATAATTCGCCCACAACCCGTCAGCATCGCGGAATGTCGACAATCCGCTGTCGGCGCTCACGCCCGCACCCGTAAATACCACTATTTTCTTCATGCAAATCTCCGTTTTACTTACGATACGCAACTCATACGCCTCAATCTGACGTGCGCTACGGCCGCAATAAGCAACGACGTGACGGCTACGCACAATACATCGGGAATATCCGACCAATCGCCCTTCACGCAACCTATTACGATCGTCGGGATCGTACCGATCGAGATGCCGAACCAAAAAGCGAACCGCCTGCATTTTCGCCACCAAAGTCTGGGACTTCGGCGCCATATGTTCACGCTTTTGTATACGACCAATATCGCCGACAACGGCAGGATCGCAACCAGGAGCATATCATCGAGCACCTCCAACCCGCGACCGCAAGGCGCTTCGGCATAATGAGCAGCCATTTTGTGTACGGCCAAACCCGTCAGCGACAGCAAAGCACACGACCGCACGAACCATTTTTCGGTAGTATTCATAATATTAACGTTTTACAGTAGACGAAACTGCGCCCCGCGCGACTCCGCGAGTCGCCTTCTCGGTATCTGTCAATTATCTTTCGTTTCGTCACCGCCCGCAGCGGCCGCATTTTCTTCTTCGCGATACGTTTTCAAGCGGCCGCTGCGACGCAAGGCGTCGGCGATGATCCATTGCAACTGTCCGTTAATGCTGCGGAATTCATCCTCGGCCCAATGCTCCAGCGCATCCATCGTCGCGGCATCTATTCGCAATACGAAACTTTTGTTCCCGTTCGATTTCGCCATTTCGCGCCGTTAATGATGCAACGTCCCCGCATTCACCACGGGCTGCGCCCCCTCGTCGCCGCAGAGAACGACCAGCAAATTGGTAACCATAGCCGCCCTACGCTCCTCGTCCAGCTCCACGACTCCGTCGTCGGCCAAACGGTCGAGAGCCATCTTGACCATCGACACGGCCCCCTCGACGATCTTTTCCCGGGCCGATATTATGGCGTCGGCCTGTTGGCGACGCAGCATCACGGCGGCAATCTCGGGAGCGTATGCCAGATAATTGATGCGTGCCTCCACCACTTCGATGCCCGCTATGGACAGACGCTCGGACAGACGTGCTTCGAGAACCTCGTTGATCTCCTCGCTGCTGCTGCGCAGCGTGACCTCGTCGCCCGCGGTGCCGTTATTGTCGTAGGCATAGTAACCTGCCACCTGGCGCAACGCTGCGTCGCTCTGCACCGACACGAAATTCTCAAGCATGTTCATGCGTGCGCTTTGCGACACTTGCCCCTGCGCGTTGGCCGATACGTCGATGTCGAACACCGAACGATAGATCTCGTCGCGCTTGAGTCGCCACACCAGCACCAAACCGATCATTATGGGGTTGCCCGTCTTGTCATTCACCTTTATGGGCTCGGCATTGAGGTTGCGGGCACGCAGCGATATCCTTTTCGCCGACATCAGGAAATTGACCCACCAGTAACCCGTGTCGTAGAACGATCCGCGATACTTGCCGAAGAATGTCAGCACGCGAGCCTCGTTGGGCTCCATTAGGATAAAGCCTTTGGTGCACAGCAGACAGAACATTACGGCCATGATTCCCAACGCTATGACCAAATCGAAATTGTACATGACCCCGAATCCTATGACGAAGATCGATGCGACGATACCGATCAATATGAGAGCCAGGGCCACGAAACCGTTGGCTTTCCATCCCGTGTACTCGTAATTTCCGTTTTTCATGGTGCAGTTATTTTTTTGATGATACTATTTTGATATCACAAAGATATGACACAAAACCGGCACACGCAAATAAAAACGATTTTTTTTGGTTATTATTCGGCCAAATGATATCTTTACAAAGATTTACCATAACAATATCATGAAACGCACAACGATTATTCTCGCGATTTCGGTCGCAATGTTTTTCGCGGCATGCGGCGGCCCCCGCCATCAAGCCCGCCTGATGAGTTACAATGTCCGCAACTGCATGGGCCTCGACGGCGAGATCTCCTACGACAGAGTTGCACGTGTCATAAACGATGCCGCCCCCGACGTCGTAGCCGTTCAGGAGTTGGACAGCATGACGGCGCGATATCCCGAGCAGGACGTGTTGCGCAATCTGGCCGAACGGACGAACATGTACCCGATTTACGCCGCTTCGATAGATTATCGCGGCGGAAAATACGGCATAGGCATGCTGACGCGCGAGAAACCGTTGTCGTTCCGCAGAATACCGCTGCCGTGCCGATCGGAACCGCGTTCGCTGTTGATCGTGGAGCTGCCCGATTACTATTATTGTTCGACTCATCTGTCTCTGAATGCCGAAGATCGGGTGAGCGATGCGAAAATAATTCTCGACGAATTCGCCAAACTCGACAAACCCGCATTCTTGGCTGGCGATTTCAATGCCGAGCCCGACGAGGAGGCGATGCGCGTGCTGCGTGAACGATTCGATGTATTCGAAAAGAGTGGCGGAAACCTCACCTTTCCCGCCGACAAACCCGACATCGAGATCGATTACATATGTCGATACAAGAATGCGCATTCGTCGGGCAATGTCGTCGATCATAAGGTTATCGAGGCTGTCGTAGAATCGGATCACCGCCCCATAGTGGCCGACGTGACGTTTTGACGATATCGTATATCGAATGCAATAACAAACCGAGTCTTCGGAATTTCACAATCCGAGGACTCGGTTTCGTATATCGGCCATCGGTCAAATCAATCTCAGCAGACAGATCGACGCCACGTAGGCCACTATGAAACAGACGATGAATATGCCTGCACCCTTGCCGTTCTTCAGATTGGTCGATTCGGCGAAAGCCTTATAACTCCACAAGATATACCAAATAAAAAACAGCATCGACACCACCCCTATCACCGTAACCGTTATCGGGTATTTGAGGGCCGTATCGATGCTTCCGTCGGTCAGCAGCCCCATTACGCTGCGCACCTTGGGAATCAGAAATACGGTCATCGACAAATCGAAAGGTATACGTGCGAAGAGATTGAATGCCACGACGTCCCAAAATCTAATTTTGGACGACGAGGCCGCCACACCCGCGAGATAAAGTACTACGGCGAACACGGCCCATGCTGTCAATTGACGCGCAGCGGCCTGCAACAGATGGTCGCCCGCAAAATTAATCTGCGTAAGCGAGGTCAGACGCAACCCCGCCTGCCAAAACAGCACCGAAGTAAGTATCGCTGCCGCTATGCCCCAGCACAACGCCTTGCGCAACGGCAAAAAACGAAACGGATTGAGAATCTTGTTCATCATATATTTAATATTTATCGAGTTGCAAACATCCGAAACTGCAAATCAGACCTCCGCACGGTTCAATACGGCAATGACATCGTCCAATCGGTTGCGCACCGTAGGATAGCTCAGCCCCATGCGCGAGGCCAGTTCCTTGAGAGATCCGCGGCAAAGTACGAAATCGTGTACGAACCGCAAATCATCCTCCGACAGACGCATCAACGCCGGCAACCGATAATCTCCTTCGATACTCGTATCGCAAGCAGCGCAATACATGGTATGCACCCGCAGAATCCCGCCGCACGACGGACAAATTTTAGGCAATCTCTTTTCCATAATATCAATACGTCTTACGACAAAATTAATACAACATTTAATAAAATGCAAATTTCATTCAATTTTATTAAACTCCAAATAAATAAAATTCATAATAGCTCCATACCCCGCGGCCCATGTACGAAAAAAAAGTTGCCCGACAATGTCGGACAACTTTCTATCAACCCTAAAAATTATATTTATTGCCCCTTGGCATTCAACTCCTCGAATGCCTTGTTGTACTTCTCGTACTTGGCCTGCATGCCGTCCTCGTCGCGCAGACGGAACGTAAGGGCTTTCAGCGACTCGACAGTACGTTTGTCGTTGGGATTCAACTCGTATGCCTTCTCCAAATAGGGAACAGCCTCCATATAGGCCTCGGTCACCTTCTGCTGATCCTCTTTCCATGCGGTATTGCTCTTGTAGTCGCGTTTGTTCATATCCTCGTTCATGCCGTCGGCGCGAGCTATGTAGAAGTAACCGATGTAGAACATGGCCTGAGCGTCGGTGGGATCGATCTCCACAACCTTCTTGAATGACGCGATGCTCTCCTCGTAGTTCTTAAGGCTGAAGAAGATACGTCCGCGGCCGAACCAGAGATCCTTGCTCTTGGGATCGCGCTGCAAAGCGCCGTCGACCATTTCGATCAACTCCGTAGGATCACCCACCGAACTCTCGACGGTATAGACATTGATAAGACCCTCGATGATACGGTCGTTCTTCGGGAACTTGGCCAGGCCTTCCATCAGCATATTCTTGGCACGCTGCATGTTGGCTGCGCGGACGGGAGAATCGGTCTGACCGAAATACGCATGGTAGAGGTAGTAGTAGATATTACCCTCCTCATCGGCATAACCTGCCTCCAAAGCCTTGTTCAGCGCATCGGCACCCTTGGCGAACGACTCCTTGTGCTCGGCACCGTCCACTACGTAGAGGTAACCCGCATAGTAGAGGTACGAGGGATTCTTCTCGCCCGTGAAAGCGGGGCTCTCCTGCACGGCATAAGCCGAAGCGAAGTCGTATGCAGCCTCGCCGTAGCGACCTGCACCCATATTCACGTTACCGCTCTGCGAGTAATAGTTCTCGATCTGCTTCAGACCCTCCATCACCTTGTCGCGGCTCTTGTTGTCCAGTTCGTAAGCCTTGTTGTACGAAGCTACGGCCACTGCGGCCAGATCCTCGTCCTTAACCTGCTGCGTCGGGATCCATGTGACGATCTTACCGTTGGCCACATAGAGTTTGAACCACGGATACACCATTTCGGTGTAAGGATTGCCGTTAACCACCACACCCTCGGCGGTAGCATCGGGTTTACCCAAATTCACCGAAGCCATAGCCATATCCATATCCTGATAGATATCCTTCGTGGGTGCGGCCGCAGCCTCGTAATAGGCCTTGCCGCGATTGATCCACGTAGCGGCTTTCGCCCCCTTCTTCGCGTCGGCCACATCGGCATCGCATTTCGCCAGTTTCGACAAAATCGCGTCCTTGTTGACCTTCTGCGCATTTGCCATTGGTGCCGCCATAAACGTTACGGCCATCACCGCGAAAATCAATTTTTTCATAATTAATCTTTTAATGAAAAACGTGTTCTTTAATATGTTTATTGTCCTTACTCCTTGTTCTCGGCATTCGCGGCGTTATCGGCCGTCGTTTCGCCGTTATCTGCAACCACTGTGCCCTCTTCCGCGGCGGTCTCTTCCTCCTCGCTCGCGGGAACGGCCATGACCGACGCTATGGCATCGCCGTCGCGCAGATTGATTATGCGTACGCCCTGCGTAGCGCGGCCTGCCAGACGGATCTGCGACACCTCGGTGCGGATAGTCACGCCCGAACGGTTGATTATCATCAGATCGTTATCGTCCGTCACCGACTGGATCGAGATCAGTTCGCCCGTCTTCTCGGTGATGTTGATCGTCTTGACACCCTTGCCGCCGCGGTTGGTGATACGATATTCGTCCAGATCGGTACGCTTGCCGTAGCCGTTTTCCGACAGCACCAGCACATCTTTCTTCACATCGGGTTCGATGCAGATCATACCTACCACCTCGTCGCCCTCGTCGAGCGCTATACCGCGCACACCCGCACCTACGCGGCCTATGGGACGCACAGTGTTTTCGTTGAAACGGATGGCCTTGCCGCCGCGCGCCGCGATCATGATCTCGGCGTTTCCGCTCGTAATCTTGGCCTCGATCAGACGGTCGCCCTCGCGAATCACGATGGCGTTCACGCCATTCTGACGCGGACGCGAATACGCCTCGAGCTTGGTCTTCTTGATGACACCTTCGCGGGTACACATGACGATGTAATTATTGTCTATATACTCGGCATCGTTGAGATTCTTGGTGTTGATATATGCGCGCACCTTGTCGTCGGGCTCGATCTGAATGATGTTCTGTATGGCGCGGCCTTTCGATGCGCGCGTACCCTCGGGGATCTGGTATACCTTGAGCCAGTAGCAACGACCCTTTTCGGTGAAAAACATCATAGTATTGTGCATCGAGGCCACGTAGATGTGCTCTATGAAATCCTCGTCGCGCGTAGCACTGCCCTTCACGCCCACACCGCCGCGGTTCTGAGTGCGGTACTCGGCCAGCGGAGTACGTTTGATATATCCCAAGTGCGAAATGGTAATCACCATGTCGTCGTCGGCATAGAAATCCTCGGGATTGAACTCCTCCGAAGAGTAGATTATCTCGGTACGGCGTTCGTCGCCGTAAGTCTGCTTCATCTCGACCAGCTCGTCCTTCACGATCTGCATCTGCATATCCACACTGCCCAGCACATCGTTGAAATAGGCTATCTGACGCTCCAGCTCGTTGCGCTCGGCCTCCAGCTTGTCGCGCTCCAGTCCCGTCAACGCACGCAGACGCATGTCGACGATGGCGGCAGCCTGGATGTCGCTCAGCCCGAAACGATCCATGAGAGTCGACTTGGCCTCGTCGATATTCTTTGACGAACGGATGATGTGCACCACCTCGTCGATATTGTCCTGCGCGATGAGCAGTCCCTGAACGATGTGCATGCGGTCCTGCGCCTTCTTCAGATCGAAGCGCGTGCGGCGCACGATCACGTCGTGACGATGCTCGACGAAATGCTTTATGAGATCCTTCAGATTGAGCAGCATCGGACGGCCGTTGACCAGCGCGATATTGTTCACGGCGAACGATGTCTGCAACTGCGTGTTCTTGAACAGCGTGTTGAGCACCACGTTGGCCGAAGCGTCATGCTTCAGGAAGATGGTGATGCGCAGACCGTTGCGGTCGCTCTCGTCGTTGATGTACGAAATACCCTCTATCTTCTTCTCGTTGACCAGCTCGCCGATCTTCTTAATCATCTCGGCCTTGTTGACCATGTAGGGTATCTCGCTCACGATGATACACTCGCGGCCGCTCGCCGTGGTCTCTATCTCGGTGCGGGCACGCATCAGCACGCGGCCGCGGCCGGTGAGCAGAGCCTCCTTGACGCCCTCGTAACCGTAGATCAAGGCTCCCGTAGGGAAGTCGGGACCCTTCACGTATTGAAGCAACTCCTCGCACTCGCAATCGGGGTTGTCGATATAGGCACAGCAGGCATCCACGACCTCGCCCAGATTGTGCGGCGCCATGTTGGTGGCCATACCCACGGCGATACCGCTCGCGCCGTTCACCAGCAGCAACGGGATTTTGGTGGGCAGGACGGTGGGTTCCTTTATGGTATCGTCGAAGTTGGTGGTCCAGTCGATGGTCTCTTTGTCGATATCGGCCATCACCTCGTCGGTGATTTTCTGCATGCGCGCCTCGGTGTAACGCATGGCGGCGGCAGAGTCGCCGTCCATCGAACCGAAGTTACCCTGACCTTCCACCAGCGGATAACGCATGGCCCAATCCTGCGCCATACGCACCATAGCCTCATAAACCGAGCTGTCGCCATGGGGATGGAACTTACCGAGCACGTCGCCGACTATACGGGCCGACTTACGGGTAGGTTTATCGGAATAGAGATTCAACTCGGCACTCATATCGTAAAGTATGCGTCGGTGCACGGGCTTCAAGCCGTCGCGCACATCGGGCAACGCTCGAGACACGATAACCGACATCGAATAGTCGATATAAGCCGACTTCATCTGCTCCTCTATATTGATAGGGATTATCTTTCCCTCCAATCCGGCATTCTTTTCTTCTTCAGTCAACATGTTTAATCTATTTACCGTTTAATGTGCAAAAGCGCATTTTTAAGTAAACAAAAGTAATATTTATTTTGCAAATAACCAATTTTGCCTTCGATTTTCGCATCGATTCAAAACATTTGCAGCCGAATCGTCCCGTTAAAGGCCGTTTTCGGACGATCTGAGCGCATAAAAAAAATATCCCGACAAGGTGTCGGGCCAAAACGGGGTTTGCGGAGTAGAGGGAAGGGGCTTGCGGCAGGAAATCTCAATCTCGTTCTACGATATCGGCAGTCCGCCGCCACCCCGCGCGGCGAACTGCAACCCGTTTTTCGCTCGCGTCCTCCGCTGTCGGCGAACAGCCGGTATCGCTTATCTAAAATCTATCATTTCATAATCGCGGAAGGTAGAACGGTCGAAGCGCTTCACCTTTTCGGCGGAGCCGTAGATGTCGGTAATGCGCACCGTTACGCGATCGTCGTAGAGCGAATAGGTTACAGCCGACGGACGCCCAGTCGACTCGGACACCGTCAGATAGATGTCGCCCTCGATCTCGGGGTCGACGGCGCGAAGATGCAGGGTCACCGCATCGCCGTCGCGCGACGCGATCTCCGACCGATAGTCGGTGCCCACGAAATCGAAACAACGGGTGGGATTGTCGAGAACGTTGCGGCTCGACGTATCCATATCGTCCACGCTGATCTCCTTGCGCGAATGGTTCACCTCGTAGCGCACCTTGCCGTCGGAGTAGACCTCGGCATTATCGACCTTTATATAATATTCGTCGCCCGCCACGGCATAACTGCCCGACGAAACGTAGTCGCCCGACGTGAGCACGAACGTCGCACCGTAGTTTCCCAGCTTCTTCACGTAATCGGCCGTACGGAGCAGAACGGTACGCGCATCGGCGGCGGCACGGCATGCGCCCGTCGCGAACAGAAAAGCGAACAGAACAAGAATCGAACGTTTCATAACCTTGCAAATTATCACTGCCGCCCAAGCGTCAGAACACTCCCAGCTCCTGCAACTTGGCCTCCAAAGAGGGCAGATCGTAAAACTTTATTTCGCGGGGTTTGGCTCCTACCTGCGGCCCCACGATACCCGCACGCTCCAGCTGCAACATAATGCGGCCCGCGCGGTTGAAGCCCACTTCGTAATTGCGCTGGATCGACGAAGTGGAGATCATGCCGTTAGTAACGGCAGCGCGCGCTATCTCGCCGAACAGCACATCGTACTTGACGGGAGCGCCGCTCTCGCCGTCCGACGAACCCGACGAACCGCCGCCCTCGCCCGCATCGGGCACATAATCGGGCAGAGCATAGGCCTCGGTATATCCCTGCTGCTTGGAGATGAAATCCACCAGACGCTCCACCTCGCGAGTCTCGACCAGACCGCACTGTATGCGGGTCAGCTCGCCGTCTTTCGAGAAGAGCATGTCGCCGCGGCCGATCAATTGATTGGCGCCCGGCTGATCGATGATGGTACGCGAGTCGATCATCTGCATCACGCGGAAAGCGATTCGCGCAGGGAAATTGGCCTTGATACCTCCCGTTATGATCTTCACATCGGGACGCTGCGTGGCTATGATGAGGTGAATGCCGACGGCACGCGCCTTCTGCGCAAGACGCATGACGGGCACTTCCACCTCCTTGGCGGTCATGATAAGGTCGGCGAACTCGTCGACTATGACCACTATGTAAGGCAAATAGCGATGTCCTTTCTGCGGATTGAGTCTGCGCGAGACGAACTTTTCGTTATACTCAACGATGTTGCGCGCCGTGGCCATCTTGCAAAGCTCCAAACGGCGGCCCATCTCCTCCACGAGCGAATTGAGTACGTAAACGGCCTTTTTGGGATCGGTCACGATAGCCTCGTCCTCCGACTCCATTTTGGCCAGGAAGTGACGTTCGAGCTTGTTGTATACCGAAAATTCCACCATCTTGGGGTCGATCATGACGAACTTCAACTGCGCGGGATGCTTGCGGTAGAGCAACGAGGTAATGATAGCATTGAGACCCACCGATTTACCTTGTCCCGTAGCACCTGCCACCAAAAGGTGAGGCATCTTGGCCAAATCGAAAGTGAAATTCTCGTTCTGAATCGTACGTCCTATCACTACGGGCAACTCGGCTTTCGAGTTCTGGAACTCCTCCGAACAAATCGCCGAGTACATCGACACGATCTGCTTGTCGCGGTTAGGCACCTCGATACCGATGGTTCCGCGCCCCGAAATGGGAGCTATGATTCGTATACCCAGCGCCTTGAGACTCTGCGCTATATCCTTTTCGAGCCCCTGAATCTTGGCGATCTTCACGCCCTGCGCCTGCACTATCTCGTAGAGGGTGACGGTGGGTCCCACCGTGGCGTGAATATCGACTATGGGGATACCGAAATACTTCAATGTCTCCTCAATGCGGCACTTGTTGTCGTAAATCTCGGCGTCGCTCACCTTATGCGGCGACTTGTAATCCTCCAGCAGAGAAACATAGGGCTTGCGATAGGTCTCCAGATCGCGCAAAGGATCGTAGAGGTCGTCGACGGCGATTTCGCGTTCGTCCACCTGCCGCACTTCGCGCTCGTGGACCGTGACGACGATTCCGCCGTCGCTCTCCGTCGGGGTCTTCTCGGCGTCGGGATCGAACGGTACGACTGTCGGTTCCTCCCGATATTCGCAAGTCTGCACGACGGGATCCGACTCCGTGTTCGCCTCCTCGTCCGCAACGTGAGATGAAACGGGAGGCGGCACAACGGCATTGGGAACATTGCGGGGAATCACGGCGAAGCCCTCCTCGTCAAATTCCGTATCGTCCGTTCGTCGCCCGTCGTCGGACAACAGAGCGTTCACATCTATGTCATTGGGGACCGCACCGCCGTGAGGAATCACTATGAATCCGTCGTCATCGGGTTCGGGCAGCACGACACTCTCCGAATCGGCGGCCTCCGCACGCTTCTCGATAAAGATATCGTCATCGTCCGCAGCCTCCGATTCCGCCGCCGAAACACCCGTCGCACCGGCGGCATTCATCATCATGGCGGCGCGCTCGTTGATAGTCATAACTCGTTCGCCCGAATCCGCTGAAACGACGCGCGGCTGCACCGAGGCAACGACAGGCGCCGAAGACGACGGACGCTCGGCAACTGTCTCGCGACGCATCTCCGCGGGATATTCCTCGCGAGCAGCATCCGCCTCGCCTGCCTCGTCGTCCTCGTCCGCATCTTCGGTATCGTCGTCATGGCGGTTCTTTATCACGCGATCGCGCACCACAGACACCAGCCGCTCGCTTTGGCTCACCATCTTGTCGCTCGCATTGTTTACCGTGCGGATGAAATTGCGATTTATGAACACGCCCGTAAGTATCCATCCCGCGAGCAGCAGCAGAACGGTGCCGAACACGCCGACGAGAAGAACCAGATCCGTCGCGCAGGCATGTCCGAAAAGTCCGCCGATATCATGCCCCGCCGAAAGCTGCGAACCGATGAATCCCATCGTAAGCGCACCCATCACCAGCATCAAAGCCGCACTCAGGGCGAAATGGTTCAGACGCAGACGTTTCTTGCGGAATATGCGCCACCCCACCACCGTGATAACTATGGGCGGAATTATGCCGAACACACCGAACGAACGGTCGACGACCCAATAGGCCACCTGCGCGCCCGCACGGCTGCACAGATTCTCGAAAGGTATCTCCATGCCCGACAGCTCGGCGTCGTTGCGCAGAGCCGACAGATCGGACGACCAGTGAAAAAAGTGGGAAACAACCGAACACACGGCGAACACGCCGAACACCAGCAATACGAATCCCAGTATCCACAACATGTTGTCGTTGGATGCCGCAGGCGTCGCCGCCTCGGGGCGGCTTTTGACGGATGTTTTTTTAACTCGTTGTGCCATAAAGATAAACCTTAAAAATCAAACTCTTCCGCCACGCTGTCAGATGCCGAAAGCCTTTCGGCGCAGACGCTCGCGGTAAGCATCGTCGGCGAAAGTGAGAAACTCGAACACGGGCGTCGACGCGCCCGAAGCCCGCATGTCGTACTCGCCGAGAAGACTCTCAACCCGCTTCTCCACAGCCTCACCCGAGTCTATGATCTCCACGGGGCGCCCGCCTACCACTCGCCGTATCGCATCGCGCAAAAACGGATAGTGCGTACATCCCAGTACCACGACATCGGCCCCCTCGGCTATGACCGGATCGACCACGGCGCGCACCGCGGCCTCCGTAGCGGGAGCATCCTCGGCATCGGACTCCACAGCCTCGACGAAGCCGTGCCCCACGGCCTTCACCACCCTAACACCGCTGCCGTAACGCGCCAGCGTGGAGAGGAACTTCGCACCCGCGAGGCTGCGCTCGGTAGCTATGACCCCCACCACTCCTGTCTGCGTACGCTCGCAGGCGGGTTTCACGGCAGGCTCGAGTCCCACGAAAGGCACGTCGGGAAACATAGAGCGCAAATGACCTATCGCCGCCGAAGTGGCCGTATTGCACGCCACCACGATCAACTTGCAGCCGCGGCCGATCAAGACGCGCACGGCCTTTTCGGCCAGTTCACGGATACGCTCCTCGGGCAGAGAACCGTAGGGGCAATTCCTGCCGTCGCCCAGATATACCAACGACTCCTCGGGCAGGGCGCGATGTATCTCGCGCCACACCGACAATCCGCCGAACCCCGAATCGTAAACGCCTATGGGTGAATCATTCATCGCTGCGTATCATGGCAAGTATCGACTCTGTCAGATCGGCGTCGCTGCGCTCGGCGCAGTCGATGCAGATGCGCGCCTTCGCATAAAAGGGTTCGCGCTCGGCCATGTTGGCCGTCATGAAAGCTATCAGCTCCTCATCGTTCAGATCGCGCAGTTTGGGACGCTTCCGACGTCCGTGGGGACTCAGGCGCGAGGCGATCTGTTCGGGCGTGCGACGCAGATATACCGTCTCGCCCGCTTCGTTCATGCGTTCCATATTGTCGCGCCACACGGGCACGCCTCCTCCCGTAGATACGATCATGTCGTCGTCCGACTCGGCCAGTTCGTCGATGAGCCGCCGCTCACTCGCGCGAAAATACTCCTCGCCCTCGTAGCGGAAAATATCGGCGACGGACGCCCCCTCGCGCTCCTCGATGACCGAATCCATATCGACGAAGCGCACGCCCGCAGCATGGGCCAGCTTGCGTCCCAGCGAGGTCTTGCCGCACCCCATATATCCGATAAGAAATATCTTCATCGCCGTATCGTTCAAAGTTAAAACAGATTGAGTTGCGCGGGATCGATCTCGGCCGTATCGCCGGTCTCGAAATCGTCACCCGACACTCCCGCTGCGCCGCTGTCGATATCCTCGTCGGTATCTGGAGCCTCCGTCTCCTCGGGCTCGGGCATCGGCTCGGGCTCGACGAAAGTAAGCGTGGCTACGTCGTAGGTGGTTATGCGCTTGCCCTTGGCACGGTGGCTCTTGATTCCGACGAAGGTGTCGACATCCACCTCGTCGACGGGACGCGAGGCGTGCGCACCCTTGTAGGTCACCACCAATTTGGCACCGCTGCAATCGGTGACGGCCACGAGCTCCGCAGCAGCATCGTCGTCGAGGAACGGCTGCATGCGCTCGCTCGCCTCGAGCTGGAAACGCTTCATGTAGTAGTATCCCTGCTCGCGGTCGAAATAGCAAAGGCTGTACACGCGGCCCGCCACATATTTCTCCACACGCACAGTCTCGTCGGGGAAGTGCTGGGCCACGTTATAACCCGTAATGTAATATTGGTATTTCGAGGTCCACACCACTATCTTGTCGTCGCCCTTGAACTCGCCGAGAAGCACGCCGCGCGCATCGGTGTTCAGGCGGCGCACATCCTCGTCGTACCAGATATTTTGGCCGCCGAGCGTCGATGCGCCGCGCTCCTTGAGCACGATCTTGTGGATGCCGTATCGCGAGAACAGATTGCCCTGGCTCTGACGCCCCTTGATGCCGACGGTCGAAAAATCGAGGTCGACTATCACCTTTTTCAATCGCGGGCGCGGACGGAAATATATCTTCAGCACCTCGGCTTCGCCGTTAGGATTGACCGACATGTAGAGAA
Source organism: uncultured Alistipes sp. (assembly GCA_958449275.1). Lineage (GTDB taxonomy): Bacteria > Bacteroidota > Bacteroidia > Bacteroidales > Rikenellaceae > Alistipes. The sequence goes on along the minus strand of CAUDHE010000013.1, from coordinate 17,345 downwards.
TCTCGCTCTTGGGAGTTCCCTTCGTCAGATCGTACTCCTTGTCGCGCGTGATGCTCTTTATGGCGCAACGCTTCATCATGATCGCCCCGCCGCGACCGTCGCGATAGAGGACGTTGTAGATGGTGCGCTCGTCGTTGCGCTTGAATACTCCTATATAATATATGTTCTTGTCGAAGAAAGCCTTGTCGCTCACCTTGGTGATGATGTAGCGGCCGTCTTTCAGAATGACTATCACGTCGTCGATATCGCTGCAATCGCACACGAACTCGGCATCCTTCATACCCTTGCCTATGCCGAAGAATCCCTCGGCGCGGTCGACGTAGAGTTTGGCGTTGGTGACGGCCACCTTGGTGGCCTCTATGGCGTCGAACTCGCGTATCTCGGTGCGACGCTCGCGGCCCTTGCCGTATTTGTCGCGTATGCGTTCGTAATAGGCTACGGTGTAATCGGTGAGATGATCCAGATCGTACTGCGTCGACTTTATATCCTCCTCGATCTTCTTTATTTCGTTATCCGCTTTCTCGGAGTCGTAACGCGATATACGGATGAACTTAAGTTCGGTAAGACGCTGCACGTCCTCGCGGGTCACCTCGCGGCGAAGCAACTTCTTGAACGGCTCCAGCCCCTTGTCGACGGCGGCGTAGGCCTCCTCGTGCGAACGGCAGCCCTCGATGAGCTGGTAGAGTTTGTTTTCGATGAAGATGCGCTCCAGCGATGCGGCGTGCCACGCCTCGTTGAGCTCGTGCAAGCGAATCTCCAACTCGCGGCCCAGCAATCCGCGCGTATGGTCGGCCGAACGGCGAAGAATCTCTTTCACACCCATGAAATGGGGTTTCTCATCGCAGATGACACATGAATTGGGCGAGATGGACACTTCGCAGTTGGTGAAGGCGTAGAGCGCGTCGATGGTCTTGTCGCTCGACTCGTCGTTGGCCACATGAATCACTATCTCCACCTTGTCGGCCGTGAGATCATCGACGCGTTTGATCTTTATCTTGCCCTTTTCGTTGGCCTTTATGATAGACTCCTTGACCGACTCCGAAGTAGTCGAATAGGGAATCTCGGTGATCGAAAGGGTACGTTTGTCTATCTTCGAAATACGTGCGCGCACCTTCACCACGCCGCCGCGCAGACCGTCGTTGTAACGGCTCGCATCCATAAGTCCGCCCGTGGGGAAATCGGGCAGCAACATGAAATCCTCGCCACGCAGATGGGCTATGCAGGCATTTATCAACTCGTTGAAATTGTGGGGCAGAATTTTCGACGCCAGACCTACCGCGATACCGTCGGTTCCCTGAGCCAGCAGCAACGGGAATTTTATGGGCAGCGTAACGGGTTCCTCGTTGCGACCGTCGTAGGAACGCATCCACTCGGTGGTTTTCTTGTTGAAGACCACGTCCAGAGCGAATCGCGACAGACGCGCCTCGATGTAACGGCCCGCGGCGGCATCGTCGCCCGTGAGGATGTTGCCCCAGTTACCCTGACAATCGATGAGCAGATCCTTCTGTCCCAACTGCACCAGCGCATCCTTTATCGAGGCGTCGCCGTGGGGGTGGTACTGCATGGCCTGTCCCACGATGTTGGCAACCTTGTTGTAGCGGCCGTCGTCGCAACACTTCATGGCGTGGAGAATACGGCGCTGCACGGGTTTCAAGCCGTCCTCGACATGAGGCACGGCACGCTCCAGAATGACATACGAAGCATAGTCCAAAAACCAGTTCTTGTACATGCCCGTAAGTTTGTGCAGATTGCCCTCCTCGCCGTAGACGCGTTCGAACTTGCTCCGCATGCCCGCCGTGACTCGCTCGTCGATCGGCAGTTCGTCGGCGCCGATATCCTCTTTCATATCCTTATCCTCTGACATTGGGGGTAATTTTTTCGTTTTACGTTATGCGATATCCTCCTCGACCAGATCCTCCTCGATGCGCAGGTTGTCGATGATGAAACCCTGACGCTCGAAGGTGTTCTTGCCCATGTAGAACTCCAGCAGGTCGGAGATGGGGTCGTCCTTGGTGAGGCGCACCCTATCCAGACGCATGTTCTCGCCGATGAGATCCTTGAACTCGTCGGGCGAGATCTCGCCCAGACCTTTGAATCGGGTGATCTCGGCCGAGGCGCCGCACCGCTTCACGGCGCGCTGGCGCTCCTCCTCGGAGTAGCAGTAGAAGTTCTCCTTCTTGTTGCGCACGCGGAACAGCGGAGTCTGCAAGATGTAGAGGTGGCCGCTGCGTATAAGCTCGGGGAAGAACTGCACGAAGAAACTGGTCATGAGCAGACGGATGTGCATGCCGTCCACATCGGCATCGGTAGCGATTATGACTTTGTTGTAACGCAGGTTGTCCATGCTCTCCTCGATGTTGAGAGCCGATTGCAGCAGATTGAACTCCTCGTTCTCGTAGACCACCTTTTTCGTCAGGCCGTAAGAGTTGAGCGGCTTGCCTCGCAGGCAGAACACCGCCTGCGTCATGGCGTTGCGGCTCATGGTGATGGGTCCCATCGCCGAGAGTCCCTCGGTGATGAAGATCATCGTCTGCTCGGCCTGCTCGTTCTTGTCGGTGAAATGTATCTTGCAGTCGCGCAGTTTGCGGTTGTTGATCGCCACCTTCTTGGCCGTCTCGCGCGCTTTCTTCTGTATGCCCGATATGGCTTTGCGCTCCTTTTCGTTCTCCACTATCTTTTTCTGCAACACCTGAGCCGTCTCGGGGTGCTTGTGCAGATAATTGTCGAGATTCACCGACAGAAAATCACCCACGAACTGCTGCATCGAGACACCGGGAGCCACCTCTTTCGAACCCAGACGGATCTTGGTCTGCGACTCGAACACGGGGTCGTTCATCCTCACCGACACGGCCGCGATGATGGAAGTACGCACGTCGGAAGGGTCGTAATCCTTCTTGTAGAACTCCTTCACCACCTTGGCCACCGAAGCGCGGAACGCCGCCTGATGGGTGCCGCCCTGAGGCGTATACTGGCCGTTGACGAACGAATAATAGCTCTCGCCGTAGCCCGTGCCGTGGGTAATCACCACATCGATGTCGTCGCCCGAAATATAGATCGGCGGATACAACGGTTCCTCGGACAGATTGTCGTTCACCAAATCGAGCAATCCGTTTTTCGACACGAACTCGCGGCCGTTGAGAATTATCTTCAGGCCGAGGTTCAGATAGGTGTAGTTGCGCACCAACTGCTCGACGTAATCCATATTGTACTCGTATCGTCCGAAAATCTCCTCGTCGACACGGAAACGGATCATCGTTCCGTTACGCTCGTCCACGCCGCTCTCCCACCGGTCGGAAAGCTCCAGGCCCTTGGCGAAAGAGACCGTATGGGCCTCGCCCTCGCGTACCGAACGCGCCGTAAACTCGCTCGAGAGCATGTTCACCGCTTTGACACCGACACCGTTCAGACCCACAGTCTTCTTGAACGCCTCGCCCGAATACTTTCCGCCCGTATTCATCTGGCTCACCGCCGCCGAGAGCGATTTGAGGGGAATGCCGCGACCGTAGTCGCGCACCGTCACCACATTGTCTTCGATGGTGATCTCTATGCGGTCGCCCGCACCCATTATGAACTCGTCGATGGAGTTGTCCACCGTCTCCTTGATAAGCACATAGATGCCGTCGTCGGATTGCGAGCCGTCGCCCAGCTTGCCGATATACATACCCGGGCGCAGGCGCAGATGCTCGCGCGGCGAGAGGGTTTTGATGGCATCGTCGTCGTATGCCGCCTGATTGGTCTTATTTTTTACGTCACTCATATTCCTGACTTCTATGCGTTACGCCGCCCGCGCGACTTCTCCTCCGCAGCCACCTCGGCGCGCAGTTCGGCCAAAGCCCCGATCATCTCCGTGCGAACCTCCTCGGCCAACGTTTTGACCTCCGAGTCGGCCACACGCGCCGCCGACACGGGCGGCAGAACGCGGATGGCGATACGGTTGCTCCAGTTCATGCGCCAGCCTTTAAGCGTGGTGCCCGTACCAGTCATCACCACGGGCAGAATATCCGCCTCCGCCTCCTTGGCGAGATTGAAAGCGCCCATCTTGAAACGGTGTATCTCGCCGTCCTTCGAACGCGTGCCTTCGGGGAAGATCGCCACGCTCGCACCGCGCGAAAGCCACAACTTGCCCTCGCGGATAACCTTGGCCAACGCGGCCGCGGCGTTTCCGCGTTCGATGGGAATGTCGCCGTGCACCAGCAGCATGGGTCCGAAGAACGGCAGGCGGAACACCTCGCGTTTCGAAACCCAGCGGAAATTGAGAGGCACCTTGTAAGCCGCTATGATATCCACGCTCGAAGCGTGGTTGAGCACCATCACGTAGGACTTGCGGCGGTCGATGTTCTCCAGTCCGTCGATGGTGCGCTTCATACAGGGAGGCACGCCGAAAAACACCCACGTCATGTAACGCGAGATCTCGTGAACCCAACGGCGGCTCTTGTCGAAAGGATAGGTCACGGCGAGTACCAGCACCGAAACAAGACACCACACGGTGGTGTGGATCACGGTGAAAATATAGTATAAAATCGAAAGCATAATATGAATTTTCGGTTAAGGCGAATCATCTTGCAAATTTACTCTTTTTTGCGTCGACCGCCAAAAATCGGGGAAATATTTTCGGAAAATTCGGGCGCAGAGGCGGCAGATGCCGAATAGGGGTTTTCGATGCTTATACGCCAAAGGGCCGAAGCGATTTGTCGCACGTATTTCGCCATCGCACGCGATGGCGGCAGTTCGCCGCCGCCCCCTTGCGGCGGACTGCTGAAGCATTCACGCCGCCGTCGGCGAACAGCCTACGACACGACGAAAACGCGTGTACCGTCTCCGATTTTTAATTGTCGATTATATTCCGTATATTTGCGATATGCCGCTCGGATGTCGATCGCGGCAGACGTATTTGAAACAGAACAAAAATTTTTCGACCATGTCGCTATTCTCTATTTTCGGAGGCGGAAACGCTCCGTCCTACCCTACCGACACGCTCGTCGCACCCGACGGCAACGAGGTGATTTTCACCTTTTTCAAACACGCCGCACTGAGCATCCGCATCGGAGGACGATACATCTACACCGATCCCGTGCACCAATACGCCGAATACGCTCGTCTGCCCAAGGCCGACCTGGTGCTGGTAACCCATTCGCATTACGACCATCTGGATCGCGCCGCGATAGACGACATAACCACCCGCGACAGTATCATAATATGCGACAAGACCTCGGCCGAGGCATTCGAGGGCGAGTGCACGGCAATGACTCCGGGAAACACGGCGGAACCGTGGGCGGGAGTGACCGTCGAGGCGGTGGCGGCATACAACACCACCGAAGGACATACCGATTTCCACCCAAAGGAGCGCGAGGACTGCGGATATGTGGTAACTCTCGGAGGAGGAATGCGGATATACATAGCGGGCGACACCGAACCGACGCCCGAGATGGCGGCACTGCACGATATCGACGTAGCGTTCCTGCCCGTGAACCAACCCTATACCATGACGGTAGACCAAGCGGCAGAGGCGGTGAAGACCATTCGTCCGCGAATATTCTACCCATATCACTACGGCGAGGTGGAGGAGAAGACCGACATCGAACGCCTGAAGCGCGAGTTGCAGGGCGTTACCGACGTGAGGGTATTTCCTATGGAGTAGTTTTCGCGAAATATCGATCCCGTTTGCGATATCGGCAGTTCGTCGCCGCCCCGCGCGGCAGACAGCAGACCGCTTCGTAAAAACATCTGCCGCCCTTTCATTTCGGGCGGCAGATGTGGTTATCGGAGTAAAATGCGTAAAATCATTTCTTCTCCCCGTCGGCGTTTTTGTATATGCCGTATTCGATACAGAACGCTACGAGCAGGCCGAGACCGCCGAGACAGAGTACGCTGCCGCCTACGAGCATCTCCCGCACGGCATATCCGTTGTCGCAATTGACAAATCGATTCATCACGATTCCGACGATAAGTCCCAGACCCATGCCGAATATGAGGCTGCCGATGCGCAGCGACCACGAAGCGGGATAGTTGAGACGCAGCGACTCGGACGAAGTCATACTGCCGAGATTGATACCCATGCGCACCTGCTTCAGATATTCGAGCAGCGAACTTCCGTCCATCCTCTCGATAAGCGACAGACGCTCTTTGCGGCATATGAGAAGCTCGAAGAATTTGTACATGAAGAACGAGACGATCCCGAATGTGACGGGAATAGAGATGAAATCCATAATTCGTATTTTTTTTCGGTTTATATTAAAATTAGTTCACGATCTTTGTTTTAGCATCGGAGCCCGTCGGGCGGCGCTCTCGATATGTTAGACGCTGATGCCGAAAAAAGGTTACAGAAAAAAATTCGACGCGCCCCGTTGTAACCTTTCGGCGCATGCGGCGTCTAAAATAACGACCATGCAAACGAAAGAGACCGAACTGATAAGACGAATAGTCGCAGGCGACACGGAGGCATTCGCGCTTCTGGCCGATCGTTATTCGCATTCGGTCTACTCGCTGACGGCGCGCATAACGGGTTCGGCCGAGGATGCTGAGGAGTTGACGCAAGATGTGTTTCTGAAGGCGTTCGACAAACTCGGGAAATTCGACGGCCGCAGCGCGTTCGCCACTTGGCTCTACCGCATAGCCTGCAACACCGCTCTGTCGCACGTGAGGCGCAAGCGGCTGCCCTCATGTCCGATCGACGAGCGCCGCATAGCCGCTCTGCCCGACGACGAAGCCGAACGGCTGGAAGAGGTCGTGATCCGCGAACGCAGACTCGAAGCGCTGGGACGCGCGGTCGATCTGCTGGATGCCGACGAACGTGCGCTGGTGACGCTGTTCTACTACGACGAACGGTCGATAGGCGAATGCGCCGCCGTAATGGATCTCACGGAGAGCAACGTGAAGGTACGTTTGCACAGAATCAGAAAAAAATTGTATTTGCTCGTAACGGAAATGATCGATGGAAAAGAATGATGCCATACGCCGCGCCATGCGGCAAACGACGCGATACCAATTGCCCGAAGGATTCACCCCGAAACTCATGAAACGCGTGCACGAACGCAAACGTCGCCGCGAAACATTACGAGACTCGGCCTATCTGCTCGGCGGCATGGCGTGTTTCGCGGCGCTTATCGCAGGCATAGTCGCAGCACGAGCCGAATACGAACGGTCGGCTCCGCACCTGCCCCTCGAAATGCCGAAACTTCCCGAGTTGCGACTCCCCGAAATCGATTTCGCCAACCAATCCCAACTCCTTACATGGCTGTTAATGGCCGTGGGATTCGTCGCGCTGTCGTTATGCGACATACTGCTGCGGCGCAGATTGAAACGAAATACGTAAATACGAAAAAACCGATCGGCGAAACCGCTATTTCCCGGCCAACAGATCGGCCGACAGCGACACGGCGCGGCGGAAAGCATGCTCCTGCCCGTCTTTGGTAATGAACAGATGTACGCTTCCGCGCAGAACCTCGCGATGCGCATCCACACCGAGCGACACCAGCCGATCGGCAAACTCCTCGCCCTGACTGCACAAGATATCACGTTCGGCCGCGACGAGAAGCGTACGCGGCAACGCGGCCAAAGCCTCGTCGGAGGCGAGCGATACGGACACCAGAGGATCGTCCTCCCGCCCGCAGGCGTATGCCGTGTCGAAAGCCTCCATCAACCGTCCGTCCAATGCGAATCCCGAAGCATAAGCCCTCCACGACGGCGAATCGTCGGCACGGGCCGTCACGACCGGATAGAACAGCAACAGCGATTTCAAAGGCATGCCGCCTCGGGCCGCATTGCGCAACGCCACGGCTATCGCGAGATTGCCGCCCGAGCTGTCGCCGCCCACTGACACGAGTTCGGGATCGCCTCCGTACTCGCGCGCCACGCGCCGCGCCGTCGCCAAAGCCTCCGTACAATCGTCAAGCCCCTGAGGGAAAGGATGCTCGGGTGCCAGCCGATAATCAACCGCAAGAACCATAGTTTCGCCCGTCGCGGCCAGTTCACCGCAGAAACGGGCGCAACTGTTTATGCTGCCGAACGTCCACCCTCCGCCATGCAGATAGACGAGCATAGGCAACGGCCTGCGCGCTGCATCGACAGGGACATAGAGCCTCAACGTCGGCGTTATGTATTCGGCTTCGACACCGCGGGGCAAAGCGGGTTCGGCGTTGCGCGAAGCCCTCACGGCCCGCAACTGTTCCGTGTCGCCGTCGCACGCCTTCAGCACCGCATCGGCCTGCACGTCCTGCAATCCCGGGGGAACCGAGGCCAGAAACTCGTCGGCCTCGCGACGAAATACAGCGGCATCGCGGTCTGCCGACGCGCACGAAACCGTCAAGGACGAAAATAAAATCAAAAACTTAACCCTGCCGATTGCAGGAAAACGAAACATCACGATTTTTTAAGGTATTTTATCCTCGGCGGCTGCGGGGCGCACGAAGCGCGAGCCGCCGAGGACAGCAATGCCATTCGGCATTGCCGCATTTTTCAGACTATTCCACATACAACACCAGCCCCTTGAGATACTCGCCCTCGGGATGGTAGATATTGATCGGGTGGTCGGCGGGCTGGGTAAGCTGATGCAGAATGCGCACCTTGCGTCCCGCAATGGCGGCTGCCGAGAACACGGTGGTGCGGAACAGTTCTTTGGTCACGGCCTGCGAGCACGAAAACGTAAAGAGTATTCCGCCGCTCTTGATCTGCGACAGCGCGCGGGCGTTTATGCGCTTGTATCCCTGCATGGCGTTCCCCAACACCTTGTGATGTTTGGCGAAAGCGGGAGGATCGAGAATTATCAGATCGTACTTGTCGCCTATGCGTTTCAAATATTCAACGGCATCGGCCGCCACGGCCTCGTGACGCACGTCGTCGCCGAAATTGAGCCGCATGTTCTCGTCCGCGAGCTGCACGGCCCGCTCCGAAGAGTCCACCGAGCACACCTCGACGGCTCCGCCAGCCATGGCATAGACCGAAAAACCGCCCGTATAACAGAAAGTGTTGAGCACCGTACGCCCCGCCGAATAACGCTTCACCAGTTCGCGATTCTCGCGCTGGTCGAGGAAAAAACCCGTCTTTTGTCCCTCCTCCCAGTTGACGGCGAATTTATGTCCGTTCTCGCTCACCACGTGCGACTTGCGATCGGAATGGCCGCGCAGGTAACCGTCCACGGCGTTCAGCCCCGCCTTGTAGGGCACCGTCTGCGAACTCTTGTCGTATACGGCCGTCAGACGGTCGCCGTAGATGTCGAGCAGCGCATCGGCTATTTCCATGCGCGAGCGATACATCCCCACCGAATGGCACTGCACTACCGCCACGGAACCGTAGATGTCGACTACCAGTCCGGGCAGCGAATCGCCCTCGCCGTGCACCAGACGATAACAGTCGGTCGACGGATTCTCGGTCAGCGACAAGGTGCGCCGCACGTCGCATGCCACGGCCAGACGATTGCGCCACCATGCGCCGTCGATCTCCTCGCGCTCGAACGTCAGCACGCGGACGGCTATCGAACCGATCTGATAATGCCCCCGAGCGATGAAATCGCCCGACTTGGCATACACGTCGACCACGTCGCCTTCTGCTATGCCCTCGTCACCGCACTCGGCACGCTCGATGGCGCCCGAGAAGATCCACGGATGGCGGCGAAGAAGCGATTCCTCCTTTCCCCGCCGAAGATATATTCGCGCCTTTTCAGTCTCCATTCTCTTCAGTCTTTGTCTCTCGCACCGCCATAGGCGTGGAGAGAAGTTTTTCGTAAATGCTTATGCACACCCAAGCGTCCGTCGCAGCGTACATCTGTTGCTGCGGCGTGAGCACCTTGGCCTCCCAGTTGCTCAGCCGCTGCGCTTTCGACACCCGCTGTCCGAGCACTATGGCCGACATCTTGCGCAAGCTCTTTTCCTCGATGCCCCAGTCGCCCGCCATCTGCTGCAAATCGGCGAACCCGCGCTCCTTGAAGTTGCGCAGAGCATGCAACGCCCGCAAATCGCCCGCCACGTCGGCGCCGATCTTCACTATGCGGGGATCGCTCAGTATCTTGAGTATCGATTTGTGCAGTCGGGTACGGCACAGACGTATCAGATAGCAGCGTTCGCGGGTGGACAGCTGCAACAACGCCACCCGATTCACCATACCGGCAGTAAACGACGGCCGCGTTTCGGTGTCGAACCCGATGACGCTCTGCGTCGCCAGGTCGCGACACGCCGCGACGACCTGACGATCGTTCTCCACCACCACTATCTGCCCGTCGAAACGGACCGATGGCAGAGCCGCGGTATCTTCATTGGATATGGTGTGTTCGAAAGCCATGCTGAATTTTCGGGAGTGCAAAGTTAACCAATAAATACGAGTTTACCGCCCTGCCCGACGGAAATTTTACCCTCGGCCCTCATTCCGTCTATCGCCTCGGCGACCGTACTCGGGTCGGCCTTCAAAAGTCGACACAGCTCGCGCACCGTCACCGACTCGGCCCTGAGGATCTCGGCCGCACGCTCCGCCACGCGTCCCGCATCGCTCTTGACGCGCCTACGGGCCAGGCAGATGTCGCACACGCCGCAGTCCTCGGCTACGTCGTCGCCGAAATAACGCTGCAACACCACGCTGCGGCACTCGGTCTCGTTGGCCGTGTAGCCGAGCATGTTTTCGAATCGCTCGCGCATCAGCCGCTTGCGGTGCAGGTAGGTGTCGGGCGATATGTAGAGATCCCTGGTGGGCAACCGCTCCTCGTCGAAAAAGAGCATAGGCGAGGAGTTCGACGGAATGTAACGTATGATACGCATCTGCCACATGCGCTTCAGAAGCTCCTTCACCCGCTCGACCGTATAGCCGCACGCCGCCGCTATCTCCCGCTCGTCGATGGCGCGGAACTCGGTGAACACGCCGTTGTAGAGGCGCAGTACCGTACGTATTATGTGGTCGAGGTCGTTGCGGTCGACGCGTATTTTGTAGAGATCGTCGCGACTGACGCAAAAGATTATCTTCGCCGGATTCTCCATCTCCTCGGTGAGAGTCATGTAACCGTTTCGGGCGAGCAGCTCCATCGCCGCCTTCACCTTGCCGACGTAAAGACGGCTGCGAGCGCAGAAATCGTGGATGTTGAAGACGAACGACGCATAGAGTCCGTCGCCGACGGCAACCCCCACGTAATCGCACGCCTTCTCGTATATCGACTTTATCTCCTCCAACGGCGGGAATTCGGCGTCGAACCGCTTCACGATCTTTGATTCGTCGTCCGACGCAGCCAGCAGAACGGCATAACTGCGACGTCCGTCACGGCCCGCACGGCCCGCCTCCTGATAATAGCTCTCCAAAGAGTCGCACATCGAATAGTGTACCACGAAGCGCACGTCGGCCTTGTCGATACCCATACCGAAAGCGTTGGTGGCGGCCATGATCCGCACTTTGCCCGATGTCCACTCTTCCTGGCGCATCGAACGCTCGGCATGCGGCAGCCCCGCATGGTAGTACGACACGGAGTGCCCCTGTTCGCGCAACGACGCAGCCATCTGCTCGCATCCCTCGCGTGTACGCATATAGATGATGCCCGATCCCTCGACGCCCTCTATCACCCGCAACAACTGTTCGCGCTTGTCGTCGGTATGCCTTACGGCGTACGACAGATTGGGCCTTGCGAAGCTGCTGCGCACGACGTTGGATTCGGCAAATCCCAACTGCCGCATTATATCCTCCGCCACCAACGCCGTTGCCGAGGCCGTCAGAGCCAACACGGGGGCATCGGGAATGAGTCGGCGGATCTCGGCGATCCTCAGATACGACGGACGGAAATCGTAGCCCCACTGCGATATGCAGTGTGCCTCATCCACCGCCAGCAACGATACGTTCATGCGCTGCACGCGCAGACGAAAGGCTTCGGCGGCCAGGCGCTCAGGTGCGACATAGAGGAATTTCACGTCGCCGAAGGCACAATTGTCCAGCGCTATATCGATCTGACGGTAAGGCATTCCCGAGTGTATCGCCACGGCCGAGATACCCTGACGCCGCAGACGGTCGACCTGATCCTTCATCAAAGCGATGAGCGGCGTGACAACGATGCACAGCCCCTCGCGTGCCAGCGTCGGCACCTGATAGGTGAGCGACTTGCCGCCGCCCGTGGGCATGAGTGCCAACGTATCGCGCCCGTCGAGCACGGCACGGATTACCGCCTCCTGCCCCGCGCGAAACTGCGTGTAGCCCCAGTATTTCAGGAGCACTTCGTTCAAATCCGCATATTTAGGACCGTTGAAATCGCTCATATTGCGGCAAATTTAACAAAAAAAGAGGCTAATCCGCAGATTTTTTGTTATATTTGCGTCGAATAAAGTCCGTCTGCCATGAGAATCAAGCAGGAATACGAGGTGCGCGAGATCGCGGGCGAGAACACGGTGATCGTTCAGGGACGCCGAGGCGTCGATCTGACGAAAATCATAACGTTCAACGACAGCGCATTACTGCTGTGGAACTCTCTCGCTGGTCGGGATTTCGAAACGCATGACGCGGCACGTATCTTGTCGGACAACTATTCGGTGGATACCGAAACAGCCGAACGCGATGCCCGAGAGTGGGTGCGGAACATGAAAGAACACGGACTGGTCGATTGATATTATGAAAAAGGCATTCAGAATATTCGCGGCACTTACGATGCTCACCGTCTATCTTGCGACGACGGTGAACGCGTCCGTAGTGTCTCTTATGTGCCGATGCCCTCATCACCACGCGACCGCAAGCCATGCTCATTGCGTCCACTGTCACGACTCCAACCATGCGGGCTGCAAATGTCCCGTAGACGGATTCGCGTTCGCCGACGGATGCGACTGCAACCACGATCACTCCGCTTCGGTAAGTCCGTATATTCAGCCGCGCACGTCGAACGACGACGATTCGACCCGCAATACGGCTCCCCTCATTTCGCAGGCATTGTCGCCGTCGACTCTCAGGCCGTTACCACCCGCAGCGTCGCGGCACGTATACGACGACTTCCGAACGCCGCGAATATGCGACATGCTGGCGCGCGGATTATCTCTGCGCGCACCTCCCGCATCGATATGATAAATCCTTACGCAAAGGATCCGCATACCTTTATTAATTAAAGGCAGCATCGTTTACGTCGTTTAATCATACCGATCATTCATATATGAAAATAATCAAAACCTTATTGTGCGGTCTCGTACCGTTCATTACCGCGAACGCCATAGCCCAGAATGTCAGCGGCACCGTGCGTTCCGACAGCGGCGAAGCCCTCATAGGAGCTTCCGTTTACTGGCTCGACACATCCGTCGGCACGTCATGCAACACCGACGGCGAATTTACGATTCATCGCGTCAAGGGCTACGACAAACTGGTAGCCACATACATAGGATTCCAAAACGACACCGTGCAGGTGGCTGCCGGCGTCACCAAAGTCGATTTCGCGCTGAAAAGCGATACCGAAATCGAAGCCGTGGTGGTAGAGAGTCAGCTCGGCAACTACGTCAAGCGCGACGGAATACTGAAAGGCGAGACCATATCGTTCGCCGGCCTGTGCAAGATGGCCTGCTGCAACCTGGCCGAGAGTTTCGAGAACTCGGCTTCGGTAACCGTAGGTTACAGCGACGCCATATCGGGCGCGCGCCAGATCAAGATGCTGGGACTCACGGGAACATACACCCAGATTCTCGACGAAAACCGCCCCGTGATGCGCGGACTCAGCGCGCCCTACGCGCTTAACTACACTCCGGGCATGTGGCTCAACTCGATTCAGGTATCGAAGGGCGTGTCGTCGGTCACGGCGGGCCACGAGGCCATCACGGGACAGATCAACATGGAGCATCGCAAACCCACCGACGACGAACGGTTGTTCCTCAATCTCTATTTCGACAGTGAGCTGCGTCCCGAGATCAACCTCTCGACGGCATTTCCGCTCACGGCCGACAAACGCCTCTCGACGGTGATTCTGGCCCACGGTTCGATGGACACCAAATCGTATGACGAAAACCACGACGGATTCCGCGACCTGCCCGAGAGCGACCAAATCAACATAGCCAACAAATGGCTGTGGCAGGCCGAGAACGGCGCACAGGTGCGCTGGGGCTGGAAATACGTGCGCGAAAATCGCTTGGGCGGTCAGACCGACTACCGCAAATCGCTCTACGATCAGATGCTGGAAGAGCAATCGATATACGGCTCGCGCATACAAAACCGCGGAGCCAACGCCTATTTCAAGGTCGGCATGCCCGTCGGAGCGTCCGTCTACGACGAGGAGGCCGAGGATGAGTTGCGTTCCAACGTGGCTTTCGTCGCCGACTACAACTATTTCAAGGAGGACGCCTATTTCGGTCTGAACGACTACGACGCCCACGACAACGCATGGTGGTTCAACCTCATGTACGCCCACTACTTCTCGCCGCGTTCGTCGATGGTGTTCGGCGCATCGGCGCAGGTTACGGGCAGCCGCGAAAAGATGCTCAACCGCACGGTGAAAAACGCCGGCACGGTACCGTCGATATGGTCGAGTCTATCGAACAACGACATGCGTTACGTCGAGCCGGGAGTATACGCCGAATACACCTACGCGCTGAAAGACAAATTCTCGCTCGTACTCGGTCTGCGCGGCGACTGGATGGGTGCCAGAAACCGCGCCGCAGTTCCCGACGGCACATCGGCCGACGGCGCCGTTTACTACAAGCCCGACGAGCGTTTCGCCCTCACGCCGCGTTCGCACATAAAGTGGAACCTTACCTCGTCGACCGTGCTGCGCGCCTCGGCGGGTCTCGGTTACCGCCGCGCGAGTATCATCACCGACAACATATGGATGCTCGCTACGGGCCGCGACATATCGGCCGCCGATCTGCACGACGATATCGAAATGGCTCTCACCGTCGGAGGCAGCCTCACGCAATACATCAAACTGGGCGGCTACGAGGATGCGACGCTGAGTTTCGACTATTTCCGCACGCAGTTGTTCAATACAGTGCTGGCCGATCAGGAGCTGGCGGGCAGCGACATACTGATATACAACAACGACGACCGTTCGTTCACCGACACCTATCAGGTCGATTTCCAGTGGACGCCGCTGCGCGGATTCGACGTATTCGCCACGTTCCGTTACACCAACAGTCTGGTGACGCTCATGCGCGGCGCCGAGAAAGTTGAGGTGGAACGCCCGCTCACCAGCCGCTACAAAACGCTGCTCAATCTGCAATACGCCACTCCCTACCGTCGCTGGGTGTTCGACGTGACGGCGCAGCTCAACGGCCCCATGCGACGCCCGTCGCTCGATGGCGATCTCGCGCGCAAAGAGATGTCGCCCGCCTACCCAATGTTCTACGCTCAGGTAAGCCACAAGATACGCAACACCGAGATCTACCTCGGCTGCGAGAACATAGGCAACTACATGCAGCACGATCCCATACTCAACCCCGACAACCCGTTCTCGCCCGCATTCAACTCGTCGAGCGTGTGGGGTCCGCTCATGGGACGCAAATTCTACATAGGACTCAGAATGAACATTTATTAATCGTTAAAATTCAATACTCATATGAAAAAGATTATCATGCTTTGCCTGCTGGCCGTTCTCGGCTTCGGCATTTCTAACGCCTCGGCACAGAAGAAAAACACTGCGGCGCTCAAGACCACGGTATTCGTCACCGACATCGATTGCGAACACTGCGCCAAGAAGATAAACAACTCTATCCCCTTCGAGAAGGGAGTAAAAGAGGTTAAGGTGGATGTTCCGACCAAGACCGTTACGGTGACCTACGACGCCACCAAAACGGGCGACGCAGCTCTGCTGAAGGCTTTCAAGAAGATCAAGGTGGCAGCCGAAGTTGCTCCCGCCAAAAAATAGAGCGCCAAAAACGCATCGGCTCTCCCCTCGACGGCTTCGGTCGCCGAGGGGATTTTTTATCGAGCCCGTATCATCTCGAATACGGTCGACGCTCCCGACAACAAATGTTCACGCTTGTTGTAAAAATGTTCACATTCGTTGAATTTATTTTTATTTGTGCCGCGATTCACTATCTTTGCATAAAAGATATCGCACGGCTCGCACGTGCGGTCAGTGTCAATAGAAAATTTCTAAAAAGAACCGAAAGATGAAAAAGCTATTGTTTTCGGCCATTGCGGCTCTGTTCGCCGTAACGGCTTCGGCACAGGAGGCAGGAAGTTGGGCCCTCGGTCCCCGATTGAGCATTTACACAAATACCGGCGACACGGTGCTCGGCTTGGGTGCCGTAGGACGCTATCGCCTCAATGACAGCAACTGGCGCATAGAGCCGTCGATTACCGCTCTTCTGCACAAGGAATGCTCCGTCGATCTGAGCTGCGATGCACACTACGTATTCGACATGGGCGTAGTGCGTCTCTACCCCGCTGCGGGTCTCACCGCCAACGACATGGGCCGATGGGCCGTCGGAATGAATCTGGGCGGCGGCGTAGACTTCAACGTAGCCAACGTATGCGAATTTTCGGCCGGGCTGAAATGGCAGCCGATGTTCGACGACTATCGGTCCAATCCCGTCGCCATCATGATAGGAGCCATCTTCCGTTTCTGACAAACGGAGTTTCATGATTCAAGGGTCGATGCCGCTCGGTATCGGCCCTTTTCGTTCGACCTGCGACTTCCCGAATCGCAATACCGACCCCGAAGCGTTCCTGACGCGGCACATTTCGGCTCCACCTTTTGGGTGACAAAAGGTGGAAATACTGCGGCTCTTTGAGCCGCGCAGTTCGCCGCCGCCCCACTGCGGCGGACTGCCTTGCGGAGAGGTGGCAGGGAATGCAGTTCGCAGAACTACGCGGGCCGCCGCTTCAGCGCCTTTTGCTTCAGTGAGGCGAGATCTTCCGTAAGCGCGGCCCGTGCGTCCGTGTCGCACAGAATATTACTCAAAGGGATAGAGTCATCCTCGGGCAGACGTTCGCCGTTCGTCGCGCGACCGATGTACAGGATGAATCTGTACAGACGAAACATATCGAGCCAGGACACGCAGCTGCCCAAACGGTCGTGCAAGCGAACGACGATCGTGCGTTTGCCGCACACGAGATAAAACGATTCGTCGTCGCGATAGCTGATTCGGTCGACGCGCTTCATTTCATGATAGTCGGGAGAAACGCCGTATTTCATGTAGCGCCACGCCACGCAGACGTAAAAATCGTCGTCCGAAAGATCTATCGTACGCATATTTTCAAGCAGCATGATGATCCCGCACACGTTTTCGTAGTGGGATCTGTCGAACGTGATCACACGCAGATCGGCATTCAGAAGTTCCTGATAGTGTTTGCTTTCCATAATCAGTCATTTTTGGTTTTCGGTCGGCGCGAGAACTACCTCGACCGTATATTTTACCAGCCCCAGCAATCGCAGGAAGTCTCGCGGATTTATGAAAGTGCCCGTCATGCCCGAATCGGAA
>CAUDHE010000012.1 GCA_958449275.1 uncultured Alistipes sp. | reverse complement strand
AATAACCCCTCGTCAGTGGTGAAGGAGATGATGGAGAACGCCGTCGATGCGGGCGCGAGCAGCGTCACGGTCAATTTCCGCAATGCGGGCATGGAGCTTTTGCAGATCGTCGACGATGGCTGCGGCATGTCGCCTATGGATGCGCGTATGGCTTTCGACCGCCACGCCACCAGCAAGATCACATCGCTCGACGATGTGTACAACCTCCATACGTTCGGGTTCCGAGGCGAGGCGCTGGCGTCGATAGCGGCCGTGTCGCAAGTGGAGTTGCGCACGAGACAGAAGGGCGACGACGTCGGTACGGTGACCACGGTCAACGGCGGCGAGTTCGTGGACCAGACTCCCGTCATGTGTCCCGTAGGATCGCAGTTCCTGGTGCGTAATCTGTTCTACACGGCTCCCGCCCGCCGCAAGTTCAACGCCGACAGAACGCGTGTGGTGTCCGACATCAAGAAGGAGTTTCGCCGTGTGGCGCTGTGCAATCCGCAGGTGCGGTGCGAACTCATGTCGAACGATATGCCTATCATCACTCTGCCCGCAGGCACGCTTCTCGAGCGTATCATCGACGTGGTCGGCCGACACATAAAGACCAATTTGCTGGAGGTGTCGGTCGATACTTCCATCGTGAAGGTCAAGGGTTACGTGGGGCGTCCCTCGGCTGCCAAACAGAAGAATTCGGAACAATACATGTTCATCAACGGGCGCTATTTCCGTTCGGTGCAGTTTTTCCGTTCGATAATGAAAGCCTACTATAAGCTCATACCCGAGAATTGCTCGCCCTCGTTCTTCCTCTACCTTACGGTAGATCCCGAGAGGGTGGACGTGAATGTACATCCGCAGAAGACCGAGGTGCGTTTCGCCGACAACGACGAGGTGAGTCAGATACTGAATGCCGCCGTGCGCAGCACGCTGGCCAAGAGCGGCGCGGTGTCGATGATGGATTTCGACAACAGCGCGTCGATCGACATTCCCGCCATGACCAATCGCGGCGGCGGAGTGGTCTATTCCGAGCCCAAGTCCTCGTCGAATACCGATTACAATCCTTTCCGCGAGGATTACGCCGATTCGTCGACATCGGCGGCCGACGTCGATTTCACGGGGTTCGACGCCCCTTACGACGGTTCGCCGTCGGAGGCGGTGGCCGTGTGCGACATCCCTTCCGGCGGCAGCCGCGCTTCGTCGGATTCGTTGTCGGGGCGTGATCGATCGAAAGATATTTACGAAGGAGGGCGATCATCGTCCGACGACGGCATTTCGGGCGGCCGCAAACTGCGCGACATTGTGTGGTCGGAGATGCCTCTCGATTCGGAGTTCGCCATCGACGCCGCACCTGCGGTGAATGCCGCGGACGGCGGTTATCGCGAGATAGCGTCGGGCGGTTTGAGTGCTTCGGACAACTTCGGCGATGTCGTGCCGTCGGTTGCCGACGACGTCCCCTCGGACGAAAGCCGTTTGGAGTTCATCCCCTCGTCGGCTGTGCAGCAGAAGTTGACGACGGACGAAAAAATAGTATTCTCGGACGTGTTGTCGCTGGGTAACGGATATGCCGTGGCGGTGTGCGACGGCCGCAGCATGATAGCTGATATGCGGCGGGTACGCGAACGCGTTCTGTTCGACGACTACATGTCGATGATCGGTCACGACGCTTCGACGACGCAGAGATTGCTTTTTCCCGAGCGGTTGATTCTTTCCGAGGACGATTATTCGTTATTGGAGGAGAATGCCGTGGAGTTCGCCGCATTGGGTTTCGACATTGAGTTCCGCGGTGACGGTGCGGTGGAGTTGTGCGGTGTGCCGTCGAGCGTGGCGGGCGAGCAGGCCGACAGATTGCTTTACGAGTTGTTGCGCGAGGCTGAGGCTGACGGCGATGCGGGCGAACGCATGCGCGAGAATCTGGCCCGTGCCATGGCCGTGAAGGGTTCGCGTTCGGCGGCGCGCGGCCTTCGCAACGACGAAGCCGCCGATTTGTTGCACCGACTGGCCGATTGCGAAAATTTCAGCTTCTCGCCGTCGGGCAAACCCATAATGGCCGAGTTGACGGCCGAAGAGTTGAAAAATAAACTTAATTGACAAGATCATGAACGGATACGGATTCGGAACGCCTCCGGTGGTGAAGAACATTATCATTGCCAACTGCGTGATGTTGCTGGCCACCACCTTTTTGCCGTTTCGCGACGAGTTGATAGGGCGTCTGGCTCTTTTCAATCCCGTGAGCCCGCTGTTTCACACCTATCAGGTGTTCACCTACATGTTTCTGCACGGAGGCATCGGCCATCTGTTCTTCAACATGTTCGCGTTGTGGATGTTCGGCCGTACGCTCGAATATCGTTTGGGAGCGCGTCGCTTTTTCGCCTACTACATGATATGCGGCATGGGCGCGGCGTTGTTGCAGATGGGAGTGGGATATCTCGAATATTCTCATGCGGAGAGCGCCATAGGCCTCTCGGCCGCGTTCGGATTGCTCCGCGTGCCTACTGTCGGGGCTTCGGGTGCGGTGTTCGGACTGCTGCTCGCATTCGGAGTGCTTTATCCCAATCAGATCATAATGCTCGTATTTCCGCCCGTAGCGATGAAAGCCAAGTGGTTCGTGGTGATTTACGGCCTCGTGGAGCTTTTCTTCGGTCTGTCGGGTTATCAGTCGGGCGTAGCCCATTTCGCCCATCTGGGAGGCATGCTTTGGGGATGGTTGCTGCTCTGCTGGTGGAAACGTACGGGTAAGATATACTATTAACCGCGCAGGGCTATGGCGGAGTATTATCGTAACGATTACGGTTCGTCCGAGCGCCGTCGCCGTCGTCGGTCAGTGTTCGGTATCGTCGTCGACGGGTTAGTGGCGGCTGTCACGCTCGCCGTGTCGGCCGTGTTCATCATGACGCTGCTTCTCCCTGCCGTCGATCCGAACGAGTCGGGCGAATTGTCGACTGTCGGCCTGATCGCTCCGTTCGTCTATGCGGGGCAACTGTTGCTCACGCTCTATTGGATCATCCGCTGGCGTCGTGCCGTGATGGTGCTCATGATCCTGCTGTCGGTCGTGGGGCTGTTCCGTCTGTCGCTGTTCTATAAGATCGAGATACGCCGCAATTACGGCGAGCAGACCTACGAACGCTCGGCCGTGAAGGTGCTTACGTACAACGTGAGGAGTTTCATCGACGACTACGGCGAGCGGTGCCTCGATTCGGTGGCGAGCATGGTGAAGGCGCTGAATCCCGATATAGTGTGTTTTCAGGAGATGGGCTTTACCGATGCGGCCGATTCGCTGCTGCGGCCGCTCAATCCTTTGCCGCGTTCGTTGTCGCGTGCCGCGCTCAGCCCAGCCATTTACAGCCGCTATCCCGTAATCCGCGCCCATCGCATCGATACGATGATGAATTTCGTCTGGGCCGACCTGAAGATCGGAGACGACACCGTGCGAGTCTTCAACAACCATCTGCATACTACGGCCATTCGCCGCGACGACAATAACTATATAGAGAATCGCGAGTTCCTCGGCGACAGCGATATGGGCAAACTGCGGAGCATGGTGTCGCGCCTGAGCGAGAATAACAAGTTGCGCGCCGCGCAGGCCGACAGCGTAGCCCGCATGATCGCCGAATCCCCGTACCCCGTGATCGTATGCGGCGATTTCAACGACACCCCCGTGTCGTATACCTACCGTACGATCAGTAGAGGTTTGAAAGATGCTTTTCGCGAGGCGGGGCGCGGGTATTCGCACACCTATCGCGGATTTTTCAATATGCTGCGCATCGATTACGTGTTGTGTTCCGACGAATTTGAACCTCTCTCTTACGAGGTTCTGGATTCGTGGGGACTGACCGAGGTCAAACGCGGAAAGGATACCGTGACGGTGCGCAGGTTCGGCAACGGCATGGAGCCGCCGACTGATGACGTCGATAACGGAGTGCGTTATTCCGATCACTATCCCGTGTTCGTACGGCTGCGTTATAACGGACGGGAATGATTGATTCGTACTGTCCGCCGCACGTGGCGGCGAAGAAATGGCCGCGCGATGTCGAAGATGTTGTGTAATAGACTATTAACCAAACTGTAAATATTATGATTTTGGATTCATTGAAGAACAAGGAGCGGTATGCGTCGCTGCATCCGCGTTTCAAGACCGTATTCGATTTCATCGACACGCACGACGTGGCCGCTTTGGAGTGCGGTCGTCACGATATCGACGGCGACGACATTTTCGTAAACGTTCAGGAGTTGGATTTGCGCGACCGTTCGCAGGCGCGTCTGGAGCTTCATCGCAAGTATATCGATATCCAGCTGCTGTTACGCGGCCCCGAGGAGTCGTTCGGCTGGAGCGAGAAGAAGGATTGCCTTACGGCCGAAGGCGAGTTCGACGAGGCCAAGGATATACAGCTCTTTACCGACATACCTCAGTGCTTCTACACTGTCGGCGAGGGACAGTTCTCGATTCTGTTTCCCGAGGACGGACATGCTCCCATGCTCGGCGAGGGGCATGTGAAAAAGTGCATCTTCAAGGTGAAGATCTGACAGCGGGGGCGCAGCTTGCGGGGAACGCGAACGAGTGAACTACGAGTTGCGGGCCTCCGCGGGGGGGGCTGCGGCCTGCGCGGTTCTTCGAACCGCATTTTCTAACTCTGTCCTTGCTCGGTTTCGCGGCAGGGACGTTTTTTATTCGGACCTGTCTGATTTAGGCTTGCCGAATTTTATTTTGATATTTTGCGGCTCTTCAGAGCCGCGCGAGCCGCAACCTCGCCCCGTGGAGGCTCGCTGTACGCTCTCTCCGCAGGCTGCGCCTCGCGATTACAAGCTGAAATCGGATAATCCCCTTTTTATTTCCACTCTTTGCAAACAATCCGCGCCACGCTCGCTACGATGGCGGCATTATCGGCGTCGCTCATCGGCGAGTCGCACACGAACACGGCGATGTAACATACGCGCCCGTCGGGCAGCGATATTATACCTATGTCGTTGTCGGCAATCTTTATTCCTTCGGCCGTACGGTCCGACGATCCGGTCTTGTGGGCCAGAACGGCATTCTCGGGTATTCCCGCGCGAAGCTTGTCTGGGCCGGTTGATGTCTCGGTCATGTAACGCATCAGCGTGTCGCGATAGGGCTGCGAGAGCAGTTTGCCGTCATGGAATAGCGAGAGCAGTTCTACCGTTGCTCGCGGCGACGCCGTGTTGTCGCGCTGTCGCTCCGTCGCGGTGTGCATCGTTTGCTCGGTGGCCGTTATTCGCATGGGTGCTGTGCCCGTTTCGGCGACGTAACGCGCCACGCTGTCGATGCCGCCCGCATAGGCGATGAGTATGTCGCAGGCGTTGTTGTCGCTCTGCGAGACGCAGTAGGCGAGCAGCTCGCCTGCCGTTGTCGTGATATCTTTTGTGCCGTACTTGTCGCGCATGGGACTGTAAGTGTCGGGCAGCAGTTGTCGCGCACTTACGGCTACGGGCTGCGACGGATCGGAGCCTTCGCGCTCCATTGCATTCATTACTGCCAGTGCCACGGGGAATTTGAACGTGCTGAGCATCGGAAACTCCTCGTCGGCGTTGTAACCGGCCTCCACTCCGTCGCTCGTGCTTACGAATACGCCTACGCGTGCGGGTATGGTGTCGAGCATGTCGGCCAACCGTTTCTCTATGACGCGTCCCGTCGTGGAGCACGCCATGAAAAACAGGGCGGTCGCAATGACCGCCGCTATCGATAGTTTTTTCATATAGTATGTTGTGATTTTTACGGCTCGCAGAGCCGTGCGGGCCGCAGCCTCGCCCCGCGGAGGCCCGCAACTCGTATCCTTGTTAGCGGGCTCCGCAGTCTGCGGCCCTGATTATTCCTGCTTCACATATTTGTCCAGCCATCCGAAGAACTCGCGGTTCCACACCATCGAGTTCTGAGGTTTGAACACCTGATGCGCCTCGTTTTCGAACTCCACCAGTCGAGCGGGGATTCCGCGTACGCGTGCCGCCGTAAATGCTTCGAGCGACTGGGTGTAGGGTATGCGGAAATCGAACTCGCCCGTGATTATCATGATCGGCGTGTCCCACTTGTCGACGAACTTGTGCGGCGAGTTGGCGTACGAGCGTTGCGCCACGGCATTCGACTTGTCCCAATAGGGGCCTCCGTAGTCGTGGTTTATGAAGAACAGCTCCTCGGTCTGGCCGTACATCGATTCGAAATTGAAGATTCCGCAGTGCGATATGAACGCCTTGAAACGCTTTTGGTGATGCCCCGCGAGGAAATATACCGAATATCCGCCGTACGATGCACCCACGCATCCCAGTCGCTCGGCGTCGCACCACGGTTCACGTGCCACGTCGTCGATGGCCGACAGGTAATCCTTGATGTTCTGTCCCGCATAGTCGCCCGAGATCTGCTCGCGCCACTCGCTGCCGAACGAGGGGCAACCGCGGCGGTTGGGCGCCACCACGATGTAACCCTTGGCGGCCATCAGCTGGAAATTCCAGCGATAGCTCCAGCCCTGCGATACCACGCTCTGCGGGCCGCCCTCGCAGAAGAGTATGGCGGGGTATTTCTTGGCGGGATCGAAATCGGGCGGCAGGATCACCCAGGTGAGCATCTGTTTGCCGTCGGTGGTGGTCACCATGCGCTTCTGCACCTCGCCCGTCTTTATGTTGTCGTATATGTTCTTGTTCACTTCGGTAAGCTGCGTCAGCCTGCCGTCGGCAAGATCGACGTCGTACAGCTCCTTGTCGCGGCTTATGGTCATCAGAGTGGCCAGACAGCGATCGCCCGCCAGACTCATCGAAGCTATGTCGTGGTCGCCCGAGGTTATTACTTTCACACTCACCGTTCCGCACGTCGCATCGGTGGCGGGAACCTCTGCCGAGCAAATCTGCTGCGTGCCTTCTATGGGCGATATGAAGCAGATGGTGCGCCCGTCGCGCCACACGACGTTCTGCGCGCTGTGGTCGAACGCATAGGTGAGATAGTGCAGGCGTCCGCCGCGCATGTCGTAAACCATCAGGCGATCCTTGTCCGACTCATACCCGGGCGTGGCCATTGAGCAGAAAGCTATGCGCTCTCCGTCGGGCGACCATACGGGGTAGCGGTCGTAACCCGGGGCCTCGGCCATATCTTCGGTTTTGCGTCCCTCGGCGACGGGCTTGTTGATGTTCACGGTCGTGCCGTCGGCCGTGTCGTAAACATATATGTCCGAATCGGTCGATTCGGCGTATTCGGTACCCGTGAGCTTCTTGCAGGTGTAAGCCAGCTTGGTGCCGTCGGGACTCCACGCTATTTCGGCCGTGTCGAAATAGGGTGCGAGCGGAGCATCCCACGGGGCGTCGGCGCCTATTATGTCGGTGTCGTTCTTCAACCCGTCGGCCGCGATGTCGGCCACGAATATGTGGCTGTAATCGCCCTCGTCCCAGTAGTCCCAGTGGCGTGCCATCAGATCGTCGTATATGCGGGCTTTCGATTTGTCCATATCCTTGTATATGTCGGCCGAACGACGGTCGGCGACATGCACTTTCTTCACGTAGAAGATCCGCTCGCCCGTCGGCGCCACGCCGTAACCCTCTATGCCACCCTCGACGTCGGTCACGCGTCGGGCGTCGCTGCCGTCGGCCGCCATGCTCCACACCTGAGCCGCGCCGCTTCGGTTCGACACGAAGTATATCCGCTCGGAGTCGGCGCTCCATTGCGGCGACGAGTTGTTCGACGAGTTGTCGGTGAGGGCTTTCTCCTCGCCGGAGGCCATGTCGCGCATGAAAATGACGGTCAGGCCCTTGTTTTCGGCCATGTTGTAACGCGTCACGGTGTAGACGGCCTTCGCGCCGTCGGGAGACAGAACGGCGTCGCCCACGCGTCCCATTTTCCACATCACCGACGGGGTGAGTCGCGCCTCGGCGATCTCGTCTGCCGTCAGCCGATTGTCTATGTCGAGCGGTCGGGGCGCTTCCTCGCAGCCTCCCAGTCCCAATGCGGTAAGCATCATAAATAAAAATGATTTTTTCATAATTTTATCGATTTCTTCAATTATATGCTATTTTTGTAACGAAAATCCCATGCCCATGAACGACGACAGATACAAAACCGTATATTTCGCCGATAAATCGCTCTGCATTGTTCCCGAGGACGAGTACCGTGCCGCCGACTTTGCCGACGGGCGCACCCGCGTTTGGAACGACGGCGACGGCGCGCTTTCGCCTGCGAATATAGTAAAATTTTTCGAGAGATACGATCGCGCGGTCTTCGTAACCTCCGAATGCGCCGACGAAGCGTTCGCGGAGTTGGCGTCTAATTTCAAATGCGTGCGTGCTGCGGGCGGCATAGTCGCCGATCCCGAGGGTCGGGTAGTGATGATACGCCGCAACGATCGCTGGGACTTGCCGAAAGGCCATATCGAAGCGGGCGAGAGCGCCGAGGATTGCGCCGTTCGCGAGATCGGCGAGGAGACGGGTGCGGAAGGTGCGAAAATTGTAACTCTCCTGTGCAATACGCTGCACGCTTACGACGTTTACGGAGTGTGGGAGTTGAAAACCACCTTTTGGTATCTGCTTGCGGCCGACGGTCGGTCGGAGCTGTCGCCGCAGCGCAGCGAGGGCATCGAGTGTGCCGAATGGTGCGATGCGTCGGCGTCGGAGCGCAATCTGCGAAGTGCCTATCCGACGATCCGCAAGGTGTTTGCCGAGTATGAAAAAATAAAGGAAAAAATATGGTAAAGATACTTTGGGTCGACGACGAAATCGAGTTGTTGAAACCTCACGTGCTGTTTCTGAAGGCCAAAGGTTACGAGGTCGACACATGCAACAACGGCTACGACGCCATCGACATGGTGCGTACCACGGCCTACGACCTCATTATTCTCGACGAGATGATGCCCGGCATGACGGGATTGGAGACGTTGCCTCTGATCAAGGAGGTGCGGCCCACCACGCCCGTTATAATGGTTACCAAGAGCGAGGAGGAGAACATAATGGACAAAGCCATCGGATCGAAGATCGCCGACTACATAATCAAGCCCGTGAATCCCAACCAGGTGCTGTTGTCGATCAAGAAAAACGTGCATTCCCGTCAACTCGTCACCGAGCAGACCACGGCCGACTATCGCGCCGAGTTCGGTCGCATAGCCTCCATGTGCCGGATGGCATCGTCGTTCTCGGCGTGGTGTACGCTCTACCGCAAGATCACGGGGTGGGAGATCGATCTGGCCGACTCCGCCGATCACGGCATCAAAGATGTGCTGGTGTACCAGAAAAGCGAGGCCAATCAGGAGTTCAGCAAGTTCGTGCGCCGCAACTACTACAACTGGATCAACCGCCGCACCGCGGACGACGAAATACCCGTCATGTCGCATACGCTGCTGCGCAAGAAGATACTTCCCGAGGTCGATGCCAATGAGAAGACAACGCTGCTGCTGATCGACAATTTCCGTTACGACCAGTGGCGCGCCATAAGTTCGCTGCTGCGCGGTCATTACGATGTTGACGTCGACGATTTCTACTGCGCCATACTGCCTACGGCCACCCAATATGCGCGCAATGCCGTATTTGCGGGGCTGATGCCTCTGGCCATCGACAAGATGATGCCCGACAAATGGCTTAACGACAACGAGGAGGGTGGCAAGAACCAATACGAGGAGGAGTTCCTCCGCCGTCAGCTCGCCTCGTGCGGCAAGAATTTCAAATGGACATTCGACAAGCTGGTACGTCCCGAGGCGGGGCGCAAGCTGATCGACAACATAAGCCGCATCTACGACGCCGATTTTTCGGTCATCGTCTACAACTTTCTCGACATACTGTCGCATGCGCGCACCGAGACCGACATCATCCGCGAACTTACCGAGGACGAGGCGTCGTTCCGTTCGCTCACGCGTTCGTGGTTCGAGCACTCCGATCTGTTCACTCTGCTCAAGCTGCTTTCGGAGCGCGGACATACCGTAATCATCACCTCCGACCACGGCACCATACGTGTCGACAATCCCGTGAAGGTGACGGGCGACCGCGAGACTTCGCCCAATCTGCGTTACAAGACGGGCCGCAACCTGCAATACAATTCGCGCGAGGTTTACGAGGTGACGCGTCCCGAGGATATTCAATTGCCGCGCATAAACCTCTCGTCGAGTTACATTTTCGCCTACAATACCGACTTTTTGGTATATAACAACGACGCCAACAAGTTCATACGCTATTACCGCAATACGTTTCAGCACGGCGGCATTTCGATGGAGGAGATGATCGTTCCGTATATAGTACTGAAGCCAAAAAAATAGAATACATTGCGAATATCGGCGAAAATGTCTGTATTTCCGTTAAGCGATGCGCTGTTCGCCGACGGCGGCAGGAGGGCGCAGCAGTCCGCCGCGTGGGGCGGCGGCGAACTGCCGATATCGCGCCGCAATATCGAAGACCACTGCGGCCGATTTCGCTTATAATCATAAAACACAAACGACAATGAAGACTTTGGAGACAAACTCGCTTTCCGATCTGGATGAAGTGGCCGATGCGATTCTTTCGTCGCTCGGCGACCGCAGCGTGGTGCTGTTCCGCGGCGAAATGGGAGCGGGAAAGACCACTCTCATAAGCCGCATCGCGGCTCGCATGGGGGTAGGGGATGCGGTTACCAGCCCTACTTTCGCTTTGGTCAACCAATACGAAGGCGGCGGCGGGCGTCGCATCTACCATTTCGATTTCTACCGCATAGACCGTATCGACGAGGTTTACGATCTGGGTTACGAGGAGTATTTTTATTCGGGCGACCTATGTCTGGTGGAGTGGCCCGAGAAGATCGAGGCCCTCATTCCCGACCGCGCCATGACCGTGCGGATAGAGGCGGGCGATGGCGAGCGACGGCGGTTCGAGATAGATTGAGTATCATGGCGTATTTATCGACATCGCTGTGCGATGTCGGCAGTTCGCCGCCACCCCGCGCGGCGGACTGCAACTCGCCCGAAGGCTCGTGCACTCCGTCGCTGTCGGCGAACAGCGGCCCGCAAGTCCCGCGACCGTAAATCTGTAAAAACGTAAATAGCAGGTTCCTAATTTGCAGGAATCTGTTATTTGACTTATTTTTGCGGCCGCGGCGACGGTGCCGTCGTGCGACGAAGACAAAAATCGTAATTTATTATATTTCTATGAAGGCAATAAAGAGTTTAGTGCTTGCGCTGGCCGTGTTTGCGGCCGTCGTTCCCGCCCGCGCCCAAGGCGATCACGTGAGCTGGAGCACCAAAGTCAACACGCTCGACGAGGGCGTGTATCAAATCGTTTTCACGGCCGCCTTGGATGAAGGCTGGCATATCTACGACCTCGGTCCGTACGAGGGCGGTCCCGTGGCCACCACGTTCGAGTTCGCCGGGGGCGAGGGTTACGAACTCGACGGCGGAGTGTACGCCTTGTCCGATCCCGAACGCGAGTTCAACGACATTTTCGAGATGGAGATCGGCTATTACGAAGGCAAGGCCGAATTTGCGCAGAACGTCAAGGCGCCGTCGGGCGCGACGATCGCCGTCACGGCCGACTGGATGGTTTGCAGCGACCAAAACTGCGTAACGGGCGACCGCGAGTTCACCGTAAAGGTCGGCGATCCTTCGTCGGCGCAGAGCGGCGGCGAGGCCGTTTCGTCCGCCAAGGCCGCTTCGGGCGGGTCTTTGCTGGGATTCATCCTGAGTGCCGTGGGCTGGGCCCTGATCGCCTTGCTCACCCCGTGCGTGTTCCCCATGATACCCATGACCGTTTCGTTTTTCCTGAAAGGTTCGGGCAGCGTGGCGCGCGGTCGCTTCCGCGCACTCATGTACGGACTCTTCATCGTGGTGCTCTACACGGTGCCCATCGGTGTCATAATATTCCTCACGTGGCTCATCGGCGGCGACGCCGTCACGGCCGATATTTTCAACTGGCTGGCCACCCATTGGCTGCCCAACCTGATCTTCTTCGCCGTGTTCATGATCTTCGCAGCATCGTTCTTCGGGGCATTCGAGATCGTGTTGCCGAGCAAGCTGGTGAACGACAGCGATGCCAAATCCGACAAAGGCGGTCTGGCGGGCATATTCTTCATGGCCCTCACGCTGGTGCTCGTATCGTTCTCGTGCACGGGACCCATTGTGGGTTCGGTGCTCATTCAATCCACCTCGGGCGAGTTTTGGACGCCGATCATCACCATGCTGGCATTCTCTGTAGTCTTCGCTCTGCCTTTCACGCTCTTCGCTCTGTTTCCCACATGGCTCAAGTCGTTGCCCAAGAGCGGCGGTTGGCTCAATTCGGTGAAGGTCGTGCTGGGCTTCGTCGAACTGGCTCTCGGTCTCAAGTTCCTGAGCGTGGCGGATCAGACCTACCATTGGGGCATTCTCGACCGTGAGGTCTATCTGGCGTTGTGGATCGCCATATTCTCGCTGCTCGGACTCTATCTTCTGGGCAAACTGAAGTTCAAGCACGACAGCGACATGCCTTATCTGTCGGTTACGCGACTGATTTTCGCCGTCATGGTATTCTCGTTCGTGGTTTATATGCTCCCCGGCATGTGGGGCGCTCCGTTGAAGGCTCTCTCGGGGTACATGCCTCCCATGCAGAGTCAGGATTTCGTGATCGCGTCGGGTGCGGCTCCTTCTGCTGCGGCGTCCTCGTCCAAACACGCTGCGGGCGTGAAGTACGGCGATGTGCTCAAGTTGCCTCACGGACTCGACGGATTCTTCGATCTGGCTGAAGCCGAAGCCTATGCCGCCTCGGTCGGCAAACCTCTTTTCATCGACTTTACGGGCCACGGCTGCGTGAATTGCCGCGAGATGGAGTCGCGCGTGTGGGCCGACGAACGGGTGCTCGACATGTTGCGTAACGATTACGTGATAGTCGCCCTCTATGCCGACGACAAACTTAAGGTTCCCGAGGCCGATTGGGTGACCACCGACACGGGCAAGGTTCTCAAGACGCTGGGTAAGATCAACTCTTACTATGCGCTTAAGACCTACGGTGTCAATGCTCAGCCGTATTATGTTTTGCAGGGTCGCGACGGCAAGCCGCTGGTGGAGCCGCGCGGTTATGATCTCGACGTGGACGGTTTCCTGAAATTCCTGCAGAGTGGCGTGGATGCCTATAATGCCGGCAAATAGAAAACGACGTCGGATATCGTGGTTTTGCAATGCGTCGGGCCTAAAGGTCCGACGCTGTTTTTATCTCGGGTCAGAAGCTCTCGTTTAGTTCGGCGGCATTGCGCGAATGCGGCTCGGGACTGCCGGCAATCGCCCCGCAATGTCGGAATATCGAAAATTATGATTACCTTTGCAGTCCGCTCTATGCGGAACAAATTCAATTTCTTAAGCTATGGGAATGGAAAAATACGAATCTAAACAGCAGCAGATATTGAAGCCTGCCGCTTTTGTGTTTCCTTTGATAAGCCGTTTCGACATGCTTACCCCCGCTTTGCGCGACAAGGTCGAGGAGTGGCAGGCCGACGAAGATACATGTTCTTTCAAGGTGAAGGGATTCACCGTGCGCCTTCGCATCGCCGAGCGCGTGGAGAACAAACATGTGAAGATCACGGGCGACGAAGGGGGCGTACCAGTCGATTTCGCTTTCTGGATCCAGTTGTGCGAGGCGGGCGTTAACGACACCCGCATCCGCATGGTTCTGCATGCCGAGTTGAACATGATGATGCGCATGATGATCGGCGGCAAAATCCAAGGCGGACTCGACAAGGCGGTCGAGGGTTTGGCGGTGGCTTTCAACGGAATGCCCTGACAGGATAGCGGTTTTTGCAAGGTTTTTGTTCCGAAAGGATCGAAGCGGTTCGTTTGCGAAAAAAAACATATTTTTAATTTGTTAATCGTTAAAAATGTAGTACATTTGCAAACCCAAAGTAACCAAATGTTAAATTACAAAATATCTAATTGCTATGACTAAGGCTGATATTGTTAATGAGATCGCCAAAAGTACCGGCGCCGAGAAAGTTTTGGTGCAGACCATTGTGGAGGCATTTATGGAGAACGTAAGAAATTCTCTTATCGCCAACAACAATGTTTACTTGCGCGGGTTCGGCAGTTTCATCATTAAGAAGCGTGCCACGAAGGTCGCTCGTAATATTTCGAAGAATACTACGATCACCATTCCCGAGCATAATATCCCTGCGTTCAAGCCTGCCAAGAGCTTCGTTGCCAAAGTAAAGTAATTTTAAAAGTTTCGTTAAATTAAAATATCAAAACTATGCCAAACGGAAAGAAACACAAGCGCCATAAGATGGCCACGCACAAGCGCAAGAAGCGTCTGCGTAAGAATCGCCATAAGAAGAAGTAATCTTATCGGGCGACAGTATTGCGTCAGCAAGTAGGTAAGAATAAAGCTAAAGGGTTTTTTCAACTGACGCCCTTTAGCTTTGCCTATTTTTAATCCGCGATCATATGCTTTGACGTACCGCAGTCGGAGGCGGCGACCCGAGTTACTCGCGACGCGACGGTACGTTGAAATATGTAATCGCCTTTACCACGGATTTATTAATGAATCGAGAGTTAGTAATAAACGTCACCCCGACGGAGATATCGATCGCGTTGTGCGAGGACAAGGTGCTGGTGGAGCTCAACAAGGAGCAGTGCCAGACCGGTTTTGCCGTGGGAGACATCTATCTGGGCCGCGTGCGCAAGATCATGCCGGGCCTGAATGCGGCTTTCGTGAACATCGGACACGAGAAGGATGCTTTCATCCACTATCTCGATCTGGGCAATCAGTTCTCTTCGTTGCAGAAGGTGGTCGACAGCCGTCAGCCGGGCAAGCGCGGCGTGAAGGTGGATACCATGAAACTGGAGCCGAACATCGAGAAGTCGGGCAAGCTGGCATCCTATCTTCAGGTAGGCCAGACGGTGATGGTGCAGATCGCCAAGGAGGCCATTTCGACCAAAGGCCCGCGCCTCACGGCCGACATATCGCTCGCAGGGCGTAATGTCGTGCTGGTTCCCTTTACGTCCAAGATCTTCATTTCGCAGAAGATACGTTCAACCGAAACCAAGAAACGCCTGCGTCAGATCGCGGCGAACGTTTTGCCGAAGAATTTCGGCGTCATAATACGTACTGCGGCCGCCGAGGCCCACGATGCCGACATTGAGCACGATATCCGTTCGCTGCTCGAGCGGTGGGACAAAGCCGTAGGCAACATTCGCAAGAGTCAGGCTCCCGCTCTGCTGATGAGCGAGATGAGCCGCGCGAATACCATAATCCGCGATTCTCTGAACTCGACCTTTTCGCAGATCACGGTCGACGACGAGGCGATGTATCGCGAGATTAAAAACTACATAAAAATCATCGACCCCCAGTTGGAGAAGATCGTGAAGCTCTACCGAGGCACGGTACCCATCTTCGATAACTTCGACATATCGAAACAGATCAAGTCGCTGTTCGCCAAATATGTGTCGCTCAAGCGCGGCGCCTACCTGATTATCGAGCACACCGAGGCCATGAACGTCATCGACGTCAACTCGGGCAACCGTACCAAGGCCGAGGAGAATCAGGAGCAGACGGCTATGGACGTCAATCTGGCCGCCGCGAAGGAGATCGCCCGCCAGCTTCGTCTGCGCGATTTGGGCGGTATAGTCATCATCGACTTCATCGACCTGCATAAGGCGCAGAACCGTCAGGCGCTGTATACCGAAATGACCAAGCTCATGGCCACCGACAAGGCCAAACATACGATCCTGCCGCTCTCCAAGTTCGGACTCATGCAGATCACGCGTCAGCGTGTGCGTCCCGTCGCGGTTCAGGATGTCACCGACGTGTGTCCCACGTGCAACGGCACGGGGCGTATCGAGCCGACGATACTTCTCGACCGCAAGATCGAGAACCAGATACAGTTCCTCACCGAGGATCGCGGCGTGAAGTATATCCGCCTGCGCGTCAGTCCTTACGTGGCATCCTACCTTTGCCACGGCGTGCTGTCGCAGCGTCGTCGCTGGATGGCGAAGTATAAGGTGTGGATCAACGTGGTGTCGGATCAGAGTCTGGGTATGGTCGACGTGAAGTACCTCGACCGCAACGGCGCGTCGCTGATCTGAGATTTTCGGTGAATCCCTGTTCGTGCGATTGCAGGCGTTTGCCGAATCGCGTTAGCCGCCGTCGGCGTGAATGCGTCAGCAGTCCGCCGCGTGGGGCCGCGGCGAACTGCCGTCATCGCAACGCGATGCCGATGTATCGGTCGGAAATATTTACTTATTCCAGTCTCTTTGGCTTTGGAGAGTATAGACAATATTTTACTCAAGATCGAGTCGTCGGAGCCTTTCCGCCGCCTGATCGACGAATACGAAAAGAGGAGCGCTACCGTCCATCTCGAAGATTTGGTCGGCGGGGCTCTTTCGCTCTATTCCGCGGCGCTGATACGCCGCAAAGGCGGTATTCACGTCTTCGTGGCCGAGGACCGCGATGCCGCGGCCTATCTGCTCAACGACTTTTACGCTCTTCTCGACGAGGAGCGGGTGCACTTTTTCCCTACATCCTACAAGAAATCGATTCTTTACGGCAAGGAGGATGCTCAGGGGGTGGTGCAGCGCACCAATGCCATGAATGCCGTCCGTCACATGAACGACGGTTATTTGGTGGTGTGCACCTATCCCGATGCCTTGGCCGAGCGTGTGGCCGACGCTCGCACCCTCGGTGAGAGGGGGATTCGTTTAAGCGTGGGTGACAGGTTGCGTATCGACGATTTGGAGCAGACCCTCGCGGAACGAGGTTTCGAGCAGGTCGATTTCGTCTATGAACCCGGGCAATATTCGTTGCGTGGTGGCATAGTCGACATCTTCTCCTATTCCGAGAGCCGTCCTTTCCGCGTAGATTTCTTCGGCGACGAGATCGACTCCATCCGCCGCTTCAACATATCGAGCCAGTTGTCGCACGACAAGGCGGAGAGCGTGGAGATCATTCCCAATCTGAATGCCTGCTCGGAAAACAAGGTCTCGGCGGCGCGTTTCTTCGGCGAAGCCTCCTATTGGTTCTTCGACGCCGATTATGCGCTCCGCCGCGTGAACGATCTGCGTCGACGTGTGTTGGGCGAGATGGAGGATCCTTCGCAGATCGATACCATGCTCACCAGCCGCAACGGGTTGTTGGGCGACATGGAGGAGCGGCGTATCTGTCTTTTGCGCGATAATCTTAGGGAGCGTGCGGCCGATGCTGAGGTCAAGTTCCGCACCTCGCCTCAGCCCAAGTTCAACAAGAAGTTCGAGGTGCTGGCCGACGACATGTCCGATTCGGCGCTCAAGGGATACAAAACCTACATTCTTTCGGAGAGCAAGGCGCAGATAGAGCGTCTCGACAACATATTCCGCCAAATGGGGCGGCGCGGCATCGAGTTCGATTCGGTGGCGGTGACTCTGCACGAAGGTTTCGTCGACCATGCGACGAAGATGTGCCTCTATACCGACCACCAGATATTCGACCGCTATCGTCGCTACCGTATCAATGGCGAAATCAAGCGCGACGAGCAGATGACCGTCGCGGAGCTGAATGCACTGAAGATGGGCGACTACGTGGTGCATATCGACCACGGCGTGGGACGCTTCGGCGGTTTGGTGAAGATCAACGAGAACGGCAAGGTGCACGAGGCCATCAAACTGGTCTACAAGGATAACGACGTGCTGTTCGTGAATGTCCATTCGCTCCATCGCATTTCGCGCTACAAGAGCGGCGAGGGCGAGCCTCCCAAGATCTACAAACTGGGCAACGGCGCATGGCAGAAGCTGAAAAGCGCCACGAAAAAGGCTGTCAAGGATATCTCGCGCGAGCTTATCGCTCTATATGCCAAACGCAAGGCGAGCAAAGGATTCGCTTTCTCGACCGACAGTTATCTGCAACAGGAGATGGAGGCTTCGTTCCGCTGGGAGGAGACTCCCGACCAGCAGAGCGCCATCGAGGCCGTGAAGAAGGATATGGAGTCTGAGCAGCCGATGGACCGTTTGGTGTGCGGCGACGTGGGCTTCGGCAAGACCGAGGTGGCTATCCGCGCCGCGTTCAAGGCCGCCGTCGACGGCAAGCAGGTTGCGGTGCTGGTGCCCACTACCATCCTCGCGTTGCAGCACTACCGTTCGTTCATGGAGCGTCTGCGCGATTTTCCCGTAAGGGTGGAGTATCTCAACCGTTCGAAATCGGCCAAGCAGACCCGCGAGATCTGCGAGGAGCTTGCGGCGGGCAAGATCGACATACTTATCGGTACCCACAAGATGCTCGGCAAGCAGATCGTCTTCCGCGATCTCGGTCTGCTGATTATCGACGAGGAGCAGAAATTCGGCGTGGCCGCCAAAGAGAAACTGACGCAGCTCAGCGTCAGCGTCGATACCCTGACCCTTACCGCCACTCCCATTCCGCGTACGCTGCAATTCTCGCTCATGGGATCGCGCGATCTGTCGGTCATCTCCACTCCGCCGCCCAACCGCCAGACCATCGTCACCGAATCGCACACGTTTTCGGAGGATATCA
The DNA here is from genome assembly GCA_958449275.1 of uncultured Alistipes sp. Taxonomy (GTDB): domain Bacteria; phylum Bacteroidota; class Bacteroidia; order Bacteroidales; family Rikenellaceae; genus Alistipes. The sequence goes on along the minus strand of CAUDHE010000012.1, from coordinate 18,602 downwards.
TACGCGATGCCGTCGAGGAGGAACTGTCGCGCGGAGGTCAGGTCTATTTCGTCAACAACCGCGTGGAGGATCTTATGACTTTGCAGGGCATGATAACGCGTCTGTGTCCCAAAGCGCGTGTGGGCGTGGGGCACGGCAAGATGCCCGCCGAGCAGTTGGAGCGGCTTATCATGGATTTCATTTACGGCGAGTTCGACGTTCTGCTTTCGACCACTATCGTCGAGAACGGCATCGATGTGCCGAACGCCAATACCATAATAATAAACAACGCCCATTATTACGGTTTGAGCGACCTGCACCAGTTGCGCGGGCGCGTGGGCCGCAGCAACCGCAAAGCCTACTGCTATCTGATAACTCCGCCTGACGAACTTCTTTCGGGCGATGCTCGGCGGCGCCTGCGGGCCATCGAGGAGTTCTCCGATCTGGGTTCGGGCTTCAATATCGCCATGCAGGATCTCGACATCCGCGGCGCCGGCAATCTTTTGGGTGCCGAGCAGAGCGGCTTCATCGCCGACATAGGTTATGAGACCTACGAGAAGATCATGCGCGAAGCGATAGCCGAGCTTCGTGCCGAGGGACTCGACGTGGCGGGCCTCACTGAGAAGGAGGCCGAGACCGTAAGGAACGACACCTATATCGACGATTCCGTAATCGAGATCGACATGCTCGCCGAACTTCCCGACAGCTACGTGCGCCAGCCTGCCGAGAAGCTGCGCCTCTACCGCGAGCTCGACGCCATCAAGCGCGAGGAGGATTTGCAGAGCTTCGAGAGCCGCCTCGTCGACCGTTTCGGTGCTTTGCCCGAGGCGGCGCGCGAACTGCTCGACGTGGTGCGGCTGCGCTGGGAGGCCGTGCGGCTGGGTATGGAGCGCGTGAAGGTGAAAAACGGACTCATAATCGTCCATTTCGTGGGCGAGGACAGCTCGCCTTATTACAAGAGCGAGACATTCATGTCGCTGTTGCGCTCGGTCACCGCGCAGCCCGACCGATTTGTGCTCAAGCAGCACAATAATCGGCTGGCCATGACCGTTAGGAGGGTAAGTAACGTCGCTGAGGCGGTCGCCGTCCTCAGGAGTTTGTAATTCGGGGACAATGAATCTTATAGTGGACATAGGCAATTCGCTCGTCAAGGTGGCGGTGACGGCCGGCGACGACGTGGTTGCCATGCGTGCGTTCGCGTCTCCCACAGAGTCCGACATTTGCGCCATGCTCGACGAGTATCCCGCCGTCGGGCGCGGCATAGTGGCCTCCACGGGCGTCGATGCGGGTGCGACGGCGGAACGGCTGCGCGCTCGGGGTCTGCGGGTTTTGGAGATGTCGCCGTCGACCCCAGTGCCAATAGGCAACGCCTACCTCACGCCCGAAACCCTCGGCGCCGACAGACTGGCCGCGGCAGTGGGTGCCGTGGCGCTGACAGGCAGCCGAAATTGCCTCATAGTCGATTTCGGCACCGCCATAACCGTCGATCTGGTGACCGACGGAGTGTTTCGCGGCGGCAACATATCGCCGGGGGTTCGCATGCGTTTCCGCGCTCTGCACGACTACACCTCGCGGCTGCCCGAATGCTCGGCGACGGAGGTAGTCTCTACGCTCGGACGCTCCACCCGCGAAGCGATCGAGCAGGGCGTGATGCAGGGCGTGACGTACGAAATAGAAGGCCATATATCGCGTCTGACCGAAAAAAAAGGGGATTTATCCGTAATTTTTACGGGCGGCGACGCAAAATACTTTGTTAAGAGAATTAAAAATACGATATTTGCAAACCGCGAGTTGGTGATTTGCGGATTGAACAGAATTTTAGAGTACAATGCAAAAATTGAATAAGCGGATAATCGGAGCGGCGGTGGCCGTCGCGACAGCGATACCTCTGGGGGCTTCGGCACAAACGTTGACGAGCAGTATAAACACCTACTCGCCCTATTCGATGTACGGATTGGGCGAATTGGCCACGCAGGGCAATACGATTATGCGCTCTATGGGCGGCGTGGGCGTTGCGATGCAGTCTACTGTTTCGGTCAACCTGCTCAACCCTGCGGCTTACGCCAACACCCCTCAGAAGAGCTTTCTGTTCGATTTCGCGATCGATGCGGGCCATTTCCGCAACGCTCAAACCAAATACGACGCTTCGTCGGCGACGAATGTCAAGACGGCCTATAACTCGATCAATTTTCACGAGATAGCGTTCCAGTTTCCCATCATGAAAGGCTTGGGATTCGGCTTCAGCCTTTCGCCTTACAGCAATGTGGGTTACAATATGTATAACGACGACTTGTCGTCGGACGTGGCGGGCAACGTGGGCCGCGTGCGTTACCAGTATTACGGCGAGGGCGACGTTACTGAGGTGAAAGCGGGCGTGGGATGGCGACCGTTCAAGCGTCTGTCGGTAGGCGTGGCCATGCTCTATTATTGGGGCGACATAAAACGTAATTATAACTCCGTTATTACGGATGTGATTACGGGTAGCGGCGAATACTCCTCTACCACGGGTATCGACACCTACGACGTGTCTAAGATAAAGGCCCAGTTCGGTTTGCAGTGGGCGGCCATCATGAATTCCAAGCGTGCGCTTACGTTCGGCGCCACCTACGACATCGGCGGCGCGCTGAAGCCAGGAATGGTTAAGTACGTATATGTCGACAATATGCTTACGTCGGTGGTGCGCAACGAGACCGATAAGGCATTGCCTTTGCGTCTTCCGCGTCAGCTGGCTGCGGGAGTCTTCTATCAGACCCAGCGTTTCCGCACGGGTGTGGATTGGGTTTACCAGAATTGGGGCGACGAGAACGCCGATTATCTGGAGAGCGGCAGCAAGGGAGTGAAAGTGGCGTATAACAATACTCACACCGTAAAGGCGGGTTTCGAGATCACGCCGCGTCCCATCGACGTGCGCAACTATCTCAACCGCATGTCGTATCGCCTCGGATTCCGTTACGGCGACTATTATCAGACCTTCGCGGGCAGCAAGATCGCCCAGTATGCGGTTACCGCGGGCGTGGGATTCCCCGTGAAGCTGTTCGGCCGCTCGTCGATCGATGTCGGATTCGAATTCGGCATGCGCGACCCGAAGAACAAGACGGTCACCATCGACAACAAGCGGGTGGGGCTGGTCAAGCAGAATTATTATAAATTATCTCTCGGACTCAGCATGTTCGGCGAAGACCGCTGGTTTACGCGCTACAAGTTCGAGTAGCGTCGGCGGATTGGCGACGATGATACTACGCAATAGCTATAAAAAACTAATAAACCTTAGATTACATGAAAAAGTTGAAATTTGTTTTGGTGATGGCTTTCGCCGCCGTGGGGTTGTCGGCGTGGGCGCAGGACATCAATTATGACGACCCGAAGTATGCCATGTGGGGAGAGAGCGGTGCCGAGCGTAAGGAGAACATGCTCAACAGCCAGTTCCTCAAGGAGGCTGTCGACAATCGCAACTACGACCTCGCTGCCGATTATTTGCAGAAGTTGCTGAACAAATGCCCCAAAGCGTCTTTGAACATCTATACCAACGGTATCAAATTATATAAGAACAAGATCAATCGCGCCGAGACCGAGGAGGAAAAGGCCGTTATGATCGACTCGTTGATGTTGCTTTACGACATCCGTCTGGCCAACTACGCCGATCACTCGAAGTACGGCAAGGACTATATCTTGGACCGCAAGGCCAAGGAGTACCTGAACTACAAGCCCGAGGATCGCGAGGGTATCCGCAAGGTGTTCCTCGAGGCCATCGCCGCCACCGAGGAGAAGAAGGGCAAACCCGATTTGGAGTTGGTTACCATCTATTTCGCCAATTTGTGCGAGGATTATAAGAACGACCATATCGACGCTACGCAGGTAATTTCGGAGTACGACCGCCTCGGCCCCGTGTTCGACGGCATCGGCGAAGACGATATGGCCTATAAGGATCAGTTCGAGGGTGCGTTCGGTTCGAGCGGCGCCGCAAGTTGCGAGAATCTGGAGGCGTTGTTCGGCAAGAAGCTGGCCGATGCTCCCGACGACGAGACTCTGCTCTATCAGGCCGTAACCCTTATGTCGCGCGCCAATTGCGACAGCGATTTCTTTTTCACCATCGCCGAGAAGTATTACGAGATCAAGCCTTCGTCGGAGATCGCTCTGTTCCTCGCTCAGGGTTTCCAGAACCGTTCGGAGTTCGATAAGGCCATGAAGTATCTCGACGAGGCTCTTTCGGTCGAGACCGATCCCGCCGAGAAGGAGAAACTTTACGTCCGCGTGGGTATGATCGGTTTGAATACCAAGAACTACGCGGCTGCCATGGAGGCTGCCAAGGAGGTCAAGAATCTCAATCCCGAGAACGGTTTCGCCTACTTCATCCAGAGTCAGTGCTACGCCGCTTCGGCCAATTGCTCGGAGATCAAGTGTCAGGCCTGCTACTGGGCCGCTTACGACTCTATGAGCCAAGCCGTTTCGCTGCTGGCTTCGGAGCCCGAGATTTTGAAAGTCGCTCAGGCTATGATGAACAGTTATCGTCAGGCGTTCCCCACCAAGGAGGAGTGTTTCTTCGCCGAGCTTTCTAACGGCGCACGTTACACCATCACCCACGGCTTCGCTAACGGTGTCACCACGACGGTGCGTTACAGATAAGGATTTCTATGAACATACTCTCACTGAGACGATATTTGGCAATAGCACTCCCTTTTGCGGGGAGTGCTATCTTGCTATTCTCGTGTGAGTCGGACCGCACTGTCGTCGACGAGGCGGGGACGGAGAATCTGATGACGGAATATAGCGAGAATCTTTCGATCTCGATGTCCGAAAACGGTCGCAAGTCCTACCATTTCGAGACACCGTTGCTGGAGGGATACGGTCAGGCGCGCGATCCCTATCGCGAATTCCGCAAGGGTATAAAGATCACCGTGTTCGAGAAGGATTCCACCGCTGCCGAGTCGGCTGTTCTGACCTCGAATTATGCCATAAACTACGGTAACCGTCGTCTGTGGGAGGCCAAGGGCGACGTAGTAGTCACCAAATCCGACGGCAAGAAGCTCTTCACGTCGCAACTGTTTTGGAATCAGGCTACGGGACGTATCTATTCCAATGTCGATTCCAAGATCGTGGATGGTGACGAGGTGTATAATTGCGAGGGTTTCGAGACCGACGAATCGATGAACGACCTTACCTATCGCAAGCTGGACGGAGTGACCTATTTCACCTCGCGCGAAGAGGCCGAAGCCTATGCTTCGGGCCGTACCGACGACGACCGTTCCGAAACTTCCGAGTCTTCCGAGCAGTCCGTCGCCGTAAAACCGGCCGCTTCCGCCGCTCCGACCGAACGCTCTGCCGCGAGGGTCGAGTAACGTCCGTAGCCGCGATGTTTTTATTGTAACGTATTGTATTATTTTTAGGAACAGTCTGTTTTAGGCATGCAATGTCGGATTGATGTCGGGCGGCTCTTTCGGGCCGTACGGGCCGCAGCCTCGCCATACGGAGGCCGGTTGTCGCTCTTTCGGTCGACTGCTGCCCGCAATCGATAAGCCTAAGATTGATATTCCCTTATTTTTCAGGTTATAAATATGGATTCCGCCGCATTTGTCAACTCCGTGATACTGATATGCGTAATGCTTCTGCTGTCGGCGTTTTTTTCGGGCATGGAGATCGCTTTTCTGAGCAAGAACCGTTTGCGCGAGGAGATCGACCGCAAACAGAGTCCCATGTTCGATTTCATGGCTCGTGTTTTCGAACGCCACCCCGGGCAGTACATTACGACCATATTGGTGGGCAACAACATCTGCCTGGTGGTGTATTCGCTCTGCATGTCTCTGCTTCTGCGGCTTCTGGCCTCGGCGGCGGGGTGGGAGAGCATGGCCTTGCACGGATCGGTATTGCTCGAGACGGTCGTTTCCACGGTCGTGATACTTTTCTGCGGAGAATTCATGCCCAAATCGATCGTCAAAAAGAACCCCAATTTCTATTACGAGTTTTTCTCGCCCGTAATATACTTTTTCTATCTGCTGCTCTATCCCGCGGCCATTCTCACCACATGGCTCTCCTATGCCATTCTTCGCCTGTTCGGTCGCCGCAGCGACGGCCGCAGCATAGCCTACACGTTCAACCGCGAGGATCTGGTGAATCTGGTCGACGGTGACGACGTGGAGTTGCAGCGCGACGACGAGGAGGAGATCAAACTTTTCCAGAATGCTCTGGATTTCGCCGATCTTCGTGTCCGCGACTGCATGGTCTCGCGCGTGGATGTCGAGGCCGCGGATGTCGACACCACCATCGAGGAGCTGACGCAACGTTTCGTGGAGTCCAATTTTTCGCGAATATTCGTTTGGCGCGAGAGTATCGACAATATAGTCGGATACGTCAATTCCAAGAGCCTTTTCAACAAACCCGCCTCTGTCGAGCAGGTGCTCATGAAGGTCGATTACGTGGCCGAGACGCTGCCCCTGCAAACGCTGTTGCAGAACTTCATCAAACGCAAGTCGAGCGTTGCGGTGGTGATCGACGAATTCGGCGGTACGGCCGGCATAATATCGATGGAAGATGTGCTGGAGCAGATTTTCGGCGATATCGAGGACGAGCACGACGTGCAGAAGACGGTCGAGAAGCAGGTGGGCGAGAATGAATATGTCTTTTCGTGCCGACTCGAGGTCGAGTATCTCAACGAGCGTTACGATCTGGGCATAGAGGAGAGCGACGAGTACGATACCCTCGCAGGATACATCATCCGCAATTACGGAGGCATTCCCTCGTCGGGCGAAATGCTTCTTACCGACCGCTTCGAGATAAAGATTCTGCGCACGGCCCGTACCCGTGTGGAGCTTGCCCGCGTCAAGACGAGGTAACAAAAATATATTCAATAATATGTAGCTAATCGGATTTATTTTACTATCTTTGGTCGCCAAAACGGAATGTAATCCGTGTTTCGGTATGCGTATGGCTGCTCTTTGCGTGGCGGTGCGTGCGCTTTGCGAACGAGGAGAACGAGGATAAAGTAAATAACAACATAACAAATTATGGCGAGTCTAAACACATTAAGAACCAAATTCGGCGTTGCGCTTTCGGTAGTCATCGCGCTGGCGCTTTTGGCATTTATCTTTTCTCTGAGAACGGAGATGGGTTTCTCGGATAACGATCCCAAAGTGGGCGTCATCAACGGCGACAAGATCAGTTATTCGGAGTATATCAATGAATACGAGATCGTTAAGGCCAATAACGGTGCTTCGGAGGCTTCGAACGAGCAGGCCGACGCTTTGGCCAACGCCACTTGGCAGGCTCTGGTAGCCAAGCATCTGCTTATCCCGGGATTCGAGGATATGGGCATCGCGGTTTCGGATGCCGAGCGCATGGCCATGTTGAGCGGCGAGCACCCTTCGCAGGTGTTCTACAACGCTTTCGCCGATCCCCAGACCGGCGGTTACGATGTCGCGATGATTACCTCATACCTCTCTCAGATGAGCGCCAATCCTCAGTATCAGGCATTCTGGTCGTATCTGAATTCGCAGGCCGCGCTCGACCGCATGATGTCTAAATTCATGGGTGTGGTAAAGGCAGGCGTATACGCCAACTCGTTGGAGGTGCAGGAGGGCGTAGCGGCGGCTAACGAGAGCCGTTCGGGTCGTCTGGTAGCGCTCAAATACAACTCGATAGCTGACTCTACCGTAACGGTGTCGAATTCCGAGATCAAGAAGTATTACGACGAACATAAGAATTCTTATAAGAAATTGCCTCACCGCGCCATCTCTTACGTGCTGTTCGAGGTGACTCCCACCGACGACGACATGCTGGCGTTGGAGAAAGAGGTTCGCGCCGCGGGCGAGGAGTTCGCCGCCGCCGAGGATGTACGCGCATTCGTTCGTAAGAACATAAAGGGCACGATCGCCGACCACTATGTTTCGGCTGCTCAGCTGGGTGCCGACGAGGCGGTGTTGCTCGACGGCGAGCAGTACGGTCCCGTCCTTAAGGCCAACGAGTGGGTTATGTCGCGTGCCATCGCTGCCAAGAGTGCTCCCGATTCTATCGGCCTGAGCCACATCGTTCTCCCCGCGCAGGAGGCCGATTTGGCCGACAGCTTGTTCACCGCGCTCAAGGCGGGCGGCGATTTCGCTGCCGCAGCGGCTCGCTACTCGGCTTATCCCGCTACGGCGCAGAACGGCGGAGAACTGGGCGTCATGCCTTTCTCGTCGTTCTCGACCGAGATCGCCGACCGATTGGCCGATGCCAAGAAAGGCGATATCGTAAAGTTGGATATGGGCGATGCTGTTCAGATCATGAAGATCACCCGCGCCGATGCTCCCAAGAAGCACGTTTTGGTAGGCACGATCACCTATCCCGTCGAGGCTTCGTCGGCTACGCGCCGCAATATCCACAATGCGGCGAGCATCTTCTCTGTCGACGGCAAGGGTTCGATAGACAAGTTCAACGCCGCCGCCAATGCCGCCGCCGTGACGCCTCGTGTCGCTCGCATCTCGCAGGGCGATCGCGAGCTGGCCGGATTGGAGGACTCGCGTGAGATGGTTCGCTGGGCTTACGGAGCCAAGGAGGGCGAGATTTCGGAGATCTTCAATTTGGGTAATGACGGATATGCCGTCGCCATGCTGACCGAAATAGACGATTCGAAATATACTCCCGTGGAGGACGTAAGTTTCTCGATCGCCCAAACTTTGGGTCGCGACAAGAAGTTCGATCTGCTTAAGGCTAAACTCGCAGGTTCGTCTATCGACGAGATAGCCAAGAACGTCGGTGCGGAGGCAGTCGATTTCTCGGAACTTCGTTTCAACGATTTCACAGTCGGCGATCTCGGTTTCGAGCCTCGTGTGGTGGGCGCTATCGCCGCTACCGAGCAGACGGGCAAGGTTTCGGAGCCCGTTAAGGGTTATTCGTCGGCCGTGGTGTTCGTCGTGGACGATATCGCCAAGAGCGATGTTCAGACTGCCGAGGCCGAGAAGGTTCGCCTTCAGGCTACTCGCGAGAACATGTCGCTCCAGTCGGCCGTTATGGCTTTGCAGCGCATGTCGGAGATCGAGGATCTGCGTGGCAAGTATTTCTAATGCGAATATATATTTTTAGGTTTTGCGCCTGCCGAGACATTTCGGCAGGCGTTTTTTTGTCGCTTGATCATTCCGTGGTCATGCCGCCGCAGAGTGGTCGCCCCGTCTTGTAGGCAACAGAGTTAATCTTATTTTCCCCGATATGTCCGTTAAAGTTGTATTTCGTCATGCTGTCGAAGCGGTAGGCGAGGATCGACGTCGCAAACGGCAGCGAAGCGGGATCGGGCCACGTGCGGTCATTATAGCCGTCGGGAACTTACGTTTTGTTTTGCCATCGCGTCGCACAATGCCCGTCCCATAAAAATACAGAGAGACGTAACCCGCAGGTTGCGCCTCCCCTCTGTTCATTAATGCTTGTAGTTTAGGTTTTATCTTAGTTTTTCAACTGTTTTCTATCGTGTGTGTGGGCCGCCTATTCGAATCGGAAGACATAGGGACAATATGTGTAAACGCCCTTACGACCTATCATATCCTCCACGCGTTTGTACTCGGCATATAATTTCCCGAGTTCCGAACGAGCGGTCATCTTCTGACGCACCGATACGTTCAGCGACTGCAATACGGCCATGAACCCTTTCGGTTCGTCCTTTATCTCCACTATCTGATAACCGTCGCCCAGATCGGCCTTGTCTACCGCTACCGCCAGTGCTGCCGTAAGACCTCCGCAAGTGTCGACCAAACCTATCTTCTGCGCCTCGGAACCTATCCACACGCGTCCTTCGGCTATTTCGAGCACTTTCTCTATCGGCAGGTTGCGGCCTTCTGACACCAGCGAGGTGAAGCGGTCGTAGACGCGATCCACGCCGCGCATGATCGTGTTGTACTCCTTTGCCTGCAACGGATCGATGCCGTTGCCCATGTCGGCGTATTTGTTGGTCACCACGCCGTCGAACGTGATGCCTATCTTGTCTTTCAGAGCCTTGCCTACGGCAGGCATCATACCGTAAACGCCTATCGAACCCGTCAGAGTCAGTTCGTCGGCTACGATTGCGTCGGCGGGAGCCGAGATATAGTATCCGCCGCTGGCGGCATATTGTCCCATCGATATTATCACGGGTTTCTTCTCGCGCAGCAACTCCATTTCACGCCATATGATATCCGATGCCAGTGCGCTGCCACCGGGTGAATTTACGCGTACCACCACGGCTTTCACGTCGTCGTCTTCGGCCACCTTTTTCAACGTGTTCGAGAAGGTGTAACCGTAAATGTTGTCGTCGCTGCCTTTGCCGTCCACTACGGTGCCGTTGGCGTAGACCACGGCCACTTTGGGTGCCGTTACTTTGCTGACGTCGGCCTTCAGGCACGAGGCGTATTCGCCCAGCGATATGAACTCGGGATCCTCCAGATCGTAATCGTTTTCGAATACCTCCTCCACCTGGTCGGCATATAACATGGCGTCTACGAATTTATGATCTACGGCCTCCTGCGGCAGTGTCACCGCCAAATCGTCGGCTATGCGGTTCAACTCGTCGACGCTTATTCCGCGCGCCTCCGACACCGCTTCGGTAATCACCCGCCACATGTTGTCGGCCAAAGCCTGCATCTGCAAGCGGTTGGCCTCCGACATCTGCGTGAGGAACATGGGCTCCACCGCGCTCTTGAATTTGCAGGCCGTGGGACGCAGAATGTCGACCTCCACGCCCAGCTTGTCTATCAGACCCTTGTAGAACATTGTGCTGAGTGTCATGCCCGACCAGTCGAATCCGCCCTCGGGCTGTATGTATATCTTGTCGGCCGCCGAGCAGAGATAGTAGATCCATTTGCTGTAAACGTCGTTATATGCGACGACGAATTTGCCGCTCTGCTTGAAATCGACTATCGCGGCGCGCAACTCCTCCATGATGTTGGGCGTGGTCGTCCCGCCGCCGTCGAGACGGATATATATTCCCTCGATCCGCTCGTCGTCGCGTGCCGCCTCTATGGCCCGCAAAGCATCGTAGAGTGTAAGGCTGCTGCTCGAACTCATGGTCGCGAGATCGAACCCTGCCAGCGGATCTTTCGACGGAGCGTCGACCAGATTTTCGGCCAAATCGATGCGCAGCACCGCGCGGTCGGGCACCGTCACGCTGTCCGACTCCATCATAGCCGCTATGCCCGAAAAAAGTCCCAGCCAAAATACCATTGTAATGATGCTGCCCGCCACCACGGCCAGCAGCGATGCCAGAAATACCTTTCCGAAAGTCAGTTTCTTCTCTTTTCTCTTTTTTGCCGTCACGGGTTTCGGCACGTTCTGTCCGACCCCGTCTGTCTTGATTTGTTCTTCCATATAATCGATTTTTTGGTTTTCGTTATCGGCAAATATACTTATTTATAATCGTATCTTCATTGCACGGTACGCCGAAAAAGGCCCGTTCATGGTTATAGTCGCAAAAAAGGACCGTAAATTACATCGCGACGGAAAAAATTCCGCCCTGACGAACTGCAATATTATTTCCCGTCATAAAACATGCGACTCGTCAGAGTCGTGTAGTTCGCAGAACTGCGCGGGCCGCAGCCTCCAGACAGCGTAGGCCCGCTATTCGCTCATCGCTCATTCTCGCGGTCTCCGCGGGCTGCTGCCCGACCAACTGCGCAGCAAAGCGGCATTATCTTCGGCTCGCACTTAAAGCGCGCCCCGCAGCCGCTCATTTCAGTACAAAAAAAAGGCCGCCCGACCGATGTCGGACAGCCCCTCTCAAAAACCTAAACTAAACTCATTATCTTATGAATAACAATTCTCTGTATTTGGGAAGCGGCCACAACTGGTCGTCGATCACCTCCTCCAGCTTGTCGATGTGGTAGCGTATCTCGTCGAAGCAGGCGGCCACCTTGTCGTGATACATCACAGCCTTTTCGCGCTGATCTTCGATTTTGTTGGCCACCTTGCGCGCCTCCACCATGTCGAGCACCAGCTTCTGCATGGTGGCCGAATGCTTCTGAATCTTCTTTATCAGGTCGATATCCGAATCCGTCTTTATATCCAGCGCTTTCATTTTGTAGGCTTTGTCGAGCAGGACCGATTCGTATTTCGATGCTATGGGTATGATGTGATTCATGGTGATGTCGCCCAATACGCGTGCTTCGATCTGAATCTTCTTGGTGTATGTCTCCCACTTTACCTCCGTACGTGCCTGAAGCTCCACTTTGTTGAACACACCCATGTCGCCGAACATCTTTTCGCTCGCGGGGTCGAGATAACGGTCGAAGATCAGCGGCGCCGAGGTCTCGCAATCCAGCCCGCGTTTGGCGGCCTCCGCTTTCCACTCGTCCGAATAGCCGTTGCCGTCGAAGTGCACGGGGCGGCACTCCTTTATCAATTGCTTCAGCAACTCGTATATGGCCCTCTCTTTCTTCGTACCCGTCTCTACCTTGGCGTCCACCTTGGCTTTGAACTCGGTAAGCTGCTCGGCCATCGCGGCGCACAGCGTAATCATGGCTTCGGCGCAGTTGTCCGACGAACCCACGGCGCGGAATTCGAAGCGGTTGCCCGTGAACGCGAACGGCGAAGTGCGGTTGCGGTCGGTGTTGTCCAGCAGGATCGAGGGTATCTGCGATACGCCGCTCATCTTCAGCACGCTCTTGGCGTCGAAACGTATGGCGTCGTCGCTCTTGCTCTTCTCCAGTTTCTCCAGCACCGACGAGATTTGCGAGCCGAGGAATGTCGATATGATTGCGGGGGGCGCCTCGTTGGCTCCGAGACGGTGTGCGTTCGTGGCGCTCATGATCGAGGCCTTAAGCAGGCCGTTATGCTTGTATACGGCTGCCATAGCATTCACCAGGAACGTTATGAACTGCAAGTTTTCCGATGCTGTTTTGCCAGGGCCGAACAGATTCACGCCCGTGTCGGTTCCCAGCGACCAGTTGTTGTGCTTGCCCGATCCGTTGATTCCCTTGAACGGCTTCTCGTGCAACAGCACGCGGAAATTGTGACGGCGCGCTATCTTGTCCATTATGGTCATCAGCAACTGGTTGTGATCGTTGGCCAGATTGGCCTCCTCGTATACGGGAGCCAGTTCGAACTGATTGGGTGCCACCTCGTTGTGACGCGTTTTGAGCGGAATGCCCAACTTCAGGCTTTCGTACTCCAGGTCCTTCATGAAGTTGATTACGCGCGAGGGTATGGCGCCGAAGTAGTGGTCTTCCAACTGCTGGTTTTTGGCCGATTCGTGTCCCATCAGGGTGCGGCCCGTAAGCACGAGGTCGGGGCGTGCAGCCCACAGACTCTCGTCTACGAGGAAATATTCCTGCTCCCAGCCCAGATATGTGTATACGCGGTTGACGTTCTTGTCGAAATAGCGGCACACCTCCGTGGCTGCCTTGTCCACGGCCGAAATGGCGCGCAGCAGAGGCACTTTATAGTCGAGTGCTTCGCCCGTGTAGGAGATGAATACCGTCGGTATGCAAAGCGTGGTGTCGACTATGAATGCCGGCGAGGTAGGGTCCCACGCCGAATAGCCGCGAGCCTCGAACGTATTTCGTATGCCGCCGTTGGGGAACGACGACGCATCGGGTTCCTGCTGCGCCAGCACCTTGCCCGAGAACGACTCTATGACGGCACCCTTTCCGTCGGGATCCGAGAACGAGTCGTGTTTCTCGGCGGTGCCGCCCGTCAACGGTTGAAACCAGTGTGTGTAGTGGTCGGCGCCGTTGTCCAATGCCCATTGGCGCATGCCTGCGGCCACGCTGTCGGCCAGTTCGGGCGACAGTGGCGTGCCGTTTTCCATTGTGCCCAACAACGCCTCGTAGGTAGGCTTGTCCAGATATTTGCGCATTACGCTGCGGCCGAACACCTTTTCGCCGAAATACTCCGACGGGCGTGCGCTCGGAGCCTTCACCTCCACGGCTCTGTGGTTCAGTGCCGCTTCAACCATTTTAAATCTTAATAACATACCTTATAATTTGGTTTGGATTTCGAGTTTTGTTTATTCTGTGTATTTTTTTTGTTTTGTCTTGTTTTTCTGTTACGGTGCAAATATATCGATTTTGTATGAAAACGGCAATTTTTATCGGTGTTTTTGCGGTTTTAGGCTCTGTTTTTCGATTATCGGTCCGCAAAATCGATGAGTTTTTCGAAAATATCATGTATTTTTTATTCGTTATTCGGAGTTTTGTCGATTTTGTCAAGGTGGTATATTTGCGGTGTTATAGAGTATTTTTGATCTAAATTGCGTGATGTGGAGTTGGCGCCTGCCGCGCATGGCGTTAGAAGTGCGTGTTCGGGGACGGAGAATTATTGTTATTTTCGTAACAGAGAGTGTTCGCCGATATGAAAAAAATATTATCTTTGCAGGGTTTATAATTCGCAAACACGAACGAATACACATACATTAAAACTAATTCTAAAACTAATTATGGCTAATACCGAAAAAGAAAAGTTGTTCGCCGAATTTCCGCCGGTCACGACCGAGCAATGGGAAGCGGCCATAACGACAGACCTTAAAGGTGCAGACTACGAGCGCAAACTCGTATGGAGAACCGCCGAGGGATTCAACGTGCGTCCCTACTATCGCGCCGAGAATCTCGAAGGCATCGAATTTCTCGCTTCGCAGGCCGGCGAGTTCCCTTATGTGAGAGGAACGCACAACCGTAACGACTGGCGCATACACCAGACCGTTACCGTTACCGATCCCGCCGAGGCCAATGCCGAGGCATTGAAACTTCTCAATGCGGGTGTCGATTCCATCGGATTCCACATCGCATCGAAAGAGTTCACGGCCGAACAGCTCGACACTCTGCTTGCCGAGATATGTATTCCCGCTGTCGAGATAACATTCTCGGGCCACAAGATGCACGCCGTGGCGGCTCTGGTGCTCGACAAGATCGAAAAAGAGGGCATAGAGAAGGACGACGCGCATATCAATTTCTGCATCGATCCCATCGTCAAGAATCTCTCGACCAAAGGCCGTTTCTGCTGCAAAGATCCTCAGGGCGAGCGCTGTTTCGACACGCTGGCCGCTCTGGTTCGCCGCACCGCCGACTACAAGGGAATACGCGTGGTGAACGTCACGGGCAGCACCTTCAGCAATGCGGGTTCGACCATCGTCGAGGAGTTGGCATTCACCCTCGCCGCAGCGCACGATTATCTGGTGAAACTCACCGAAGCGGGACTTTCGGTCGACGAGGCGGCCCGCAAGATACGTTTCTCGTTCGCCGTTACGTCGAACTACTTTATGGAGATCGCCAAGTTCCGCGCGGCTCGTCTGCTGTGGGCCAACATCGTTAAGGGCTATAATCCCGAGTGCGAGTGCTCGTGCAAAATGTTCGCGCATGCCGTCACCTCGACCTGGAATCAGACGGTTTACGACCCTTACGTGAATATGCTTCGCGGTACCACCGAGGCCATGTCGGCTTCGTTGGCGGGCGTACATTCGTTGGAGGTCACTCCGTTCGACTACTCGTTCGGCGAGCCCGACGAGTTCTCGAAACGCATCGCGCGCAACGTGGAGCTGCTGCTCAAGCACGAGGCGCATTTCGATCAGGTGGTAGACCCTGCGGGAGGCTCGTACTACATCGAGACCCTTACTCGCAACATAGCCGAGCAGGCGTGGGCACTTTTCCTCGAGACCGAGGATAAGGGCGGATACATTGCGGCGTTCGAGGCGGGATTCATCGTCGAGCGCGTGAATGCTTCGGCCGCAGCCAAGGACAAGAACATATCGACCCGTCGTCAGATACTGCTGGGCGCCAACCAGTATCCCAACTTCACCGAGGTGGCCGACGCAGCCGTCACGGCCGATGTCGTTACGCGTACCGAGGCCGAGGGTAATTTGCTGAAGCCCTATCGCGGCGCTATGGCGTTCGAGGCCATGCGTCTGCATGTCGATCGCAGCGGCAAGGAGCCTAAAGCGTTTATGCTCACGTGCGGAAACCTCGCTATGGCTCGCGCCCGCGCGCAGTTCTCGTGCAACTTCTTCGCTTGCGCGGGAATACGCGTTCAGGACAATACGTTCTTCAAATCGGTGGAGGATGGTGTGGCCGCCGCGCTGGAGGCCAAGGCCGACATCGTGGTAGTGTGCTCGTCGGACGACGACTATGCCGAGCTGGCTCCGAAAGTGAAGGAGTTGCTGAACGGCAAGGCCATTCTGGTCGTTGCGGGTGCACCCGCATGCACGCCCGAGCTGGAGGCGCAGGGTATCACCAATTTCATCAATGTGAAGAGCAACGTACTCGAAACTCTGAAGTTCTATCTTAAGGAGTTGGGTATCTAAAACGCAAAGTCATGAGAGCAAAATTCGAAAAATTATCATACGAAGGCGGCAACGCTAAGTGCGCCGCCCAAGCCGAGGCGCAGCCTTGGATGACAGCCGAGCAGATACCCGTCAAAACGGACTACACGGCCAAAGACCTCGAAAATCTGGAGCATCTGAACTATGCCGCAGGTATAGCCCCGTTCCTGCGCGGTCCCTATTCGACCATGTACGTGATGCGTCCCTGGACCATCCGTCAGTATGCGGGATTCTCTACCGCCGAGGAGTCTAACGCGTTCTATCGCCGCAACCTCGCCGCGGGACAGAAGGGTCTGTCGGTGGCGTTCGACCTCGCCACGCACCGCGGTTACGATGCCGATCATCCGCGCGTGGTGGGTGATGTCGGCAAGGCGGGCGTTTCGATCTGCTCGGTGGAGGACATGAAGGTGCTGTTCAACGGTATTCCGTTGGACAAGATGTCGGTGTCGATGACCATGAACGGTGCCGTGCTGCCCGTGCTGGCGTTCTACATCGTGACGGGTTTGGAGCAGGGTTGCACGCTCGACCAGTTGGCAGGTACCATTCAGAACGACATTCTGAAAGAGTTCATGGTGCGCAATACCTATATATATCCGCCCAAGTTCTCGATGAAGATCATCGCCGACATATTCGAGTACACGTCGAAGAACATGCCCAAGTTCAACTCTATTTCGATCTCGGGTTACCACATGCAGGAGGCTGGCGCTACGGCCGATATCGAGTTGGCGTATACTTTGGCCGACGGTCTGGAGTATCTGCGTGCAGGTATCGACGCAGGCATGTCGGTAGACGCTTTCGCTCCGCGTCTGTCGTTCTTCTGGGCCATCGGCATGAACCATTTCATGGAGATCGCCAAGATGCGTGCGGCACGTATGTTGTGGGCCAAGATCGTGAAGCAGTTCGAGCCCAAGAACCCCAAATCGCTCGCGCTGCGTACTCACAGCCAGACTTCGGGCTGGTCGCTTACGGAGCAGGATCCGTTCAATAACGTGGCTCGTACCGCCATCGAGGCCATGGGTGCCGCGTTGGGTCACACCCAGTCGCTGCACACCAACGCTCTGGACGAGGCTATCGCGTTGCCGACCGATTTCTCGGCCCGTATCGCGCGTAACACGCAGATATACATTCAGGAGGAGACCAACGTATGCCGCAACGTCGATCCGTGGGCAGGCTCTTACTACGTGGAGGCCCTCACCAACGAGATAGCCCACAAGGCGTGGGAACACATCGAGGAGGTGGAGAAGCTCGGCGGTATGGCCAAGGCTATCGAGACGGGTATTCCCAAGATGCGTATCGAGGAGGCTGCGGCTCGCACGCAGGCCCGTATCGATTCGGGCGAGCAGAAGATCATCGGTCTGAACGAGTACCGTCTGGAGAAGGAGGCGCCGATCGACATTCTGGCCGTGGACAACACTGCGGTGCGCGAGAGTCAGGTGAAGCGCTTGCAGGAGCTGCGCGCCAACCGCGATCAGGCTGCCGTCGACAAGGCGCTGGCAGCCATCACCGAGTGCGTGAAGAGCGGCGATGGCAACTTGCTGGAGTTGGCCGTGGAGGCTGCTAAGGTACGCGCCACGCTCGGCGAGATTTCGGATGCTTGCGAGGCGGTGGTAGGCCGTTATAAGGCTGTTATTCGTTCAATTTCGGGTGTTTACAGTTCAGGTATGAAACAGGATGCCGATTTCGAGAAGGCAAAGGCCATGTGCGCCGAGTTTGCCGAGAAAGAGGGGCGCCAGCCCCGTATAATGATCGCCAAATTGGGTCAGGACGGACACGATCGCGGCGCGAAGGTGGTGGCTACGGGTTATGCCGACGTGGGTTTCGACGTCGACATGGGGCCGTTGTTCCAGACTCCCGCCGAGGCTGCCAAGCAGGCGGTGGAGAACGACGTGCATATCGTGGGCGTATCGTCGCTTGCGGCGGGTCACCTTACGCTCGTGCCGCAGATCATCGCAGAGTTGAAGAAGCTCGGCCGCGAGGATATAATCGTCATCGTGGGCGGCGTGATTCCCGCTCAGGACTACGACGAGTTGTATCGTGACGGTGCCGCAGCCATCTTCGGTCCGGGTACTCCCATTGCAAAATCGTCTATAAAGATGCTCGAGCTGTTGCTCGCCGAGTAGCAGTCCGCAGCGGCCTTGTACGAGGCTTGCAGCGGGATTCGTAAACGCGTTCTCCGTCTGATTGTCAGACGGGGAACGTTTTGTTTTATGCGGCGGACTGCAACTCGCGAGACTCGTTTTGTCCTCCGCCGTCGGCGAACAACATTATATTATAGTAATACGACTTGACAGAGTCGTGCGGGCCGCAGCTTCGGCGCGCGGAAGCCCGAACAACTGCGCCGCTGTGCGGCGTTATCTTCGGCGGCTCGCATCGAAGATGCGACCCC
>CAUDHE010000011.1 GCA_958449275.1 uncultured Alistipes sp. | reverse complement strand
TGCTCGCCTCAGAATACGCGCACGGCGATCTGAAACCCGAAAACATAATCGTCACTCCCGACGGCGACATGCGTGCCATAGACTGGGATGCGGCTTTCGTCCCCGAACTCGCGGGAAGTCTCGCGATCGAAACGGGAACCGCTGCATATCAGCACCCGTTGCGGACCAACAGAATGTTCGACAAACACATAGACGACTACTCGATAGCGTTGATCTCGACAATGCTCCACGCCGCGGCCGTCGATCCCGCCACTGCCGAGTATTTCCGTCTCCACCACGAATTCGGAGTAAGTCCGCGCGACATAGCCCGAGGCGAACGCGACGAACTCACCCGCCTGACCGACCTCTTCGCCTCTCGCGGGATGGCCCTGCAATATCGTCTGGCGCGCATGCTTCTATCGCCCATGCCCCGACTCTTCGATCTGGAACGCATAATGAATTTCGCCGCAGGCCGTGACGACAACTCCGCAATCGGCAGCGACGAACCCGCCTCCGACGAACAGAACTGCTTGTGGGGCTGCCGAGCGGGCGACAGATGGATCGTTCCGCCTCTGTACGACACGGCTTTCGAACCGTCGGAAGGCACGATACTCGTATCGCTCGGCGGCTACAATCATTTTCTGTCGCTCGACGGCCGTACTCTGCGCAGCTTCGGACTCGGCGACAAGGCAAAACCGTTCCGCAACGGACTCGCCTCGATCCGCCGCACCGACGGCACATGCCAGACAATAACGATCGACGAAGCGAAAGGCTGACCGCACCCGCATCCGTAACGATTCCCGCCCGCAAGGCGGGAATATTTTATATACAATAGCACGCTGAGTCATTCAAATACTCCGTTCAGACTGCATATACAATAAAATATAGCCAATAAATATATAATAATAGATGAAAAAATACCTGAAAAAGGTAGATTAACATTTTTTATTTGTATTTTTGTCAATAAAAACAAATATCGGCAACAACACTATGTACACTCAGGAGATAACGCGCCGCCATCGCGCCGCATTCATAATCGCCATCGACCGTTCGGGTTCCATGCAGGAAAATATTCATTTCGGCCAAAGAGACATACCTAAATCCGAGGCCGTCGCACATACGGCCAACACGCTGATTTCGGAACTCATAGACCGCTGTCGCCGCACCGACGGATTGCGCAATTACTACGACATAGCCGTCGTCGGTTACGGCAACGACACGGTGGAGAATCTGCTCGACCCTGCGGGGTTCATCGCGATAGACCGACTTGAGGCGCGCAACATCGAAACATCGACCATAAACACGCAACACGGATCCGGCAAAAGCACAATAGTCATAGGGCATACCGTAAAACAGTGGATAAAAGTCAAAAGCGAAGGCAACACACCCATGTACGAGGCCATGTTGCGCGTACGCGATCTGGCAGAGGCATGGTGCGCCGACCCGCAGAACCGCGAAAGTTTTCCGCCCGTGGTGATAAACATCACCGACGGCGAGGTCTCGGACTGCGACGACGACGAATTGATCGACATCTGTTCGCAGATACGCCGCATATCCACCGACGACGGAGCGACGTTGCTGTTCAACATCCATCTGACCAACACCGACCGGCCTGCCGCGATATTTCCAACACGACAAGAGCTGACGCACGCAGGGCAATATGCCCGCACGCTGGCCGAATGCTCGAGCGAAATGCCCGAAGCATTCAACGACGCCGTACGCCGCAAAAAGGACGCAGGGGCCGAACCGCCCTTCCTCGGCATGGCATATAACGCAAACATAGTCGAACTGCTCTCGATCATCAACATCGGATCGCGCAGCGTAACCAACCTGGAGTAATGGCTACTATTTTCGATCTTCGCACGGCGCTCATGTCACCCGCGTCGTGCTTCACGCATACGGCAAACCTCTCTTGGCGCGAAACCGTGATATCGCGTTCGACCTTTTTCGCCGAAACGACGGTAGAATGCCGCGACGCCCGTTATCTGCTCTGCATGCCCCTGCGTCCCGACGCACTGCGGCGCGCGGAGAGATTCATCGTAAAAAAGCGTTATTTCAATCATCCCGTCGTACCCAAGATAGAGATTCTGCGCGACGAGATGTGCTGCGGCAGCTCGGCCGTGACGCCATACTACTGCGACATACTGCTGGAACCGCTGCCCGACGGCAAGCCACTCGACGAGGCAATCCGAGAAACGGCCGATGCCGCCGAAGCCGCCGAACTGCTCCGCGCACTCGACACACTGCGAAAAAGGCTCGTCGAGGCAAATGTTTCGCTGTTCAACATACGCCCCGAAAACATAATCGTCGACGACGAGGGCCAAATGCGCCCCGTAAGATGGTACTACGCCGCAGAGGGCGCAGGCCGCGACGACGAGGCGTTCGACGGCATCCGCGCCCGAATAACCGAACTGTTTCCGCAAGCGGCGACGGACGAGATCCGCGAAACGCCGCAGCGCGCTTTTCAACTCGACGGACATTTCGAGGCACGCTCGTTGTTCGAAGGGTTGGCCGCAGTGTACGATCCCGAAGGCTGGGGTTTCGTCGACAAAAGAAACCGCACCGTGATAAAACCCCGTTTCGCTTGGGTGAACGACTTCCGCGAAGGTCGTGCCGAGGTAAAGACCAAACGCGGACGGATGGGCCTAATCGACAAACAGGGCCGTTACATCATAAAACCCTACTACAAGATAGTGGAATACGATCCCGTGAGCGGTAATTCGCAGGTGCGCAAGGGCTGCCGGTGGGGAGTGTTCGACTACACGGGACGTCAGATAAAGGAGTTTTCCGCAACCGCGCCGAAGATATAGGACTGCCGTTTTCGGCAATCCGTGCGGCTTCAGCGAACCGCAATCCTCCGCTGCCTCGCAAAGCGCAAACAGGATGCTTTCGGCAAATAATTTGCGTTTTTCGCGGAAAACACGTATCTTGCAATTTAAATTTCGCAACGAACACGAAAAACATAAAATTCATGGAACAGACCAAATGTCTTATCATAGGAAGCGGACCCGCGGGCTACACCGCAGCCATATACGCATCGCGCGCCAACCTCAACCCCATAGTTTACGAGGGCATAGAGCCGGGCGGACAGCTTACGACCACCACCGAGATCGAGAATTTCCCGGGTTATCCCGAGGGCATAGCCGGCACGGCCATGATGGATGATCTGAAACGTCAGGCACAACGCTTCGGCGCCGACGTGCGTTTCGGCACGGTGACCGACGTCGACTTCTCCGATCGTCCGTTCCGCGTCACGGTAGACGGCGAGCACCGCCTCGAAGCCGAAAGCATAATAATAGCCACGGGAGCTTCGGCCAAATACCTGGGACTGGAGTCGGAAGCGCGCTTCCGCGGCATGGGCGTGAGCGCATGCGCCACGTGCGACGGCTTCTTCTACCGCAAGCAGGACGTGGCCGTGGTGGGCGGAGGCGACACGGCATGCGAGGAGGCATCCTACCTGGCTTCCATATGCCGCAAGGTCTACATGATTGTGCGAAAACCGTTCCTGCGCGCCTCGAAAGCCATGCAGGAGAGGGTCATGAACACCCCCAACATCGAAGTACTGTTCGAATACAACACCGTCGAGGTGCTGGGCGACGACGACGGAGTTACGGGCGCGCGCCTGCGCCATGCGTCGGGCAAGGAGCTGACGATCGACATCAGCGGATTCTTCCTCGCCATAGGACACCATCCCAACACCGAGCTGTTCCAAGGCAAACTGGTGCTCGACGCCGAGGGCTACATCGTAACCCGAGCGGGCACTTCGAAAACCGACATAGAAGGCGTATTCGCCGCGGGCGACGTAAAGGATCCCCACTACCGCCAGGCCATCACGGCCGCGGGATCGGGCTGCATAGCCGCACTCGACTGCGAACGTTTTCTGCTGAGCCGCTAAATGTCGATAGCGGTCACCATACTCGGCAACGCCTCGGCCAAGCCGACGGCCCACGCCCACCCATCGGCACAGACGGTGAACATCAACGAACAACTGTTCCTCGTCGATGCGGGCGAGGGCGTGCAGCGGCAGATGTTCCGTCACGGCATATCGCCGCTGAAGCTGCGGGCCGTGTTCATATCGCATCTGCACGGCGACCATGTTTTCGGACTCTTTCCGCTGCTGTCGACGCTGGGGCTTTACGGCCGCCGAACGCCGCTTAAGATATACGCGCCGCGTCCTTTCGGCGATATGCTGGAGGCACACCTGCGGTTTTTCGACCGCGATCTGCCCTACACCCCCGAATGGGTGGAGGTCGACACCACGAAACACCGCATCGTATTCGAGAACGACACGATCGAGGTGTGGTCGCTGCCGCTGCGCCACCGCGTGCCGACGGCGGGATATCTGTTCCGTCAGAAACAGCCGCCGCTCAACATACGCAAGTCCTGCATCGAACGCTACGGGCTCTCCATAGCGCAGATAGCCGCCGCCAAGCGCGGCGAGGATATTGCGCTCGACTCGGGCGAGACGCTGCGCAATGCCGACATCACCTACCGCCCCTACGAATCCGCCGCCTACGCCTACTGCTCCGACACCAACTATTCGGCGAGGCTGGCCGGCATGGTCGAAGGTGTCGACCTGCTCTATCACGAGGCCACTTACGCCGCCGCCGAGAAACGCATAGCCAAGGAACGCGGCCACGCCACCACGGCCGATGCCGCCGCCGTGGCATCGAAAGCATCGGCGGGAAGGCTGATAATAGGCCACTTCTCCTCGCGCTACAAGGATCTGCAACCCCTGCTGGAGGAGGCGCGGACCGTATTCCCCGCCACCGACATCGCCCGCGAAGGCGAGACATTCACCATAGAACCCAAACGCAATGACAAAGGCTGAGATACAATTCGTCCGCTCGCTGGCCGACAAACGCGCCCGACGGGAAAACGGACTATTCACGGCCGAGGGGGCGAAACTCGTGGGCGAAATCCTCGCCTCGCCGCTCGAAGTGAGAAAACTGTACGCCCTCGACGGGGTTTTCGACGGCCGCTCCGAACGTGTTTCCCCGCACGAAATGGAGCGCATATCGTCGCTCAAAACGGCATCGGATTCTCTCGCCGTGGTAGAGCAACCGCGTTACGCCACGCCCGACACGGCCCCCGCCGACCGCCTCACGCTCGCTCTGGACGGAGTGCAAAACCCGGGAAACATGGGCACCATAGTCCGTTTGGCCGATTGGTTCGGCATCGACGATATATTCTGCTCCGAGGATTCGGCCGACCTCTACAATCCCAAGGTCGTGCAGGCCACGATGGGAGCCATATTGCGCGTAAGGGTACACTATCTGCCGCTCGCCGACTTCCTCTCCCGCACCGCGGCGCAAGGCATCGCGGTCTACGGCACGGTGCTCGACGGCGACGACATATACCGTACGCCGCTCGGCGATTCGGGAGTGATAGTGATGGGCAACGAGGGCCGCGGAATATCGGCCGAATGTGCCGAGACGCTCACCCGACGCCTGTCGATACCCTCCTACCCCGCCGACCGCCGAGGCTCCGAATCGCTCAACGTGGCGATGGCCGCGGGCATAGCGTGCTCGGAATTTCGCCGACGAACGGCGAACGGGGAGTCATTACACGCCTTAATCGGCTGATAATTGGAAATAATTCGTATATTTGCAAGTTGAAAACAAGCATAACGAAATGTCGGATCAAAGACTCAAAATAGGAATCACGCAAGGCGACGCCGACGGCATAGGCTGGGAGGTAATACTCCGCACCTTCGCCGACGCACGCATAGCCGAACTCTTTACCCCCGTAATCTACGGGTCGCAGAAAGCTGCCGCGGCCCACGCCGCCACGCTCGACGAGGAGCATAAAGTGCAGTTCAATATCGTGGCTTCGGCCGACGAAGCGCGACGCGGAAAGATCAACCTGGTGAAGTGCGGCGAAACAGAACCCACGCTCGGCACCCCCTCGCCCGAGGCGGGCAGAGCTGCGGTGGAGGCTTTGGAGACTGCCGCACGCGACCTGAAAACGGGTGCGCTGGATGCCGTGGTGACCGCCCCGATCAACAAGGAGACGGCGCAGAGCGACGATTTCCGCTTTACGGGCCACACCGAATATTTCGCCGACCGTTTCGGAGGCGAGCCGATGATGATAATGTGCAGCGACCGCCTCAGAGTGGGTCTGGTGACCATCCACATCCCGATGGCCGAGGTGAGCGCGAGCATCACGAAAGAGAAGATCGTGCGTTCGCTCTCCACTCTGCGCGAATCGCTCATAAATGATTTCGGCATCGTGGAGCCGCGCATAGCCGTGCTGGCTCTCAATCCCCATGCGGGCGAGGGCGGAATGCTCGGCAGCGAGGAGCAGAACATCATAAAACCCGCTATCGAGCAGGCTTTCGCCGAAGGCATTCTGGCATTCGGTCCTTTCCCCGCCGACGGCCTTTTCGGCGGCGGAGGCTACGCCAAATACGACGCCGTGTTGGCCATGTATCACGATCAGGGGCTCACGCCGTTCAAGACTATTTCGCCCGACGGTGTGAACTTCACGGCAGGACTGCCCGTGGTGCGCACCTCGCCCGACCACGGCACCGCCTACGACATAGCGGGCAAGGCCATGGCCGACGCCCAATCGATGCGCAACGCCATCTACACGGCCACGGACATAGTCCGCAACCGTCGCCGCCGTCAGGAGTGGACCCGCAATCCGCTGCAACGATTCGAGCGCGACAAGGGCCGCGACGTGTCGGTGAAGGATCTGAAACTGCCCGAGACCGAAGAGTAGAAAGAATAAGAAAGAACGCCGTCGGACCGATGTATTCCGTCTCGTAATTGTGGAAGCGTCGGCAGCGGCAAAACTTAAAATAAAACACGATGATTAAAATCACATTCCCCGACGGTTCGCAGCGTGAATACGCCAAAGGAACCACGGCTTACCAAGTAGCGGAGAGCATCAGTCCTCGTTTAGCTGCCGACTCTCTGGCCGCTTCGGTAAACGGCGCGACGGTCGACATGTCGCGCGCCATCGAAGAAGATGCGGAAATCAAATTTTTCAAGTGGGACGATCCCGAAGGCAAACATGCCTTTTGGCACACCTCGTCGCACCTGCTGGCCGAGGCTTTGGAGTGCCTCTACCCGGGCATAAAGTTCGGCATCGGCCCCGCCATCGAAAACGGATTCTATTACGACGTCGATTCTCCGGTGCCCATCACCGAAGCCGACCTGCCCGCAATAGAGAAGAAGATGCAGGAGCTGGCCCGCGGCAAGGAGCGTCTGGTACGCACCGAGGTGTCGAAAGAGGATGCGCTCAAGACATTCACCGAGAAGAACGATCAATATAAGGTGGAGCTTATCCGCGATCTGGAGGACGGCACCATATCATTCTATACCAACGGCTCGTTCACCGATCTGTGCCGCGGCCCGCATATCCCCGACACGGGATTCATCAAGGCCCTGAAGCTCACGTCGGTGGCCGGAGCATACTGGCGCGGCAACGAGAAGAACAAGATGCTGACCCGCATCTACGGCGTCTCGTTCCCCAAGAAATCGATGCTCGACGAATATCTGGCCATGATCGAGGAGGCCAAGAAACGCGACCACCGCAAGCTGGGCAAGGATCTGGAGCTGTTCATGTTCTCGCAGCGCGTAGGTCAGGGACTTCCCATGTGGCTGCCCAAGGGTGCCGAGCTGCGCGACCGTCTGGAGCGCTTCCTGCGAAAAATACAGAAGAATTACGGCTACCAGCAGGTCATCACGCCCCACATCGGCAACAAAGATCTCTATGTGACCTCGGGTCACTACGCCAAGTACGGCAAGGATTCGTTCCAGCCCATACACACGCCGTTCGAAGGCGAAGAGTATCTGCTCAAACCCATGAACTGCCCCCATCACTGCGAGATCTACCGCAGCAAACCGCGCTCGTACAAGGACCTGCCCGTGCGTCTGGCCGAGTTCGGAACCGTATACCGCTACGAGCAGTCGGGCGAGCTGCACGGACTCACCCGCGTACGCAGTTTCACGCAGGACGACGCCCACATGTTCGTGCGTCCCGATCAGTTGCTGGAGGAGTTCGAGAAGGTGATCGACATCGTGCTCTACATATTCCGCACGCTGAAGTTCGAGAACTACACCGCACAGATATCGCTGCGCGATCCGAACAATAAGGAGAAATACATCGGCTCGGACGAGAATTGGGAAAAGGCCGAAGCCGCCATCATCAAGGCTGCGGCCGACAAGGGCCTGAACACCGTGGTGGAGACGGGCGAGGCCGCATTCTACGGTCCCAAGCTCGACTTCATGGTCAAGGACGCATTGGGCCGAAGCTGGCAGCTGGGCACCATTCAGGTGGACTACAACCTGCCCGAACGTTTCGACCTCACCTACAAGGGCGCCGACGACAAACAGCACCGCCCCATCATGATCCACCGCGCGCCGTTCGGTTCGATGGAGCGCTTCGTGGCAGTATTGTTGGAGCACACGGCAGGCAAATTCCCGTTGTGGCTGACACCCGACCAGGCGGTGATACTGCCCATATCGGAGAAGTTCAACGACTACGCCGCCGAAGTGGCGCGCGAGCTGGAACGCCGCGACGTGCGCGTGCAGATCGACGAGCGCAACGAGAAGATAGGCCGCAAAATACGCGACAACGAGCTGAAACGCATCCCCTTCCTGCTCATAGTGGGCGAAAAGGAGGAGGCCGAGCGCAAGGTGTCGGTACGCGTGCAGGGCGAAGGCGACAAGGGCTCGATGGGAATCGCGGAATTCGCCGACTACCTCTCGTCGCTGGTGGCCGCCGAAACCGAAGCCCACAAAACGGAGTAGACGATGCGCGACGCGCAAAACATAAACAAACAGTACAACAAATCAAACGATTACTAATTTGGCAATCACGAAAAGACCGTTTTCGCCCCGACCCTATTCGGGCGGCGGAATCAAAACTCAACAGGGGATGCGAGGCAGACGCCCCGAAAAAGAGAATCCCCATCGCACCAACAATGAAATTACGGCTCCCACGGTGCGCCTCGTAGGCGATAACGTGGAACCTAATCTCGTGGTGCCCATCAGGCAGGCTCTCGCAATGGCCGAAGAGATGGAGATGGATCTGATCGAGATCTCCCCCAAAGCCGAGCCGCCCGTATGCCGCATTGCCGACTACCAGAAGTTCCTCTACCAGCAGAAGCGCAAGGCCAAGGAGATCAAGGCCAAGCAGGTGAAGGTAGTGGTGAAGGAGATTCGTTTCGGACCTCAGACCGACGACCACGACTACAATTTCAAGCTCAAGCACGCCGAAAATTTCCTCAAGGAGGGAGCCAAGGTGAAGGCTTACGTGGTGTTCCGAGGCCGCTCGATCGTATTCAAGGAGCAGGGCGAAATCCTGCTGCTGCGATTCGCCACCGATTTGGAGGAGATAGCCAAGGTGGAGCTTATGCCCAAGCTCGACGGCAAGAAGATGAACATGATTCTTGCGCCCAAGAACAAGAAACAATAACACCAAGTCGAACGCCTCCGAAATCGGAAGCCGGCCCACGGTCGACCTCCGGTTTCGGAGCGTGTTCAATATGCAACCG
The DNA here is from genome assembly GCA_958449275.1 of uncultured Alistipes sp. Lineage (GTDB taxonomy): Bacteria > Bacteroidota > Bacteroidia > Bacteroidales > Rikenellaceae > Alistipes. Next base: position 27,600 of record CAUDHE010000011.1, on the reverse strand, counting down.
CCAACGACGAAGAGATGATCGATCACGACCGCATATTCGATATAGCCGACGACGATGATTTCCGCCGCGTCGCCTTGGAGCTGTTCCGCATTCAGGCCGAACGATGCGAACCCTATGGGCGTTACATATCGCTGCTGGGGACAGATCCCGCATCCGTCACGCAGACGGAGCGGATACCGTTCCTGCCGATAGAGTTTTTCAAAACACGGGAGGTCTACTGCGGCGAACGCGCACCCGAGAAGATATTCACGTCGAGCAACACGGGCGGCACCGAGCCGTCGCGCCACATGATGGCCGATCTCTCGCTCTACGAACGCGCCTTCACCGAGGCTTTCGAGAACTTCTACGGCCCCGCCGAGGAGTGGAGTATCTACGGACTTCTGCCCAACTACCTGCAACGCGACGGTTCGTCGCTGGTCTACATGGTCGACCGACTGATCCGCCGTTGCGGCTCGGGAGGATTTTACCTCGACGAATACGAAAAACTGCTGGACGACATGGCACGCGATCCCAAACGCAAGATACTCTTGGGAGTAAGTTACGCGCTGTGGGATCTGGCCGAACGTTACGCACCGAAGCTGCGCGACACCGTCGTAATGGAGACGGGAGGCATGAAGGGCCGCCGCAAGGAGCTCGACAAAGCCGAGTTTCACGGCATACTCACCGAAGCGTTCGGTGTGGAACGCATACACTCGGAGTACGGCATGGCCGAACTGACATCGCAGGCATACTCATCGGGCGAAGGGGTGTTCCGCACGCCCGCATGGATGCGCGTGTTCGCCAGAGACGTCAACAATCCGCTGCGCATACTGCCCGCAGGATCGCGCGGCGCGATAAACATAATCGATCTGGCCAACGTCGGATCGTGCGCCTTCATCGCCACGCAAGACGTGGGGTGCGTCGCGGCCGACGGCTCGTTCACGATAGAGGGTCGTTTGACGGGCGCCGACATCAGGGGCTGCAATCTGTTGGTGCAATAAGGTCCCGCTCCCATCAATCCGCCGCGCAGAGCGGCGGCGAATTGCCGATATAGCACGACACCGACTTCAGGACAATACTAATTCGTACATTAACGGTACAAACATGAAAACAGCAGCATTCGTTCCGATAAGACTCAACAGCCGCCGCGTCGAGGGCAAAAACCTGCGTCTGCTCGGCGGACGGCCGCTCATGACCTTCATTCTCGACACGCTGCGACGCTGCGAGCGCATCGACGAGGTGTACGTATATTGCAGCGATCCCGACCTCGAACGATATCTGCCCGACGGAGTGCGATTCCTGCACCGCGATCCGGCGCTCGATTCCGATTCGACGCTGGGCGAGGAGATATACGACGCTTTCACGCGCGAGGTGGAGGCCGACATATACGTGCTGGCACATGCCACGTCGCCGTTCATACGCAGCGCGACCGTCGACGACGCCGTAGCCCGAGTGGAGAGCGGTCGTTACGATTCGGCTTTCAGCGCAGAACGAATACAGACGTTCGCCTGGTACGAGGGAAAAACGCTCAACTATTCACCCGAACGCGTACCCCGCACGCAGGATCTGGAGCCCGTATTCGTGGAGACATCGGCATTCTTCGTCTTCCGCCGCGAAGTATGGCGCGACATGCGCCGCCGCATAGGTGTCCGCCCCTACATGGCCGTCACCGATCGCATCGAGAGCATGGACATAGACTACCCCGACGACTTCACGCTGGCCGAAGCCATAGTCGCGGCAGGACTGGCGGAAAAGTAATCGGCATATTTCGAATTCGGGATGCAGCCTGCGGGGACGAATTGGATTTCTCCGCGATTTTCCCTATTTTCGCAATCGGAATGACAACGACGAATAACTCAAACTCGAAATGAAGAAAAAAATATCACTTATCGCCGCCACGCTCGCGGCAACCATGCTTATGACAATCCCTGCGGCGACGGCGCAATCGCACGAAGGCCGTCTTTTGACAATGGAGGATGTGGTTCTCAACCGCGACCTTTCGCCCAAAACCTACCCCGTGAGGTGGATCGGCGAGAGCGACAGCTACGCATCCGTAGAACAGAACGCATTGACCGCCACCGACGCACGCACGGGCAAGCGCCGCACGCTCCTGACGCTCGACGAACTCAATGCCCTGCTCTCGACCGATTTCAAGACTTTCCCTCCGTATGCGTTCGATGACGATACCTCGCTGGCCGTCGCAGCGCACGGCATGCGCAACGTGATCGATCTCAAGAGCCGCACGGTGGCCGATTCTTACAAGATCCCCGCGGGAGCCGACCTCACGCGGCAAGGCGGCAAAGGCGGCATATACGCCTACACGCGCGAGAACAATCTCTATTGCTTCGTCGACGGGCGCGAACGCGCCGTAACCTCGTACGACGACAAAAACATAGTCTGCGGACAGAGCGTGAGCCGCAACGAGTTCGGCATTTCGAACGGCATATTCTTCTCGCCCGACGCAACCAAGATAGCCTTCTATCGCAAGGACGAATCGCGCGTAACCGATTTCCCGCTCCTCGACATAACCACCCGCACGGGTTCGCTGCGCAACATAAAGTATCCCATGAACGGCATGGCGTCGGAACACGTCAGCCTCGGAGTCTACGACATCGCCTCGGGCGAGACGGTCTACATGAAGGTCACCGATTTCGACGACGAACGCTACCTGACCAACATAACGTGGTCGCCCGACTCTCGCCGCATCTACATCCAGGTGCTCGACCGCCCGCAGAAGAACATGCACCTCAACATCTACGACGCCGCGACGGGAGAATTCGTCCGTCAGGTTCTCGCCGAGCATAACGACCGTTTCGTCGAGCCGCAGTATACGCTGGTGTTCCTGCATGGCGATCCCTCGCGCTTCATCTACGACACCGATAACCGCGACGGATACCGAAACCTCTATCTCTGCAACGACGAAGGCGTAATCAAACGCCTCACTGCGACCGACGCCGACGTGAAATACGTGGCGCAGGACGACAAACACGTCTATTACACCTCGGCCGAGGTGTCGCCCATAGAGAATCACCTTTTCAAAGTCGATCTGGCCACGGGCAAGCAGACCCGCCTGACCGCCGCCGAGGGATGGCACGACGTGGCCGTCAGCCGCAGCGGCCGTTACTTCCTCGACACCTATTCGTCGCTCCGAGTTCCCCGCGTAGTGGAATTGGGCCGCAGCGACGGCAAGCCCGCACGTGAGCTGTTCCGCGCTCCCGATCCCACCGAGGGCTTCGATTTCGCCGAGATATCGCTGGGCTCGGTGAAGAGCGCCGACGGCAAATTCGACAACTACTACCGCCTCATCAAGCCGCTCGACTTCGATCCTGCGAAGAAATATCCCGTGATTCTCTACGTCTACGGAGGTCCTCACTCGCAGATGGTACGCAACAGCTATCAGGGTCTGCTGCGCCGCTGGGAGATGTACATGGCCCAGCGCGGATACGTGGTGTTCGTGATGGACAACCGCGGCACGTCGAACCGCGGCGCCGAGTACGAGAAAGCCATCCACCGCCGCTGCGGACAGTGCGAGATGGCCGACCAGATGGCAGGCCTGGAGTGGCTGCTGTCGCAACCGTGGACCGACCGCGACCGCGTGGGTGTACACGGCTGGAGCTACGGCGGCTACATGACCATATCGCTCATGACCAACTACCCCGATGTGTTCAAAGCAGGTGTGGCGGGCGGTCCCGTGATCGACTGGAAATGGTACGAGGTGATGTACGGCGAGCGCTACATGGACAACACCCACAACAACCCCGAGGGTTTCGCCGCCACGAGCCTCATCAATAAGGCCAAGGATCTGCGCGGCAAACTGCTCATCTGTCAGGGTGCGATAGACAACACCGTAGTGTGGGAGCATTCGCTCAGCTTCGTGCGCGAGTGCATAAAGAATAACGTGCAGGTGGACTATTTCCCCTACCCCTGCGCCGAGCACAACGTATTCGGCCGCGACGCGGTACACCTATATAATAAAATAACGAACTACTTCGAGGATTACCTGCGCTGACGCGCGCATGATACGACGGGACGGCGGCCATAATAAAAAAGGTCGCCGTCCCGTTTTATTTACGAAAAATCGTCGTGCGGCATTTTTTTTATCGGCCGTGGCGGCTCCGCAAAACACATTAACGTTCAACGGACTATCATACGACCGAACGGATGCCGCGACTGCGAGGGACACCGAAGCCGATAGCAAAAAACGCAACCCGAAGTTGGAAAAACGGAATATTGTTCGTAACTTTCGGATGAAAAACGTACGATTTGAATTATTAATTTATTTAAAAAATAGAGTATTATGAATATGCTTTTAATCGGCGGTCTGGGTACCAGCGAGATTCTGCTCATAGTCTTGGCATTGCTGCTCCTCTTCGGTGGCAAAAAACTGCCCGAGCTCATGCGCGGAGCGGGTCGCGGCATCAAGGAGTTCAAGGATGCCATGAACAAACCCGTCACCGACGACGATGACGACAAGAAACCCGCCGCAAAAGAGTAATCAAGACGAGGTTTGAGAGTTATGGGCAATCCGGCAGACAACGAAGGCGCGGAGATGACGTTCGGCGAACACCTCGACGAACTTCGTAAAATACTCATTCGCGTAGCTCTGATATTCTCGGTGCTTTTCGTGGTATTCTTCATACTGAAAGGCATCGTGCTCGATATCGTATTCGCTCCCATCCGCCCCGAGTTCCCCACCAACCGCCTGTTCACTTGGCTGGCGGGAGTGATGAACTCCGAGGCGTTGAACATACACCCCGAAAACGTGGAGCTGTTCAACAACAAGATGGCGGGCCAGTTCATGTTGCATATCAAGAGTTCGCTCGTGGGAGCGTTCGTGGTGGCCTTTCCATACCTTATATGGGAGTTGTGGCTGTTCGTGAAGCCCGCACTGCCGCCCTATCAGCGCAAACAGAGCATACGCTACGTGGTGGAGACTCCTATATGGTTCATATTGGGTCTGCTGTTCGGCTACTACATAATATCGCCTCTGGCCATCAATTTCCTGGGCAATTACACGGTAAGCGACCAGATAAGCAACATCATCGACGTGGGATCGTTCATGAGCACCGTGCTCGGAGTTTCGTTCGCGGGAGCCATAGCGTTCCAGCTGCCGTTGCTTATCAGACTGCTGGCCACGATCGGCATAATCGGATCGGAATCCATGCGGCAATACCGCAAAATGGCCGTAGTGGCACTGCTCGTCTTCTCGGCAGTAATCACCCCGCCCGACGTGGTGAGCCAAGTACTCATATTCGTGCCCTGCTACGCTCTGTACGAATACGGAATACGCATAGCCCGACGCATAGAGATGCAAAGAGCCAAAGAGGAGGCCGCATACGTCGCTCGTATGGCTGCCGAGGGCAACGTCGCAGATACGGCCGATGAGAATACGGAATCTGCGCTGGACGACACGGTGAGTGCGCTCGATCGCGAGAACGAATCGAACGAAAGCTCGGATAGCGAAAAATAGAGCGCGAGGCGATGCCTGAGCGCGAAACGAACGACAAGGTGACATGGACAGACTGGGATTCTTCAAACACGGATTATCGGCGGCGACGGATGTCGTCGGCTCGATGATCGGACTGAAAAAGGCCGTCGACACGTTCACCGAAGCCGTCGACGAGGCGTTGAGCAACATCAAGAACGACATCGGACTGAATCTGCAATCGTTGCAGGGCGACATGTGCGAGAATCCGCGCAACACGTTGTCCGACGTGGCGCAGATGGGTTACACCATGATCGAGACCGCATCGTACTCGAACGGCAGGATATACGACATGAAGCCCGACGAATTCCGCGAAGCGGCCCGAAAAGCGGGATTGAAGATAGCGGGAGCGCATCTGACCAAGTTCCTCGAAGATCGTCCCGAGACTGCGACGCAATCCGCTCCGGCGGAAAACGGTGGTCTGGAAGCCGACGCGGCGAACGAAGCCGAAGATCCCGTTATGAAATGGTGGGCCGAAGCGTTGGACATTCACCGCGACACGGGATGCCGCTACATAACGATGCCGAACCTGCCCGAATCCCTTACGGAGGAGGATACGGCGCGCTATGCCGACTATTTCGACACGATAGGCGACATGGCGGCGCAGCGCGGAATGAAGTTCTGTTTTCACCCCGACAAAAGGCATCTGAAGGCGGAAAACGGAGTGTCGACGTTCGACGCTATAGCCGCGGCGACCGATCCCGCGAAAGTGTGGTTCGAGATAGACACCTACGAAACGGCCGAAGCGGGGATCGACATCCTGGCACTGCTGAAACGTTACGGCAAGAGGGTTCTGCTGCTTCATGCGCACGATTACGGCGTGACGGGCGAAAGCGGACGGATCGATTTCGACCCCATAATAGAGGAAGCCGTGAAATGCGGCGCACAAGACATATTCGTCGAGGTGCGCAATTACTCGCTGCCGCCCAAGAACTGCGCCGAGCGCAGCCTGTACAACCTCGAATCGCTGCCGAGCATAAAGTACTGACGGCGGAGACATGAGAACGAAGCACATGCTGAAATTAAAGATAAACTTTTATTAACCTAAAAATTAACGACTATGTCAAAGAAAATTTCACGAGCTGACTTTCTGAAGACCTCGGCGACGGGTCTGGCAGCCATGACCGTCGTTCCCGGAAACGTAATGGGAGCGGCATTCGGACACAAAGCTCCTTCGGACAAGCTGAACATCGCAGGCGTCGGTGTCGGCGGCCGAGGCGCAGCCGTGCTGAGCGACGTATCGGACGAGAACATCGTGGCTCTGTGCGATACCGACTGGAACTATGCCAAAGGCACTTTCAACCGCTATGCCAAGGCTCAGCGTTTTTGGGACTGGCGCGAGATGTACGACAAGATCGGCAATCAGATCGACGCCGTAGTCTGCGGTACCCCCGACCACACTCACGCGCTGGTATCGAGCACCGCAATGGAGCTGGGCAAGCACGTATACTGCGAGAAGCCCCTTACCCACTCGGTTTACGAGTCTCGTCTGCTGACCAAGCTGGCTGCCGAGAAAGGCGTAGCCACTCAGATGGGTAACCAGGGTTCGTCGGGCGAAGGCGTGCAGAAGGTTTGCGACTGGATCTGGAACGGCGAGATCGGCGAGGTGACCCGCGTAGACGCGTTCACCGACCGTCCCATTTGGCCGCAGGGTCTGATGCGTCCCACGCAGGTGGATCCCATTCCCGACACGCTGAACTGGGATCTGTTCCTCGGTCCGGCTCAATACCGTCCCTACAACAAGATCTATCAGCCTTGGAACTGGCGCGGATGGTGGGATTTCGGTACGGGCGCATTGGGTGACATGGCTTGCCATATCCTCCACCCCGTATTCAAGGCACTCCAGCTGGGCTACCCCACCAAGGTTCAGGGTTCGTCGACCGCTCTGTTGACCGAGTGCGCTCCGCAGGCACAGATGGTAACCTACGTATTCCCCGCACGCGGCAAGAAGGACAAGGTGAAGCTGCCCGAGGTAACCGTAACGTGGTACGATGGCGGTCTGACTCCTCCGCGTCCCGAAGGTCTGGAGCCCGGCAAGAACCTCAACGATCAGGGCGGCGGCGCCATATTCTACGGTACGAAGGATATCCTCGTATGCGGTTGCTACGGCGTTAACCCCTACCTCGTATCGGGTCGCGAGCCCAAGGTTCCCGCACGCGCTCGCAAAGTCGAGCTGTCGCATGGTAAGGACTGGGTACGCGCCTGCAAGGAGAACAAGGAGAACCGTACTCTCACCAACTCGGACTTCTCGGAGGCAGGTCCTTTCAACGAGATGGTAGTAATGGGCGTTTTGGGCGTTCGTCTTCAGGGCCTCAACAAGACTTTGGAGTGGGACGGCGCCAACATGCGTTTCACCAACATCGGTCCCGACGAGACGATCCGCATCATGATCGAGGACGGCTTCTCGGTGAACGACGGTCACCCGACTTTCAACAAGACCTACACCGATCCGATCAACGCACAGCAGTTCGCCGCCGAGATGATAAAGCACAACTATCGTGACGGCTGGAAGCTCTGCGACATGCCCAAATAATCGACGACAACTATTAAATTTATAAACTGAAATGAAAAAAGTATTATTCATGGCCGCTCTGGCATCTGCCGCGATATTCTCGGGCTGCAAAGGCGGCGAGGATGACGCCAACACCGTGGTATTGTTCGACGGAACGAGCCTCGACGGTTGGAGAGGTTACGGAAAGACCGAGGTTCCCTCACGCTGGACCATCGAGGACGGCTGCCTGAAGTTCAACGGCTCGGGCGGCGGCGAGGCTCAGACGCTGGAGGGCGGCGATATCATCTTCGACCAGAAATTCAAGAATTTCGAGTTGGAGTTGGAGTGGAAGGTTGCCAAGGGTTCTAACTCGGGTATCTTCTACCTGGCTCAGGAGATCCCGGGCAAGCCGATCTACATCTCGGCTCCCGAGTATCAGGTTCTCGACAACGCCAACCACCCCGACGCCAAGTTGGGTGTGGACGGCAACCGCATGTCGGCATCGCTTTATGACATGATCCCCGCGAAACCGCAGAACCAGAAGCCTTACGGCGAGTGGAACAAAACCAAGATCCTTTGCTACAAGGGCACCGTGGTTCACTACCAGAACGACGTTCCCGTAGTGGAGTACCACTTGTGGACTCCCCAGTGGCAGGAGCTTCTCGACAACTCGAAGTTCAGCAAGGACAAGTGGCCCGACGCTTACGAGCTGTTGCTCAACTGCGGCGGTGACAACCACGAGGGTTACATCGGCTTGCAGGACCACGGCGACGACGTATGGTTCCGCAACATCAAGGTGAAAGTGCTCGAATAAAAAGCAAATCTTTTCATAATTGGCAGAGCTGTCCGAATCTTCGGGCAGCTTTGTTTTTGCGGCGGGAATGTTGCGACGGAAGCTCCTCGGAGACACATTCGGACAAGCCGTTGCCCCGACGACCGCCGTGACGAAAAAAAGCCTATTCCGCCACGACTCGTCACATTCGCAGTCGGTTATTTGGCGCAACGGAGTTTAATACGTATATTTGTAGTCACAAATCGCACGAGCGACCGTGCGCCGATCTCAGTCGGAGATCCGTTCCGCAATCGGAGTGCACGATCTTTGCCGAGGCGGGAAACGATTGTGCGAAACGAACGGACAAAGAAGGGAACTATGTCGGAATGCAATATCGAAGCCGCCGATCCTGACAACGGCACATATTTCGGAATGCCGTGTCGGCCCGAAAGCGCAGCATTGGTGCTGGTCTCGGCCCCGTGGGATGCCACGGCGCCCGAAGGGTCGTCGTCGTACGCTCCCGACGCCATGATCGAGGAGTCGATGCGCATGGATCTCTACGATCCTCTCTCGCCCGACGAGTGGCGTAAGGGCATGGCGACGGCCGACATCGATTACACCATTCAGGAAATATCGCACAGTCTGCGTCAGGACGTGGAACGTCTGCGCAGTCGCGAAGAGAAGGGCGGAGGCATTATGGGCGGTCTGACCGAGGATTATTATGCCCGCAAGCAACGACGCATAGACGACGAATGCCGTGCCGTGAGCGACAACATCCGCTCGCAAGTGCGCGACCTGCTCGGAAAGGGCAAAATCGTGGGACTGGTGGGCGGCGACCAGTCGACCGTATATGGCGCGTTGCAGGCTGCGGCCGAATACGAGAACGGAATCGGAGTGCTCCACATCGACGCCCGCTGCCGCATGAAGAGCCGCCACGAAGGATTCGAACTCTCGTGTGCATCGGTCATAGGCGACGCCGCGGAGAATATCGACGGACTCGGCCCGATAGTACATGTCGGCGTACGCGATTTCTCGGCCACCGAACACCGCATGATCCGCGAATCGGAGCGCATGACCATGTTCGGCAGCGGCCGCATGGCACAGATGAGTTTCGAGGGATACACATGGCGGCAGGTATGCGACGCCGTGGTCGCGGAACTGCCCGACACGATATACGCCGACCTCGACATATCGGCTCTGTCGCCCGACAACTGTCCGCACTCGCCCGAAGCTGAGGCGGGAGGACTGAGCTTCAGCCAAACCGTCTACCTGCTCGACCGCATAGCGACTTCGGGACGACGCATAGCGGGATTCGCCTTGACGGGTGTGTCGCCCGCAAACGGCGGCAGCATCGACGCCAAGATCGGAGCGCGCCTGCTGTACCGAATGTGCGGCATAGCGCTGCGGTCGCAAAACAACGATACGGAATGAAACGATTCACCACACATATCCTGTCGGCGTTCGCATTATGCTCGGCGGCAGCATCGCTTGCGGGCGGATGCACGCGCGGCGGCAAGAACTTCGCGCTGACGGCCGAGGCCGATTCGCTGTCGTATGTCGTAGGCATGAACATTGCCTACAACATCCTGAGGATGGACTCCACGCTGCAACGCGACGCAGTGCTGGCGGGAATAACCGACGTGCTGAACGGACGCGGAAAGATGACGGCCGACGAGGCGCGCACCTATTTCCTGACATACATGAACTACGGGGTTTACGAGCGCGTGCGCAAGTACGAGGAGCAGTATCTCGCCGACCTGGCAGCTTCGGACCGCGACGTGGTGCGCACAGCGAGCGGACTCACCTACAAGGTCGAGACGTTGGGCGACATGAACAAGACGCTCGGCAACGACCGCGATACGGTGGCTATACGCTACCGCGCCACGACTATGGACGGCAAGGAGGTCGACCGCGCCGCCGATCGCGACGCGACTTTGCGCGCGGCAGCCAACAAACTGATCCCGGGACTCAAGGAAGGCGTGAAGCTCGTGGGCGAAGGAGGACGCATCACACTGTGGATACCGTCGGCGCTGGGTTACGGATCGGCAGGCGACGCGACGCTGGGAATCGCCCCCAATGCCATGCTGCGTTACGAGGTGGAGGTTACGGAGGTGAAACGTCGCGGGCGTTAATCGATCAGGGAAAAGCAAACGGAAACAAACAACAGATAAAATTAACCGAAAGATGAAAAAAATTATTTACGGAGCCGCCGCGCTCGTTTTCGCGGCGATGATGGTTTCGTGCGGCGGCAAATCGTCGTCGATCATTACCAAGGGCGACAAATCGAAACTCGATACGCTGTCGTATGCCATAGGAGCCGACATAGGCCAAGGCATAGCGGGTCAGATGCCCGAGATGAAATTCGACATGAAAGCCATGATCGACGGCGCCGAAGCGGCCCTGAACGCCAAAGTCGATAAAGAGGACAAAAAGCACGACGAAGCTATCGGAGTACTGGAAAACTTCTTCTCGATGGAGCGTCCCAAGCGCATGCAGGAGCTTATGGCCGCAATAGCCGCCGACAGCACCAAGGCCCAAGAGGACAACGACATCTTCGCCGACGACAAGGAGCGCAAGGAGGTTTCGTACGCCTACGGTTACGACATGGGTACCAACCTTCGCAACGCCCGCCTGCCGTTGCAGACCTATTGGTTCGCTCAAGGCATCGAGGATGCCCAGGCCGGCGATGCCAAGATCAGCCCCGAGGATGGTTACCGCTTCATACAGAACTATTTCATGGTAGTGCGTCCCGCCGAGAACGCCAAAGCGTCGGAGGAGTGGCTCGCGCAGATAGAGAAAAAGAGCGGCGTGCAGAAAACCGCAAGCGGCCTGCTCTACCGCATCGACAAAGCGGGCGACACGGATATCAAGCCTCAGGCCACCGATATCGTGAAGGTAGACTACGAAGGCAAACTGAAGGACGGCACCGTATTCGATTCGTCTTACAAGCGCGGCGAACCCATCGAGTTCGGACTCAATCAGGTCATCAAAGGCTGGACCGAGGGTATGCAGCTCGTGGGCAAAGGCGGCCAAATAACGTTGTGGATCCCTGCCGAGCTGGGTTACGGCGCATTCGGCCAAGGTCCCATCGGTCCCAACGAGGCGTTGGAATTCAAGGTCGAACTGCACGATGTAAAGAGTGCGGAGGTTCCCCAAGCTCCCGCCGAGACCCCTGCGGCAGAGTAGTGTTCGGGTCCCTGAACGAAACATCCCCGAAAGGTTCGACCTTTCGGGGATATTTTTTGCCGTCCGACGACAGCGCAAAGGTGAGCGATATCCAAATCATCACTACATCGCATAACTCAACGTGACCCCCATGCGGCGCGGTTTGCCGCGGCTTAAGAAGTTGTTGTTGACCGACTTGAAATAGAAGGTGTAAAAATCTTCGTTCAAAAGGTTGCGGCCCCACAACGTAAGCGAGAAATCGCCGTGGCAGAGTTTCACCGAGGCTCCCAACTGCGAATAGAAATTCTGCGACAGCGAATTGCTCTCGTTCCAATATATCTTGCCCGCCCCCTGCCACGTGCAGTCGAAAACGACGCGATCCACCGCTCGCCTGCCCGTGCGCCAATCGTACGACACACCCGCTGCGACGGTATGCTGCGGAGCGTAAGGCAGACAGTTGCCCGCATAATCGGCTTCGCCGTCGTCGAACTCCACGAACTCGGCGTTGGTATATCCGTAATTGCCCCTGATCGACAGATCGCGCAGGGGCAGCAGATTCACCGACAGCTCGGCACCGCGGCTGCGCGAACGCCCCGCGTTCGACATCATACGGCCCGTCGCCGTACCCTCGGGAAATACAGTCAGCTGCTGGTCGCGGCACTCGATCCAGAAAGCCGCGAAATCGACGTACAAAAGGCCTTCGGCCAGACGCAGGTGGCCTCCCGCCTCATAGTTCCAACTGTATTCGGGATCGTACGTGGTCACCGCCGCCGCATCGTAAGGCGACTCGACACCCGCACGGGGACGCATCTGCGACATCATTTCGGTCATCATCTTGTTCTGGAGAATATCCGAAAATATCTGCGTATTGAAGCCTCCCGCCTTATAGCCGCGTGTCACCGTGGCGTAGAGATCGCCCGCGCCAGTGGTGAAATTGACTGCGAATTTGGGCAGCACCTCCAGCCAGTCGAGCTTCTCGCGTCCCGCAAAGGGAACCTCCACCTTATTATAGTCCTGCATCATGGGCGCAAGACGGTAATTCACGGCAGTGTAATTGTCGTAATCCATCCTCGTCGACTCGTAATCGAGGCGCAGACCCGCCGTGAATCGCCACCGTCGGCCCGCACGAAACGACGATTCGTGATAGACGGCCAATCCGTAGGCGGGAATGTCGAAATTGCTCGCTATGTCGAACTGCGACTCCTCCAGCTCCAGCCGCGCGAACGGCATCACGCTCTGAATGCCCTTGTTGGCCGCCGACAATATCAAACGGTCGATACCGTCCTGAAGGAACGTGACGGGAGCATTCATCCTCAGGCTCTTGTAAAATCCGTAGGCTCCCGTGATCCACTGCCAGCGCCGACCGGCATCATATGTACGCAATACCAGATCCTCCGTCAGAGCGTGTTCGTGCTGCTCCTGCAAGAGCGTGAAGAGCGACGCCGATGTGAAATCATTGTCGATATTCATTCGGTCGTGGGTGAATTGGTAACCCGTCGTACTGCTGAACTCCGTTTTCGGACCGCGCCGCCGCACTATCATACCGTCGGTGACCGTCAGGCGTTCGTAGCCGCTCGGCGAATTGTAATCGACACCGTGCACCGCACCGGTCTCGACATCGTAGAGAGAGTAGGCATATCCCCCCTCGTCGTCGTATCCGACCGACAGAGTATTGTCGAGCGTCCATCCGCGGCCGAGGTCGCCCGCCACGCGCACGCGTCCGCCGCCGCTCCGACCGTAGTCGCAACGGCTGCCGTCGTACAGATTGTCGAAGAATCCGTCGGTGCGGGTGTAATAACCGCCCGCCATATATCCCCAACGGCCCGATCCGTTGCGATAATACGACGCCCGCGCCCGAACCGTATTGCCCGAACCGTATTCAGCCGAGGCACGCACGGCATGGCTGCCTCGACGTATCGTCCGCGGCGAGAGAGTATAGATATTGAGCTGGCCGCCCATGGTATTTCGCCCGAAAAGAGTGCCCTGCGGGCCGCGAAGCATCTCGACAGCCGCCACGTCGAGCATGTCGAAATCGTAGTTGTTCTTGTTAAGGTAGGGAACGCCGTCGACGCTGACGCCTATGACCGGCTGGTCGATGCGCGCGCCGAATCCGCGGACGTATATCGACGAGGTCATTTTCGACCCGTAGTCGGGCTGGTAGAAGTTGGGCACTATGGCCGTGAGATCCTTTATCGACAATACGCGTTCCCGCTCCAGATCCTCGCTGCGCAGCCGCGACACCGCCACGGGGATATGCTTCTTGTCGATGTACGACTTGGGCATGTCGGTCGAGACCACCACCGCATCTATGCGACGCTCGTCCTGCACCTCGCCGCCGTATACGGCATACAAGCTGTCGGGACGCTCGGCAGAATAACAGTCATGGCAAACGCCGCCCGACAGGACGAACAGTGCGAAAATGAACAATAATTTCATCGTAAGACTTATTAATATAAATTTATCTTCGGCTGCTGGGGGGGGCGCTTTGCGCGAGCCGCCGAAGATAGTAATGCCTGCGGCATTACGCATCCAAGTCCCCGAAACCGCAATGCAAAGGTACTCTCCCCGCGCAAGCGCATCAACTATCATTTATTATAGTTTTGCATTACGGTTAATTATCTTATCTTTGCAACGATGGAAGTCAAACCCAAAATAGCGGTCATACACCCCAATTCGCTGTGCTGTCTGGCCATGCGCGCCATACTGGCCGACATAGCCCCGTTCGTCGACGTGTTCCGCAACGTGGAGATAGCCTCCTACAACTCGATGGAGGAATTCGAAGCAGACGACCCGCATACGGCCATCCACTACTTCGTGTCGGCAGAGATACTCGCCGCCGATCTGCCTTTCTTCGCCCCGCAGCACCGTCGCTGCATAGTGCTCGTCGACGGCGAAGCCGAAGGAATCCCCGCCGAATTCCGCACCGTGGACACGCGCCGTCCCGAACGCGACCTGCTCAAGACCTTCCTCGCCATTCACAACGCCGCACATGCTGCCCACGGCATGCGTCCGCACGCCGAAAAAGAGTATGCCGAACTGCTGTCGCCGCGCGAAAAGGATGTGCTCGCGCTCGCCGTCAAGGGATATATAAACAAGGAGATAGCCGATCGGCTGAACATATCGTCGGCCACGGTCATATTCCACCGACGCAACATATGCGAGAAAATAGGCTCGCGATCGATCGGCCGCCTTACCATTTATGCCGTCATGAACGGCATAGTCGACCTGCGGGAGTTGTAACCGCACAACACTGAACATCACACCGTTGCCCGCACATGCCGCCGACGTCCGCATCGCGAAGAGAGTGCATTATGAAATAATTTGAATAATTTTCCGCATATTTATTCGCCGCGAATTTTGATATGTCGACGATTTGCGATATATTTGTACCCGAAGCGGGAAAGACCGCCGACAACGAGAATATGAACATGAATTTCTTCTTTTTCAAGCGATTTTATTATTACCGTGCGAACGGTCGGGATACGATATGCTAAACTGTGAAGATTTCATGAACGAGTGATATTGATCCTGACCGCCGCTGCGAGGTCAGGATTTTTTTTAACCGACAAGACGGATGCTGAAGATCGCCATACAGGGTTACGAAGGGTGCTTCCACCACATAGCGGCCAACGAATATTTCGGCCGCGATATCGACATAATGCCTCAGGACACATTCCGAGGCGTGGCCGCCGCCGTCAAACGCGGCGACGCCGACATGGGCATGATGGCCATCGAGAACTCCATCGCGGGGTCGATCATAGCCAATTACAGCATCCTGCAGGACGCCAACCTTCAGGTGGCGGGCGAGATCTATCTGCCCATAAAGCAGAACCTGATGGTGCTGCCCGACGTCGGGTTGGACGACATCCGCGAGGTGGAGTCGCACCCCATGGCCCTGCTGCAATGTATCGACTATCTGGACGTCCGCCCCTGGAAGCTCATCGAATCGGAGGATACGGCCCTCAGCGCGCGCCACATAGCCGAGAAGGGGCTGCGCCACACGGCGGCCGTGGCGAGCGAACTGGCGGCCGAGATGTTCGGGCTGAAGATCATCGCCCCCGAGATCAACACCATAAAGAGCAACTACACGCGCTTCATGGTGCTCAAGCGCCACGACCACAACATCGACCCGCAGGCCGACAAGGCGTCGCTCTACTTCAAGACCGACCACCGCGAAGGGTCGCTGCTGCGCGCGCTCAGCCAGTTGCAGGGCATCAACCTCTCGAAACTGCAATCGTATCCCATTCCCAGCGAGCCGTGGCACTATCTGTTCCACATCGACCTCGAATTCGGATGCCTCGACGACTACATACGCAACCTCGACCGCTTGCAGGAGGCTGCCGAAGAGGTACACGTCTACGGCGTGTATCGCAGCGGTCTGCACAACGACGAACATAAAATATAACCGAATAATAACATCTAACGAAAAACGATTATGGCAAAGGTAGAGATCGCACCTTCACACAGAATGGATTGCATCAAAGAGTATTACTTTTCGAAGAAGAACCGCGAAATAGCCGAGCTCCGCAAGGCGGGCCGCGACATCATCAGTCTCGGAATCGGCAGCCCCGACATGCCGCCTCACAAAAGCGTCATCGACCGTCTGGGCAAGGAGGCGCAGCGTCCCGACGTGCACGCATACCAGCCCTACAACGGCAGCGATCTGCTGCGCGGCGCATACGCCGACTGGTACGAGAAGTGGTACGGAGTGAAACTCAATCCCAAAAACGAGGTGCTTCCCCTGCTGGGTTCGAAAGAGGGAATCATGCACATCTGCATGGCGTTCCTCGACGAAGGCGACAAGGTGCTGGTACCCAACCCGGGCTACCCCACCTATCGCGCAGCCGTGACGCTCGCGGGCGGCGAAGTGGCCGAATACGCCCTCAAGGCCGAGAACGATTTCTACCCCGATTTCGACGAGATGGAAAAGCAGGACCTCAGCCGTGTGAAGCTCATGTTCGTCAACTATCCCAACATGCCGACGGGTACCCACCCCACTGTCGAGCTATTCGAAAAACTGGTAGCTTTCGCGGGTAAACACAACATCCTGCTGGTACACGACAACCCCTACAGCTTCGTGCGCAACAATCTCCAGCTCAGCATCCTCTCGGTGCCGGGCGCATGGGACGTCGCCATCGAGATGAACTCTACCAGCAAGGGCCACAGCATGGCGGGCTGGCGCGTGGGCGCCGTCGTGGGCCGCGCCGACATACTGAGCGACATACTGCGTTTCAAGAGCAACATGGACTCGGGTATGTTCTACCCCGTACAGGCCGCGGCGGCCGAGGCTTTGGCGCTCGGCAACGAGTGGTTCGACGAATTGAACGCCACCTACTACGCACGCGAGGCACGCGGTTACGAGCTTCTCGACGCACTGGGATGCACCTATAAGAAAGGACAGGCGGGTCTGTTCGTATGGGCCGCCATGCCCGCCGATTTCGAGGGCGACTGCTTCGCATTCTCGGACAAGGTGCTCGACGAATGCGACGTGTTCGTCACCCCGGGCGGAATCTTCGGCAGTGAGGGAAACAAGTTCATCCGCATCTCGCTCTGCATGCCCGAGGAGCGTCTGGCCGAGGCTGCTCAGCGCGTGAAGACGCGTTTTTCGAAATAACGCCGTGCGAATATGAAAACGACCGTAATAGGTTTGGGCCTTATCGGAGGTTCGTTCGCCCTGAGTCTTAAGGACAAGGGGCTGAGCGAATGCGTCATGGGGATCGAGCGCTCGGAATCGAGCGCTCGCCGCGCCCTCGACCTCGGTCTGGTCGACCGCATCGTGACTTTGGACGAGGCTATCGCCGAAAGCGATCTCATCGTGCTGGCGACTCCCGTCGACACCATCCCCGTGATGGCCGTCAAGATCCTCAACCGCATACGTCCCGACCGGATCGTGATGGACATGGGCTCCACCAAGCAGGAGCTGTGCGAGGTCACCGCCATGCACCCCAATCGCGGACGGCTCGTAGCCACGCATCCCATGTGGGGTACCGAAAACAGCGGTCCCGAAGCCGCCGAACACGGAGCTTTCGCGGGACGCACGGTGGTGATATGCGACAGCGAACGTTCGGATACCGACGCCCTGGCCGCGGTGGAGCAGATCTATCGCACGCTCGGGATGCCCATACGCTATATGTCGGCCGAGGAGCAGGACACCCACTGCGCATACGTTTCGCACATATCGCACATAACCTCGTTCGCGCTGGCGCTGACCGTATTGGAAAAGGAGCGCGAAGAGGAACACATATTCGACCTGGCGGGCGGAGGTTTCGAGAGCACGGTGCGTCTGGCCAAGAGTCTGCCGCAGACGTGGGCGCCCATATTTCTGGGCAACAAATACAACGTGCTCGACGTGTTGCGCGAACACATACACCAGTTGCAGATCCTGCGTCGCATGATCGAACGCGACGACCGCGAAGGACTGCTCGAAGCCATGAGCAAAGCCAACAAAATACGAGAAATACTGAAATAAAACCGCGATTATATACTTTATTCGGAGCACAACGCCCGAAGTACCCTCCGAGGAGGGATATAGGGGAGGATCAAATCTGCAAACGCGGCCAATGGCCGCGGGCGGACAACCGTCGGATTCGATTTTGCGGTAGCGGAACTCGGTATAATTGAAATATATAATTGCCTAAAAAAAGAACAATGGGAAAATTCGTACTCGGGGCTAAAAGGCCCCTCATCATAGCGGGCCCGTGCAGCGCCGAGACCCGCGAGCAGACGGTAGAGACCGCCATGCAACTGGCCCGCTCGGGCAAGGTGGACGTGATCCGCGCCGGCGTGTGGAAACCGCGTACCAACCCGGGCACATTCGAGGGCATAGGAGAACCCGGACTCGAATGGCTCAACGAAGTCAAGAGCGCTACGGGGCTGCCGATAGCAGTCGAGGTGGCCAACCGCGCCCATGTAGAGTGCGCGCTCAAACACGGTGTCGACATTCTGTGGATAGGCGCGCGAACGACCGTATCGCCGTTCGCCGTGCAGGAGATCGCCGAGAGTCTTCACGGCAACGAGGATATAACGGTGCTTATCAAAAACCCCATGACGCCCGATATCGGATTGTGGGCAGGCGCGGTGAACCGCCTGGTGAACGAAGGGGTGAAAATCGAGAACATAGGTCTCATCCATCGCGGATTCTCGTACTTCGGACACAGCAAGTTCCGCAATCCGCCCATGTGGCACATGATCTTCGAAATGCGCAGCCGTTTCCCCGACATGATGATGATCTGCGACCCGTCGCACATCTGCGGCTGCCGTCCGCTGCTCTACGGCATCTCGCAGCAGGCCGCCGACCTCTGCTACGACGGACTAATCATCGAGAGCCACATAACGCCCGACACGGCGTGGAGCGACGCCTCGCAGCAGCTCACGCCGCAGGACTGCCTCACCATGCTCGACAATGTGATGTGGCGTTCCAAGACGGCCAACGACCCCGAGTTCAACAGCGAACTCAACGTCTGCCGCCGCCAGATCGACCAGATCGACGCCGAAATATTCGATCTTCTGAGCCGCCGCATGAACACCTGCGAGAAGATAGGATCGATAAAGAAGGCCAACAATGTGGCCATACTGCAAAGCAACCGCTGGGATGAGATATGCCGCCGCATGCTCTCGCTCACGCGCGGCATGAACCTGAGCGAGGATTTCGTACGCTCGGTGCTCGAGGCCATCCACATCGAGAGCATCAACCACCAGAACGAGGTGATGAACAAATAAATCCTCCCGCTCGGTCGAACCGCATCTTCACAAAGGCTGCCCGCAACTTATCGGGCAGCCTTTTTTCACGGCCAAGTCAAAAGCATCACGACATGTCGTCTCGGCATGCAATACTTTAACCGCACCTTCCGCAGAAGAAAAATCGGACATTTCATTTCCCGTATATAATATTTTCATACCTTTGCGAGAAACGATCGCCGACAAGGCGAAGAAACCGCGGCGATCAAAACATTCGTATTGCATGAAAACATTGAAAATCGGAGACCTTCTGGCACGAGTACCCATCGTGCAAGGAGGTATGGGCGTGGGTGTGTCTCTGTCGGGACTCGCCTCAGCCGTAGCCAATGCCGGCGGAGTAGGCGTAATTTCGTCGGCGGGATTGGGCGTGATATATCGCGACTATTCGAACGATTACGACGAAGCGAGCATCCACGGACTCAAAGAGGAGTTGCGCAAGGCACGCGAGACAACGCGAGGAATCATAGGCGTGAATGTAATGGTAGCCATGTCGAATTTCGCCGATATGGTAAAAACCGCCATTGCCGAGAAGGCCGACATAATATTCTCGGGAGCGGGATTGCCGCTCAACCTGCCGTCGTTCCTCAACAGCGACTCCACAACCAAACTGGCCCCCATCGTCTCGTCGGCACGCGCCCTGAAGGTGATCTGCCGTCGTTGGATCGACGAATACGGCTACGTACCCGACGCCGTGGTGGTAGAGGGACCCAAGGCCGGCGGACACCTCGGTTACAGCGATGAACAACTCGCCGACGGCAATTTCACGCTGGAGCGCATAGTACCCGAAGTGGTCGCCGAAGCTCGCGAGACAGAGCAACGTACCGGCAAACATATACCCGTCATCGCGGGCGGCGGCATCTACACGGGCGAAGACATCTACGACATAACCGCTTTGGGCGCCGACGGCGTGCAGATGGGTACGCGCTTCGTGACCACCGAGGAGTGCGATGCGTCGGATGCTTTCAAACAGAGTTACATCAGCGCCCGCAAGGAGGATATAGAGATCATACGCAGCCCTGTCGGCCTGCCCGGGCGCGCCATCCACAACACATTCCTCGAAAAGGTAAAAGAGGGATTGAAACGCCCCAAGGCGTGCCCGTTCAATTGTATCAAGACATGCGACGTGACCCGCTCGCCATACTGCATCATGCTGGCGCTCTACAACGCTTTCCGCGGAAAGCTGGAGAACGGATATGCCTTTTGCGGCTCGAACGCATGGCGTGCCGACAAGATCGTCAGCGTACGCGAACTGATCGACACGCTGAAGCGTGAATTCGACAACAAACTCCTCTCGCTGAAGAGCCTTTAGCGAATCGCAACCCATCTGACACACCGAACGACCCGCAGGCCGTTCGGTGTTTTATTCATAATAAAGAAGGCAGGCGTAACGGATTTTTCATTACATTTGCCGACGAATGGTAAATCGAGTGAAAACACATCCCCGTTAAATCACATGAGCGAACAATCGAGAGCCTCGTTCGGAGGTAAAATCAGTGCGATACTGGTCGCCGCAGGCAGTGCGATCGGTCTGGGCAGCATTTGGCGTTTCCCCTACATGGCAGGCGAACACGGAGGCGCGGCATTTCTTCTGGTATATCTGCTGTGCGTGTTCGTGGTGGGAATCCCCATCATGCTGGCCGAGTTCTCCGTAGGGCGACATACCCGCATGAACGCCGTGGGAGGTTACCGCTCGCTGTCGCGACCGTGGCGATGGCTGGGATATAACGGCGTGCTCGCCGCCATGTGCATCTCGGGATACTACTACATCGTGGCCGGATGGTCGCTCGAATACATGGTCGGATCGGCTACGGGAAGACTCTACGAATCGTCGGCGTCGTTTTCCGACCAGTTCTCGACATTCCAAGCCTCGCCTCGGCAGGCTGTCTACACCGTGATATTCATACTGCTGACGCACCTTATCATAGTCCGCGGCGTGGAGAAAGGTATCGAACGGGCTGCCAAGGTAATGATGCCCGCATTGTTCGTCATACTCGTAATCATGGCCGTGCGCGTGGCATTCATGCCCGGGGCCGCGGAGGGTTATCACTTCTTTCTCGATCCCGATTTCAAAGAGGCGTTTTCCGCCCGCACCATATTCACAGCCGTCGGGCAGGCCTTCTTCTCGCTCTCGGTGGGCATGGGTTGCATGGTCACCTACGCATCCTATTTCAAAAGAGACAACAATCTGACCGGCACGGCATTCAGCGTCGCCCTGCTTACGTTGCTCGTAGCCGTTCTCGCGGGGCTGGTGATCTTTCCCGCCGTATTCAGCGCCGGCCTGCAACCGACCGAAGGAGCCGCTCTCATATTCGTTACGCTGCCCGAAATATTCCGCGACATGCCTTTCGCCGCGTTGTGGTCGACCGTATTCTTCGTTCTGCTGACGCTGGCGTCGCTTACATCGACCATATCGTTCCACGAGGTCATTACAGCCTATTTTCTCGAAGAGCACAAACTCTCGCGCCGCAACGCTACGCGGGTGACATCGGCGTTATCGGTGGCTCTGTGCGCGATCACGCTCGGCTTCTCGTTCGACATAGATTGGGGAGGGGTAAAACTGAACGGCATATCGTTTTTCGATATCTTCGATTACACATCGGCCAACATACTCATGCCTCTCGGCGGACTCTTCACCTGCATATTCGCGGCATGGCGCATGAAGCCGTCGCTGCTGCGCGGTGAGCTTACCAACGACGGATCGTTGCGCGGCCGAGCATTTCCGTTGCTCTACTTCACGCTGCGCTACTTCACGCCGTTGCTGTTGATACATATTTTCATGAAGAATCTGGGGATAATATAATTGCGAGTCCGCCAAGTTCCGTCGATCGCCCATATCGGCAGACGACGCCCCGCAAGCCTACTCACTCCACCTCGCGGCGGTTGAGCAAGGCGTGGGTAATGGTCAGTTCGTCGACATACTCCAGTTCGTCGCCGAAACCTATGCCGCGAGCTATGGTAGTCACTTTCACGTCGGGATAGGATTTCAATCGGTTCATGATGTAAAACAACGTGGTCTCGCCCTCCACCGAGGTCGATATGGCCAAAATGACCTCTTTCACGTCGCCCGCGGCGACCTTGTCTATCAGCAGGTCGATCTTCAGATCCGACGGTCCTATGCCCTGCATGGGCGAGATCACTCCGCCGAGGACGTGATAAAGCCCGCGATACTGCCGTGTATTCTCCACCGACATAAGATCGCCTACCTGCTCCACCACGCACACCGTGCCGCGATCGCGCTCGGGATTGGCGCAAATGGGACACACGTCGGTGTCGGACAAGTTGTTGCACTTCACGCAATGACGCACCTCGCGCCGAAAACGCACCATGCTCTCGGCCATACGCTCCACGGCAGCGGCATCCATCTTCAGCAGGTGCATCGCCAGTCGCAACGCCGTGCGGCGTCCGATGCCCGGGAGTTTCGAGAACTCCGAGACGGCATCTTGCAAAAGTTTCGACATCCGTTTATCCGATAATTGATTGACGCTTCTATATTCTCTCTATGCGGTCGGTCTCGATCCATCCCTTGTTTCCGTCGGCTATCCGCACTTCGGCCCATCCGTCCAGCGTGGCGCCTACGGTCACCTTCGTGCCTTCGTGCAACACGAACAGGTCGGTGGACGATCGGTCGGGCGAGCTCTTCACCGACACCGCCGATCCCATCACTATGGCCTCGGTACGGTCGAGTATAGCGCGCCGCTCGCTCCATGCGAACAACGAGGTAGCGACGAAGAGCGTCAAGGCTGCCAACATGCCGTAGAATCCCGCTTTGCGCGCGGCGAGACGCTGCGACAGCAGATAGACCAGTCCCAAAGCGCACATGGCGGCGAACATCGCGAGCGACAACAGAGTCCATACCGTACAACCCAGCGATCCGCGCAACGACCGCAGCCACGAATTGAGGAAAAACTCGGGAACGGCTTCTATGTTGTCTTTGGTCATGCGTTCGGCATAATCCAAATTGTGCCGTATGTCCTCGTCGTAGGGCGCCAGACGCAGGGCACGATTATAATAAAGTATCGCCCGCCCCGTGTCGCCCCGTTTGAACAGAGCGTTCGCCAGATTGTAGTACAATGCCGCCGAATGGAGATCCTTGTTCAGAATCGCTTCGTACAATCCGACCGCCTTATCGTAATCGGCCGCGCCGTAAGCGGCGTTGGCAGCCTCCCACAACCGTTCGGGATCGTCGTCGGCCACCGATTCCGTCGACGGCGCGATATTCGGCGCAGTCGCGGCAGTATCGGCGACGGTCTCCTGAGCTGCGCTCGGCACTGCCGTCCAAAGCAGTACTGCGGCCATAATGGTCATGTATCGTTTCATTGCCATGTCGATTAACGTTTTACTATCGATTCAATATGCGAAATAATGTTCACGCCTTCGGCGTACACTTCACCCATCCCGACCGATGCCGAAGGCGAATACTGCGCTTCGTCGCAGCGCGATATGATCTCGGTGAAGCGTCGGGCATCCTCCGCCGTCACGCCTCGCCGCTGCAACTCGTCGCGGATCTTCTCCTTGGTAAGATCGGCCACGGGAATATTGAGTTTGTCGCTCATGTAGCCCCACAACGCACGCAGCATCTCTTCGTAAAACGCATGGCGATTCTGCTCGCGCATGAATCGTTCGGCTGCGCGGAAACGCTGCACGGCCACCTTGTTTGCACGGCGGTTACGCACCAGCACCGTATTCTTGCTGTCGCGTATGATGCGTCGCAGCACGAAGTAGAGAATCGCGAAGGCTGCGGCCAGCGACAGCAGCACGACGAAATATACCGTCCCGAACATCATCGGTGTCGTAGTCGAATGCAGCGCGGGGCGTCCCGATTTTATGAACCGTATGTCGCTGCCGAGCTGCCGCACATCCTCTTTCGACGGACCGCGTAACACTTGCGCCGACTGTCCGCCGCCCGAAGCGTCGGGTGCGACACGCAGTGTCACGGGACGCGTGGTGAGAGTCACGTATGCGTTTTTTTCGGGACTGAAATACGAGAACTCCATCGGCGGAATCTCATATTCACCCTCGGCTCGCGCGATGAACGGATACTCGAACTGTTTGTAGCCCGTGGTGCCTGCCGTCGTGGTACGCAGGGCCTCGGTCGTGCGCACGTCGTACATTTCGAACGACGACGGCAGATCGAGCGTCGGGGCCTGCAGGAACGTGAGGTTACCCGTACCTGCGATCCTTACCGTATAAGTGGCGGCCGAATTGGCCTGCAAATCCGACGAAGGAGGCTCGCTCGACAGCTTGAAAGAGCCTACGGCACCGTTGAACGACGCGGGTGCACCCGCGGGCAAGTCCTTCACCGTCACCTCTATGCGCCCCGTAGAGAGCTTGCGCTGTACGTTGTACACGTCGGTACCGCTGCCGAAGAACGGATCGAAATTATTGTTGTTACGAACTACCACCTGAGCCACTGCCGTCATTTCGGCGGGATCTATCGTCAGCGTGCCCGTCTGCTGGGGATAGAGCAGATACTCTTTTATTATACGTGTGTCGTATACCTTGCCGTCGAGCGTTTCGCGATGCGTGGTGTAGTTGTCGGTAGGCAGCTCCTGCGACCAGAACCCGTTGAACGACGGAAGTTTGACATTCTCGAATCCCGCTATTCCCACACGGGTGTAGAGCGTGAGCGAAGCTCGTATCGGCTCGCCTTTGCAGACGCTCGCGCGCGAGAGATTCAGCCGCAGCCGTATATCGTCCTGCGCCACCTGATTTCGCACGGCATTACCCTGCTCGGCAGCGCGCTCCTCGCCGTCGCGACGATCGGAGGCAGCCTCGTCTATCACCTCTATCGGCGTCGTCTTGGTGGTGTAGGTGCGTCCCTTGGCATCTATCGAAGCGGCGCCCACCATCGCCGATCCCGCACTGCGGGCCATAACCACGTAGGTTATGGTCAGGGTCGTTTTCTGACTGCTCACGCCGTTTATGTTTTGGAACTGGTATCCCGTCGATACGGTGGGTCCCGCCAAAACGTCGAGTCCGTCGAACTCGGGCGCACGGAACGAGTCGTCGTCGGCCTTGCCCTCGAGCACAAATTCCACACGGAACATCTCGCCCGCCGTGACTATCAGGGGCGTGTTGACCACGAATGTCGTCTCGTCGGCACGTGCGGCGCTCATGGCGAACAACGCCGTCAGCGACAAGAGAATGCGTCTGAAAAATCCGTTCATTTGATATGAATTGTTTTACTCCGAAAAAAACGTTCTGCGGCTGCCGTTTATTTTCCGCCGAAGCAAAAAAAAGGAAGGCGCACCCGACTGTCGGATATGCGCCTCCCGTTGCGGTCCGCTAATGCTGGTAAGCGGCGAAGAAATCGTTGCCCTTGTCATCCACGATGATGAAGGCGGGGAAATTCTCCACATATATTTTGCGAACGGCCTCCATTCCCAGCTCGGGGAAATCGACCACCTCCACGCTCTTGATCGAGTTTTTGGCCAGTACGGCCGCAGGACCTCCGATCGAGCCGAGATAGAATCCTCCGTTTGCCTTACATGCGTCGGTCACGGCCTGCGAACGGTTGCCCTTGGCCACCATCACCATCGAGCCGCCGTTCTTCTGGAACAGATCGACGTAAGGATCCATACGTCCCGCCGTGGTGGGGCCGAACGATCCCGACGCCATGCCTCCCGGGGTCTTCGCGGGCCCCGCGTAATAGACGGGATGCTTCTTCATGTATTCGGGCATAGGCTTGCCCTCGTCGAGCATCTGCTTGATGCGCGCATGCGCTATGTCGCGCGCTACGATAAGGGTACCCTTGAGATTCAGACGCGTCTTGATGGGATATTTCGTCAGAATGGCGCGCACTTTGTCCATTCCTTCGTCCAGATCGATGTCGATGGCAGGCGACATGGCAGGAGCCTCGGCGGGCAGGAAACGAGCGGGATTCTTCTCCAGTTTCTCGATGAAGATGCCCTCGGGCGTAATCTTGGCCTTGATGTTACGGTCGGCCGAGCAGCTTACGCCTATGGCCACGGGACACGAAGCCGCATGACGCGGCGCGCGGATAACACGCACGTCGTGAACGTAATATTTGCCGCCGAACTGGGCGCCCATGCCCATTTTCTGACACATTTCGGTGATACGGGCCTCCCACTCCAAATCGCGGAAACAACGGCCGCCCTCGTTGCCCGAGGTGGGCAGGTGGTCGAGATAGCCCGCCGAAGCCTTCTTCACCGTCGAAAGACACATCTCGGCCGAGGTGCCGCCTATACATACCGCCAAATGATACGGAGGACAAGCCGAAGTGCCGAGATCTTTCAGATGCTCGTTGAAGAATTTCACGAGCGACTCTTCGTTCAGCAGAGCCTTGGTCTGTTGGTAGAGGAAAGTCTTGTTGGCCGAACCGCCGCCCTTGGTGATGAACAGGAATTCGTACTCCATTCCGGGGTGCCCCGCGTAAATATCGATCTGTGCAGGCAGGTTGGTGCCCGAATTCTTCTCCTCGGTCATGGTGAACGGCACCACCTGCGAATAACGCAAGTTACGCTCCTTGTAGGTCTCGTACACGCCTCGGGCGATGCAGGCGGCATCGTCGGCGCCCGTATACACATCTTCGCCCTTATGGCCTATGCAGATGGCCGTACCCGTATCCTGACACGTGGGCAACTCGCCCTCGGCGGCCACCACCTGATTGCACAGCATGGTGTAGGCCACGAACTTGTCGTTGTCCGAAGCCTCGGGATCGTCGAGGATTGCGGCCAGCTTGGCCAAATGCGCGGGGCGCAGGTAGAACGACACGTCGGCATAGGCGCGCTTCGACAGCAGTTCCAATCCTGCGGGGTCTACCTTGAGTATCTTGCGGCCGTCGCACTCGACGACCTTTACATAATCCGTGGTGAGCAATTCGTATTCGGTGGTATCCTTCTCGATGGGATAGGGTTCCTGATAGATGAAATCGGCCATAATTCAAGTCATTTATTTTGTTTTACCATTATTTCCTTTGCAATCAAAATCTTTGCAAAATTAAAAAAAAAT
>CAUDHE010000010.1 GCA_958449275.1 uncultured Alistipes sp. | reverse complement strand
GCAGTCGCAGCTCGTGCCGCGGACGACATTGCGCCGTCGCGCCGAAACCGCGATAAATCCGAAAAAAATGCAGATTTTTGTCGCTCCCGCGTTCTTTTTCGGATTTTTATGATTATATTTGCCAAAAGAACCGCGCCCATATTCGTGTCGGCGGCGCGTCCGGCGGCTTTCGGGCCGTGGCGGAGGGGTGTACGGTCAGTGCTGCCGCCTTCGGGGCGCGAGAGCGGCGAGCGCGGGTGAACCGACCGCAAACTATTGAACATATTAAATTTAGAATAATAACTTTATGGAAATCAAAAAATCACCTAAGGCTGACCTTCAGAACAAAAAGGGTCTGTTCCTTGAGATTGGCTTGGTCATAGCCCTGCTGGTTGTGATCGGGGCTTTCCTTTACACTCCCAAGGAGTACCGTATCGAGAAAGTCGATAACAATTACGGTCCCGTCGAGGAGGAGATCACCGAGATTACCCGTAACGAGCAGAAACCGCCCGAGCAGCCCCAGAAAGTGGAGGTGAAGGTGTTCAACGATATTCTCGATATCGTGACCAACGATGCGAAGATCACCACCGACATTTCGTTCGAGGATTTCGCCGACGATCTGGAGATCACCACTCAGGTAGTGGAGGTCGCTGAGGAGGAGATCGAGGACGACCAGCCTTTCATCAAGGTAGAGAAGATGCCTTCGTTCCAGGGCGGCGACCTGAACAAGTTCCGCAACTGGGTGCAGGAGCGCGTGCGTTATCCGCAGATCGCTCAGGAGAACGGCGTATCGGGACGTGTGGTTCTGTCGTTCGTGATCGAGAAGGACGGTTCGCTTACCAACATCGAAGTGTTGCAGTCGCCCGACCGCTCGCTGGCCGACGAGTCGGTGCGTGTGCTCAAGACATCGCCCAAGTGGGAGCCCGGACAGCAGCGTAATCAGCCCGTGCGCGTGAAGTACACTTTGCCCGTGGTGTTCAATATCCAGAATTAATTTTAATATAATAAAGTATCCCGTATAGTTTTTGCGGGATACTTTTTTTGTACCCGTACATAGCAGACGGCGTTTCCCGTTCGGAAGGTGACGTTTGCGACTTTGGCCGTTCGGCGCATGCCCGTTGCGGGCGTCGTTTTGCCGCGCTTGGACCGAAGGCGCGTTTTTCGCGGGTTTAATATTGACGGATGGTAAAAAGCAATAACGAAAATATGTCGTCGGCCGAAGTGCTGCGCGATGAACGCGAACGCGGCGTGGTAGTGGCCGTGGTGCGTGACGGACAGAGCATGGAGCAGACCGAGGAGTTTCTCGGCGAGCTGGAATTTCTGGCCGAGACGGCCGATATAGTATCCGTGCGCCGTTTCACGCAGCGTCTGTCGCAACCGTCGTCGCGCATATACGTCGGCCCGGGCAAGTTGGAGGAGATAGCGGCATATTGCGCCGAGAACGAGATCGATGTGGCGATTTTCGACGACGAGCTGTCGCCGTCGCAGACACGCAACATCGAGAAGGCCATGCCGTGTCGCGTACTCGACCGCACGCGTCTTATTCTCGACATATTCATGTCGCGCGCGCGTACGGCATATGCCAAAACGCAGGTGCAATTGGCTCAGTACGAGTATATGCTGCCTCGTCTAGCAGGTATGTGGACCCACCTCGAGCGTCAGAGGGGCGGTACGGGGACCCGCGGCGGAGCGGGCGAGCGCGAGATCGAGACCGACCGCCGTATAGTTCGCAACCGCATATCGAAACTCAAGGAGGAGTTGACGAAGATCGACCGTCAGATGGCCGTGCAGCGTTCCAACCGCGGTTCGATGGTGCGCGTGGCGTTGGTGGGATATACCAACGTGGGCAAGTCGACGCTGATGAATCTCGTGTCCAAAAGCGAGGTGTTCGCCGAGAACAAACTTTTCGCCACGCTCGACACTACGGTGCGCAAGGTGGTTTTCGACAATCTGCCGTTTCTGCTCTCCGATACTGTCGGATTCATACGAAAGTTGCCCACCGAACTGATCGAGTCGTTTAAATCGACGCTCGACGAGGTGCGCGAAGCCGATCTGCTGGTTCACGTGGTCGATATATCGCATCCCAATTTCGAGGAGCAGATAGCCGTGGTGAAGCAGACTTTGCAGGATATCGGTGCGGGCGAGAAGCCCGTTTATTTGGTGTTCAACAAGATCGACGCCTATACGTATGTCGAGAAGGAGGAGGACGATCTCACTCCCGCCACCCGTGCCAATATGTCGCTCGACGACCTGCGGCGCAGTTGGATAGCCAAGGCCAACACGCCTTGCATATTCATTTCGGCGGCGGAGCGGACCAATATCGACAAACTGCGTTCGGATCTCTACGGCATGGTGCGCGAGATACATGCGGGACGTTATCCGTTCAACAATTTTCTGTATTAGCGATCGGACCGAGCCTCTCTCGGCGGAGAGGGCGGCCGTGAGACGGTACGGAACATGACAGGCCTAAATTAAGACTCAATGATTCATATCCTTAACAAGGAGAATACGATTCTCAACAAATTTATCGCGCAGATCCGCGACAAGCACGTGCAGAAAGATTCCATGCGTTTTCGCCGTAACATCGAACGCATAGGTGAGGTGATGAGCTACGAGATCTCGAAAACGCTCGACTACAAAACCCGCATCATCGAGACGCCGCTGGGCGAGGCTTCGGTGGAGATGATAAACGACCAGATCGTCGTGGCGACCATTCTGCGTGCGGGACTACCTCTGCATCAGGGTTTCCTGAACTATTTCGACGATGCGCGCAATGCTTTCGTTTCGGCTTACCGCAAAAGCGGCAAGGACGGCAAATTTACGGTCAAGGTGGAGTATATCTCGTGCTGCGATCTGGAAGGCAAGACTCTGCTGCTGGTCGATCCCATGCTGGCCACGGGTACCTCGCTCGTGCTGGCGTACGAGGCGTTGTGCGAGAAGGGCGGTCGGCCCTCGCATACCCACATAGCGTCGGTCATTGCGAGCGAGCAGGGTGTGGACTACGCCGTGAAGCACCTGCCGTCGAAAGATACCACGCTGTGGGTCGGCGCCGTGGATGCCGAGCTTACCTCGCGAGCTTACATAGTCCCTGGCATAGGCGATGCGGGCGATCTGGCCTTCGGCGAGAAGTTGGGATAACCGTTCGAGATTTGCCGTATGTATAAGGGCTGTTCCTTTCGGAGCAGCCCTTTTTGTCAGTTGCGGGTGTATCGCACGCGGCCCGTACGCGCATCGACGTGTTCGGAGAAATAGCGCTGTGCTTTGAGCAGATTGCGGGCCTGAAGTACCATCGTGCGCGTCTCGCTCAGGATCGTGAGGTAGAGCAGGCTCGCCTTGGTGTTGCCCTTGCCTTCGTTTATGCGCACCAGCTCCGATTTGGTGGTGGCCGCTATGCGTTCGAAGAGATCCTCGCGCATGTTGAGCACCGAATCTATTTCGCGGAAGTCGTTGGTGACCAGTATGCGGTTTATGCTGCCGTAAATCTCGGCCACGTCGTCGTTGATGTGCATCAGATCGGTCGCCTGCTCGCGCGAAAGGCCTTCGTGGTTGTTGTCTATGTGTTCGAACGTGGGACGCGTTATGTGTACCAGAGCCTCGGCTATCTCGCTCAGGTAGTCGACCATTTGGATATAGTAGAGCGAAAGCTCCAGCCCCGCCCCCTTGAGCCGCCGCAGGGTGGGCATGAGTCCCGATCGCAGTTTGCGACTGTCGCGGTAGATATCTTCCGATTCGTGCACCAAGTCGCGCAGCGCCTTGCGATTCTCCTTGAATACGGCCACTATGGTGCGGTCGTATATTCGGGTGGCGACCTGCATCATGCGGCATACCTCCCGGGCGATGTCGTCCGGGGTCCCCGCGGTCGGGGCGCCGTCGTTGCGGGCCTCCTCTCGGGATTTCTTTCTGAAGTTGCTCTTCACCAGCATGTAGCCGCACAGCAGCGTGACTGCGGCGAAGGCCGTGACGCCGCCCCAAATGAGCAGCAGTCCCGTGGCGAAAGCTATGGCGAATCCGCCGATGGCCGTGGTGAACCATCCCATGACCACCGTCATTACGCCCGTTATGCGATATACGGCGCTCTCGCGACCCCATGCCTTGTCGGCCAGCGACGATCCCATCGCAACCATGAAGCAGACGTAGGTGGTCGACAGGGGGAGTTTCAGCGAAGTGGCGAGCGATATGAGCAATGCCGATGTGGTGAGGTTCACCGTGGCGCGGATCATGTCGTAGGGCGCGCCGCTGTGTTCCACGTCCACATATTCGAAGCGCCGCGCCACGAACTCGCGCAGCTTGGGTGGCGTTACGCGTTCTATGGCCGTCGCCGCATTGATCGACAGGCGTACTATGCTGCGCGAAAATACGTTGGAGCCGTATTGCGGTTCGTCGTCGCTCGATTGCGCCGAGAGCGATATCTCGGTCTCGGTGACGTGCATGGCTTTTCGCGATGTCCACAGCGTCAGCACCATGATTGCGCCCGCCGTGAGCATGAATATCATGTTGGCGGGTATGTTCTCGTTAAGCGCCGACATGATGATGTCGGTGTTTCCCGCCTTGCGCGCTATCGAGTAAGCGTCGAACCCCGCTACGGGTACTCCGATGAAGTTCACGAGATCGTTGCCCGCGAAGGCCAGCGCCAACGCGAAGGTGCCCGACAAAATGGTTATGCGCAGTATGTTGACGCGGAACAGTTGCAGGAATGCCAGCAGCACCGAACATGCCGCCCAACACAATGCCAGTGCAGCGAGCAGATTGCGGTCGATCCACAGTGCCGCGGCGCTCTCCGCGAAGACGCTTTTCAATCCTTTGAACAGTGCGAAATAGAGTATCGCCGTAAGCGACACGCCGCACCACGCGGCGCCGAAGCGGCGGAACAGAGTCATGTAGCGGAACGAGAACAGCAGTCGCGAGATCCACATCGTCACCGTGCCGCACGTGAATGCTATCGCCACCGAGAGCAGTATGGCCGATATTATTCCCATTGCGCGCGAGGTGTTGATGAAGTCGCCCAGATCGCCCGCCGACAACGTCGGTTCCGAGGAGATCTTGTAGGCCGAGACGGCCACGGCCGCTCCCAGCAGGCAGAATATGAGCGATACGGTGGTGGATGTCGGCAGCCCCATCGAGTTGTAGATGTCGAGCAGGATGACGTTGGCCAGCATCACCCCCAGATAGATGGTCATTACCTCGCCGAAGGTGAAGAACGAGGGGTTGAACATTCCGTTGCGCGCCACCTCCATCATGCCGCTCGACGATATGACGCCGAGTATGATTCCCGCGGAGGCGACCGCGAGGATGGTTTTCATGCCTGCGGCTTTCGACCCTATGGCCGAGTTGAGGAAGTTGACCGCGTCATTGGTCACTCCGACATAGAGTCCCGACACCGCCAGCACGGCCAGTACGGCGACCGCTACCGTGTAAAATTCGCTCATAAAACTTTGTTTTCGCTCGCCGCAGCCTATGCGGCGCATTGTTCGGCGCTTCAAAGTTAGTTTGCAACATTCGTACAATCCGCCGCCCGTGTGCAACTTTAATGAAAAGGTAATGATTCATTAACGAAGATTTAATATGTCTCGTCGCCGCTTGTGCGCGGAGTCCGTGGAGGTGTGGCCCGTGCGTATGAACAGCGGAGGCTGCTTTTCGAAAAGCAGCCTCCGGTTTCGTTACAGTTTGCGCAGCCAGATGTTGCGGAAACTGATCGGCTCGCTGGGATCGCCGTGGCTCTGCAACTTGATGGGACCGTCGCCGTGTTTCTCCACGCGGGGATGGCCTATGTATTCGGTGGTGCCGCGTATGGTGAAATTGTTCAGCAGCACGATGCCGTTCTGTATCACCGTGACGGTGGGGGCTACCTTGTAGGTGCCGTCTTCGTTGAATACGGGAGCGTTGTAGATAATGTCGTATACGTTCCATTCGCCGGGTTTGCGCATGGCGTTGGCCAAGGGGATTACCTGTTTGTAGACGCTTCCCGTCTGGCCGTTGGCGTAGGTCTCGTTCTGATAGCAGTCGAGAATCTGAATTTCGTACTTGTTTTGGAGGAATACGCCGCTGTTGCCTCGCGACTGGCTCGATCCCGTGATGTTTTCGGGTATCTGCCACTCGATGTGCAACTGACAACTGCCGAAGCTCTCGCGGGTCTGTATGTCGCCCTTTTTCTTGTTGACGGTGAACACTCCGTCGTGCACGTCCCATTCGGCGGGACCTCCGTTGCTGCTGCTCGTCCATGCGCTCAGGTCTTTGCCGTCGAACAGAATCACGGCGTCGGACGGAGCCGAGTTGGTCGCGCTGTCGCCGGGGGTCACCACTTTGGGCTGCGGCGTCCAGAACTCGGTCATGGCGGGACGCATGCCTTCGGGTTTGGGGTACTCCTTTTTCTCTTGAGCCGAGGCGCCGACAGCCGTTGCTATCGTCAACGCCGAAATAAGAATCTGCTTTTTCATCCTTTGATTATTTTAGGTCTTTCAGTTTATGAAGTTATCGACAAAGTTACGAAAAAAACGCGTTCGCAGTAAGCGGTCGGCGCGATATTTTAGGCAATCGATATCTCGGCGGACTGTCGCCGCCCTATTGCGGAATTGAATCCTGCGGCCCGCGGAGGTTATGCGGCAGTATGTCGCAACTTTGAATTTGTAACGGTAAATTTATGCGGTAAAAATGGGGTTTTATCGCCATATGTGGCATATATATGCGGAAAATATCGATTTTTATCGGTTGGAAATTGATATCTTAATAAATTTTATTAACTTTGCGACATATCTCACTATTATTTATAACTCAACTATTACTATGAACATGTCAGTGAAAGAGTACGTCGAGCATTTCATGGCCGACGTGACAGCTAAAAATCCCAACGAGCCCGAGTTTCATCAGGCCGTTCGCGAGGTGGTCGAGAGCGTGGCTCCGTACGTTATGGAGAATCCGCAACTCGTGAAGATGAAGGTATTGGAGCGCATCGCCGAGCCCGAACGCGTGGTTATGTTCCGCGTACCGTGGGTGAACGATGCGGGCGAGATAATGATAAACAAAGGATATCGCGTGCAGATGAACAGCGCGATAGGTCCCTACAAAGGCGGCATACGTTTCCATTCGAGCGTGAATCTCAGCATTCTGAAGTTCCTCGCTTTCGAGCAGACCTTTAAAAATGCTCTCACCACTCTGCCTATGGGCGGCGGTAAAGGCGGTTCGGATTTCAATCCGAAAGGCAAGTCCGACATGGAGATCATGCGTTTCTGCCAAAGCTTCATGACCGAGTTGCAGCGTCATATAGGTCAGGATACCGACGTTCCCGCGGGCGATATCGGCGTGGGCGGCCGCGAGGTGGGCTACATGTTCGGACAGTACAAGCGTCTGCGCAACGAGTTTACGGGTACTCTTACGGGCAAGGGTCTCAGCTTCGGCGGTTCGCTGATCCGTCCCGAGGCGACGGGTTACGGAGCATGCTATTTCGGCGAGGCCATGCTGGCCACGCGCGGCGAGTCGTACGAGGGCAAGGATGTGGTGATTTCGGGATCGGGCAATGTGGCGCAGTATGCCGCCGAGAAGGCGTTGGCGCTGGGTGCCCGCGTGCTCACCATGTCGGATTCGAACGGATATGTATACGATCCTGACGGAATCGACGCCGACAAGCTGCAATATGTGTTCGAGTTGAAGAACATGCTGCGCGGCCGCATACGCGAGTATGCCGAGAAATATCCTTCTGCGCAGTATTTCGAGGGCGAGCGTCCGTGGGGAGTGAAGTGCGACATCGCGATGCCGTGCGCCACGCAGAACGAACTGAACGGCGAGGATGCCGCCAAGCTGGTGGCCAACGGCTGCAAATGCGTGGTCGAGGGTGCCAACATGCCGTCTACGCCCGAGGCTATCGAGGTGTTCCAGAAGGCGCGGATCCTCTATTCGCCGGGTAAGGCTTCTAATGCGGGTGGCGTGGCTACCTCGGGTCTGGAGATGACTCAGAATTCGATGCGTCTGAAGTGGAGCGCCGAGGAGGTGGATGCCAAGCTGCACGAGATCATGAACA
Organism: uncultured Alistipes sp.; assembly: GCA_958449275.1. GTDB lineage: Bacteria > Bacteroidota > Bacteroidia > Bacteroidales > Rikenellaceae > Alistipes. The sequence goes on along the minus strand of CAUDHE010000010.1, from coordinate 29,757 downwards.
AGATTCACGCCGTGTGCGTGGAGTACGGTACCGAGCAGGACGGCTACATCAACTATGTGAAAGGCGCCAACATAGCCGGATTCATGACCGTGGCCGACGCCATGCTGTCGCAGGGTATCGTTTAACGTCTCGACTTCCGTTGATGCTTACCGAGCCGTCCGATCGTCGGGCGGCTCGTTTTTTACGCGGCTGTCCTTTGCCCGAAATCGCTTCTGCCGCGGATCGGGGGATATGACGAGTTATGTTACATAAAACATACGTTACGCTTGCGGCTCGTCATAGCCGCACAGTTCGCCTCCTCCTCACGATCGGATATATCGCTTATCTTTTCTGATACACCCTTACGTAATCTATCTCGTAGTGCAGCGGCAATGCGCTGTCGTCTATCGGGCCGCCGTTGTCGCCGCCGAGCGCGAGGTTCAGCAGTATGAACTGCTCGTGACGGAACGGATTCACTCCCTCGCCGCGCCCGCCGCGGTTGACGGTGTCTTCCAGTTTCGTTTCGTTGAGCAGTTCACCGTCGAGATATATGCGTATCGACCGTTCGTCCCAGTCCATGCGCCACACGTGAAACTTGTCGGCCCATCGGGGATCGCGTCGCGTGAAGCGTTCGTAGGGAATCTTGCCCGTGTTCCATATCGCTTCGTAGGGGCGCTTGCCGCCCCAGGCCATGTTGGCGAGTATGTAGGGGATGCCGTCCGTGTGGTAGTATTCCATGACGTCTATCTCGCCGTTGTGCGGCCACGGCAGTTGCGTGCCCAAGAGCCATATGGCGGGCCATGCGCCTTTTGCTGTCGGGATGCGGGCCCGCACCTCCATGCGGCCGTAGCGGAATGCGAATTTTCCGCGGGTGTTGATCGACGACGAGGTGTAGTGGGCGTACTGCGGTTTTTGGTCCCAGTGTTTGCCGTCGGGATCGTATTCCGCATTGGGCCGCTTCTCGCGTCGCGCCTCGATAGTCAGTATTCCGTCGCGGCATACGGCGTTGTCGCGCTGGTAATATTGGGCCTCGTGGTTGCGCTCGAATCCCTCTTCGTAGCCCCATTTGCGGGCGTCGGGACGGCCGTCGACGGAAAATTCGTCGCTCCATACGAGGCGGTAACCCTCTTTGCGATAGGCGTTGGCGTCGCGTCGCGAGGTTTGGGCCGATGTCGGCGCCGAAGCGGCGGCGATGAAGACAATCGTTAAAAACAGTTTTTTCATGGGTCGGTGGTTTTGTGTCGGGTTTCGGGCTCCGCAATGCCTCGCGGAGCGAGGTTGCGGCCCGCGCGACTTGCCGAGTCGCTTCGGCAAATTTACGTTAAAAACCGTTAATTTGCTATCTTTGCGGACTCAAATCGTTGGATTATGAAACAGAGTTGGAAAGCGGGGACTATGATCTATCCGTTGCCTGCGGTACTGGTGAGCTGCGGCGAATCCCCTGCGGAATACAATCTCATCACCGTGGCTTGGACGGGGACGGTGTGTACATCGCCTCCGATGTGTTATATATCGGTTCGCCCCGAGCGGCACTCCTACAATATAATAAAGCGCACGGGCGAGTTCGTCATAAATCTCGTTACGGCAGACATGGCGCGTGCCGTCGACTGGTGCGGCGTGCGTTCGGGACGCAATTGCGACAAGTTCGCCGAGACGGGTCTCACGCCCGTCGGATGCGCCGTGGTGAAGGCTCCCGCGGTGGATGAATCGCCCGTGTGTGTCGAATGCCGCGTGCGCGAGATCGTTCCGCTCGGTTCGCACGACATGTTTTTGGCCGAAGTGGTCAACGTGCTTGCCGACGAGAGGTGTATCGATCCCGAGAGCGGGCGGCTCGATCTCGGCGGCGCAGGCATGGTGGCCTATTGTCACGGCGAATATTTCCGTTTGGGCGAAGCATTGGGGCATTTCGGATGGTCGGTGCGCAAGCCGCGCAAGAGCGGTCGCGCCAAACGTAAAAAGCGAAGTGCGGAGTAGCTTCGGTTGCTTTTATGCGCGATGCGGATCGATCGTCGCGGCGGGGCGGGCCGTACGGTGCTGTGGAAAGATTCGCCGCGTAAATATTTGGGAATAGGATATTTTTTGTTATTTTTGTAAAAATATACGCCTTTTGGCGGCAATGGTCGGATGCGGCTCCCCGAGGATAGGCGTAGGGGGGGGTAATTTGCTTGCTGTCAGGATGTTGTGTGCGGTATTCGATGCGATCGCGGAGTGGGCGGCCCATCGGATGTTTTTGGAGAGGAATATAAACGAAAAAAATAAAATTGGAATGAAGAGAGCGGTCATGCTTTTATTTTTGCTCGCCGCGTTCGCCGCGTCGTCGCGTGCGCAGAGCAATCAGGAACTTTTGGAGGCGTATCGCAACGGTACGTTGACGCAGAGCCAGATCGATGAATTGAAAGCGAAAAATTCCGATAATTCGAAAGACGGAGTTTCCGTGCAGAAAAATCGCCGCCGCAGTGTGAACACTGCTACGGCAAACGGCGTTAACGACGGCCGAGCCGTCGTTAACGCCGACGATACGGCCGATATGCCGATCGATCCCCGGACGGGGCTGTCGGAGCGTGCAGGCCTTCGCGATCGTCGCGATTCTATCGCGACGATCGCGAAGGCTCCGCGTCGGATATTCGGACAAGATCTGTTCACCAACAGCCGACTTACGTTCGAGCCCAACCTCAGCATAGCTACTCCCGACAACTATGTGCTCGGGCCGGGCGACGAAGTGATAATCGACGTGTGGGGCGATTCGCAGATGACGCTCGAAGCCACCGTGTCGCCCGACGGCAAGATTTTCGTGTCGAACGTCGGCCTCGTCACGCTGGCGGGCCTTACGATTGCGGAGGCCGCGCAACGCTTGCGCGGTTCGCTGGCTGCGATCTACGAAGGCCTATACGACGGTTCGGTGAAGATGAAACTTTCGCTCGGCAGCATACGCAGCATACAGGTGAATGTGGCGGGTGAGGTGGCTGCTTCGGGAACCTATACGCTCCCCTCGTTGGCTACGCTGTTCCATGCTCTGCACGTGGCGGGCGGAGTCGAGCCGCTCGGTACGCTGCGAAGCATAAAGGTATATCGCGGCGGCAAGCTCTTCTCTGAGGTGGATGTTTACGATTACATTCTTAACGGTAAGACCGACAAGGATATCGCGCTGCGCGACGGCGATCTGGTGACCGTGGCGGCCTACGGCAAGCTGGTGGAGGTCTCGGGCGAGATCAAGCGTCCCATGTTTTATGAGATGAAAGGTGCGGAGACGATCGGCGATCTGGTGCGTTTCGCGGGCGACTTCACCAACGACGCCAACCGCAAGATGGTGAGCGTGACACGCCGTCAGGGCGGCGAGTATCGTTCGTTCACGGTAGACAGCGGCGATTTCGACACCTTCGTGCTCGAGGATGGCGACGTGGTGTCGGTGGCGGGCGCGATAGACCGTTACGAGAACAGAGTGGAGGTGAAGGGCGCCGTGCGCCGCGAGGGTTATTACGCCATCGACGACAAGGTGCATACCGTGAAGCAGCTCATCGAGCGTGCCGACGGATTGCGCGACGATGCTTTCCTCTCTCGCGCGTTGCTCTACCGCGAGAAGCCCGACTGGACGATGGAGGTGAAGGCGATAGATCTCAGCGGCCTGATGGCGGGTCGCATCGCCGACATGGAGCTGCGTCCCAACGACATGCTCTTGATTCCCGCTGTGTCGGACATGCAGGAGGAGTACGATGTGACCATATTCGGTTCGGTGAGTCGTCCCGATACCTATCCGTATGCGGAGAACATGACTGTCGAGGATCTGGTGATCGCCGCGGGCGGTCTGCTGGAATCGGCGTCGACGGCCAACGTGATCGTGACGCGCCGCGTGAAGGATCCGCGCAGTACGAATGTGAGCGACATGTTGTTCGAGACCTTTACGGTGGATATAGCCGACGGTCTGGCTCCCGACGAGGGTGCGGGTTTCGTACTCAAGCCGTTCGATCAGGTTTACGTGCGCCGTTCGCCCGTGTACATTACTCAGAGCAGCGTCACCGTGCGCGGCGAGGTGACTTTCGAGGGCACTTATCCGCTGTCGCATCGCAATATGCGCATTTCGGAGATCATAGCGTCGGCGGGCAATGTGACGCCGGGCGCATTCGTCGAGGGCGCTTATCTGTTGCGCAAGATGACCGACGAGGAGCAGGTGCAGAACAAGGCGTTGAAAGATATGATCGAAGCTCAGGCCGAGCGCGGCGACAAGGATTCGCTCAACATGGCCGGTGTGGAGCTGAGTTCGGTGTATTCGGTCGGAATCGATCTCGAAAAGGCGCTGGCCGCCCCGGGATCGGATGCCGACATAGTGTTGCGCGACGGCGACGTGATATCGGTGCCGACGTATAACGGCACGGTACGGGTAATGGGCGCGGTGCTCTATCCCAACTCGGTTACCTTCCATGCGGGAAAGAGCATGAGATATTATGTCAATGCTGCCGGAGGTTACGACAACAGCGCACGCAAGAACCGCGCGTTCGTCATCTACATGAACGGCATGGTGGCAGCAGGCACCTCGGCCGAGATTCGCCCTGGATGTATAATCATCGTCCCGTCGAAATCGTACAGAGAGCCCATCAAGTGGAGCGAGGTGGTAGGCTTGGTGTCGTCGACGGCGTCGACCGCCGCGGTGGTGATCTCGGTGCTGAATCTTACGAAGTAACTTAACACATCATCAAGGAGCAGGAATTATGGATCAGATACAGAATGGCAATAATATGCCCGTCGAGGAGCAGGAGATCGATCTCGTGGAGCTCGTGCGCAAACTGTGGTTGAATCGCGGACTGATAATCAAGACGGCGGCCGCATTCTTCGTGTTAGGTTTGCCGGTGGCTCTCTTCAGCGCGAAAGTGTATGTCGCCTCGTGCGATTTCGTGCCGCAGACATCCAATTCGTCGGGAGCTTCCAAAATGAGCTCGCTGGCCGCGCTGGCGGGAATCAATCTCAACCAGATGCAGGACGTGAAGACCCTTTCGCCCTATGTGTACGAGAAGATACTGAACAGTACGACTTTCGGCAAGGAGCTGATGATGATGCCGATCGATTACGAGAAGGCGGATCGTCCCGTGAGTTTTTTCGAGTACAACACTTCCGAGGAGTTCCGCAAACCGTCGGTGGGCAGCTATGTGGTGAAATACACCGTCGGGTTGCCTGCGCTGATAATCAACGCCATTCGGGGCGAGGAGCCCGAACCCGACTACGGGGCGTTGGCCGACAGTGCCGACGGCGCGGCGCGCATAGAGACCCTGAGCAAGGACGAGTTCGAATGTTTGAAAGTTTTGCACGGGAATCTGACGCTTTCGCTCGACGACAAGAAAGGGTATCTTACGTTGGCGGCCGCCATGCCTGAGCCGTTGGCTGCCGCGCAATTGGCGCAGGGAGCTTTGACGCTGTTGCAGCGCTATATAACCGAATTCAAGATCGAAAAGGTGCAGTCGAATCTCGATTTCGTGCAGGAGCGTTACGACGAGGCCAAGAGCAATTTCGAGGATGTGCAGGCCCGTCGCGCCAAATTCCGCGATGCCAACCAGAATACGGTCCGTTATTCGGCGCGTACCGAGCAGGAGAAGCTCGACGCGGAGTATTCGCTGGCCATGAACCTCTACGGTGAACTGGCTACGCAGTTGGAGCAGGCCAAAATAAGCGTTAAGGAGACCATTCCCATCCTCACGGTGGTGAATCCCGTGACGGTGCCTTACCTGAAGAGCAAGCCGAAGCGTTCGATGATAATCGCTGGTTTCACGTTCCTCGGCATCATCTTGGGAGCGGGTATCGTGTTGTTCCTGCCCGTTTTGGGCGAGATCTCGGGCGACGACCGCTGGAAGAGATTCGTGAAAGAGCTGCCCGCCGCAGATGCTGCGAATGTTGCGGGCGTCGATACGGAGAAATAATTTTCATATAACGCAAAAACAACCCTTACTGTTATGGAAAATTTGATATTCGTGGCGGCTTTGCCCGTGTTCATCGCATCGTTAGTGGTGTTTATGATTCATCCGCGACTGGTTAAGATCGCCAAGATGAAGCAGATAGTGGACAATCCCAACGCCCGCAAGCTGAACAAGGTTCCCGTCCCCGTTCTGGGTGGCGTGGGCGTCTTTTTCGGACTCATGTTCGGCCTCGGCGTGGCGGGTTACTATGTTCAGAACATGGAGATACAGTTCGAACTGATAATAGCCATGATGGTGATGCTCTATACGGGCGTGGGCGACGATATAATGGATGTTTCGCCCACGGCGCGCTTCGCTTTGCAGATATTCACGGTCTGCATAATGATGTTTCTGTGCGGCATCTACATCGACAATTTCCACGGCCTGTGGAACATATACCGTCTTCCGCTATCTGTGGCCGTCGTGCTTACGTTGGTCTCGGGCGTGGGTATCATCAATTCCATCAATCTCATCGACGGCGTGGACGGACTTTGCTCGGGTTACGGCATGTTCGCTTCGCTGCTGTTCGGAATCTGCTTCGTGCGCATGGGCGACACGTCGTATGCCGTGCTGGCTTTCTCGATGTTCGGCGCATTGATTCCGTTCATGATGCACAACATGTTCGGCGCCAAGAACAAAATGTTCCTCGGCGACGGCGGATCGCTGGTGCTGGGCTTCATCTGTTCGCTGTATGTGATGCGCATCATACAGTCGGGCAGCGACCATATTACGGGCAGTTCCGTCAGCTTCACGCTGGCTGTGCTGGCCATTCCCGTGTTCGATACGTTGCGTGTGATGACGGCGCGTATGCTGAAGGGTCGCTCGCCTTTCAGTGCGGACAAAACGCATCTGCACCACATGTTCATAGGACTCGGATTCGGTCACGTGCTTACGTCGATCAATATGCTCATACTTAACGGTCTGGTGGTCGTGGCATGGCATGTGTGCAACGTGTTCGACATGTGTCCCGAGACTCAGCTCTACGTCACTGCGGCAGTGGGATTGACTCTCACGAGCGGACTCTATTATACGGTGGACCGTATCCGTCGGTACCGTCCGACCGCGTATGCCGCGATGCAGCATTTCGTGGAGAAGCACAGCCTGCACCGTTTCGGTATTCTGATTAAGGTGCGCAATGTGCTCGACAGCATATAATTACTTAAAATAAGATTTATGCCTCGCATATCCGAAAGAGCGGTCGAGATGCCCGAGTCGCCCATACGCAAACTCGTGCCTCTGGCCGATGCCGCGAAGAAGCGCGGGACTAAAATTTACCATCTGAACATCGGTCAGCCCGATCTGCCCACGCCGCAGGTAGGACTGGATGCGCTTAAAACCATCGACCGTAAGGTGTTGGAGTACAGCCCGAGCGACGGTTACCGTTCGCTGCGCGAGAAGTTGGTGGGGTATTACGACCAGTATCAGATAAAACTCTCGCCCGACGACATTATTATAACGACCGGCGGTTCGGAGGCCGTTTTGTTCGCTTTCATGTCGTGCCTTAACCCTGGTGACGAGATCATCGTGCCCGAACCTGCGTATGCCAACTACATGGCATTCGCCATATCGGCAGGGGCCGTGATCCGTACCGTGTCGACATCCATCGAGGAGGGCTTTTCGCTGCCGAAGGTGGAGCAGTTCGAGGAGTTGATAAACGAACGCACGCGCGGAATATTGATATGTAACCCCAACAATCCCACGGGGTATCTCTATACGCGCAAGGAGATGTATCGTATTCGCGACATGGTGAAGAAGTACGATCTGTTTCTGTTTTCGGACGAGGTCTACCGCGAGTTCATCTACACGGGTTCGCCGTATATCTCGGCATGCCATCTGGAGGGGATCGAGGATAATGTGGTGCTGATCGACTCCGTGTCGAAGCGTTATTCCGAGTGCGGCATACGCATCGGAGCATTGATTACCAAGAATCGCGAGTTGCGCGATGCGGTGATGAAGTTCTGTCAGGCCCGCCTGAGTCCTCCGCTCTTGGGACAGATCGTCGCCGAGGCGTCGATGGATGCCCCGCGCTCCTATATGATTCGGACGTACGAGGAGTATATAGAACGGCGCAACTGCCTGATAGACGGGCTTAACAAGATCGACGGAGTCTATTCGCCCATTCCTATGGGGGCGTTCTATACGGTGGCGCGTCTGCCTATAGACGATTGCGACCGCTTTTGCGCATGGTGTCTGTCCGATTTCGAATACGAGGGTGAGACGATCATGCTGGCTCCCGCGTCGGGATTTTACACCGATCCGGCGAAAGGTCGCGACGAGGTGCGAATAGCCTATGTGCTTAAAAAGGATGATTTGCGGCGCGCTTTGTTCATTCTGGGCAAGGCTTTGGATGCCTACCCGGGCCGTGTGGACCGATAGGCGGCCGAGATGGAGCCCTTAAGGTGAAAAGGATCGTTCCCGTTAGCGGGGACGATCCTTTTCGGTCAGGAAAAAAGGTAATATTATGGTCGATTCGGCATATTGTCGGATTACTCCTCCACGATCTCCACTTCGTCGACCTCCACGACCCAGTTGAAGAGATCGTTGGCGCATTCGCGCTGGAACTGCGCGAGTTGCGAGTTGTCGGTGGTGTCGGCGAGTATGGCGTTGAAGAACTGATTCATGGTAGTATAATGTCCGTTGACTTTCTGTGCCAGACATTTGTAGAATTCGCCCTGCTGCTCGTGAGTGAGTCCGTCGGGCAGCATACCCTGACTTACCAGATAGCGGTAGGGGTAGATATGACGCATGTTGCGTGCGTCGGCGTTCAACTCCTCTACCACGGTCGTCACCACGAACATACGTACCGTGTCGTCCACGCCGTCCATTTGCATGAAGGTGGTGTAGACGGGATAGCTGTTCTCGAGATCTACGGCCACATCGTCAGTGAATACCACGAACTCGGGATCGGTCAGGTCCTGCAAGTAGACCATATCGCGATATTGACGCAGCGATTCGCGCATGGCTCTCTTCTGCTCGCGATTCCATTTGGCTTGAGGCGAACAACCCAGCATGACTGCCGCAACGGCCAACAGAGGGAGATAAAGTAGAATCTTTTTCATAAAAAGTCGATGATTTTGGTAATTCTGCCATTCTGTCGAGCAATAGATGTGCCAAAACGGTTATCTTTGTTCCAAAACTGTCTGTCATGGATATTTTGGACTTCAGGGAATATGTTCTTTCGTTGCCTTTGGTCGAGGAGTGTACTCCGTTCGACGAGACTACGCTGGTATACAAGATCGGCGGCCGCATGTTCGCATGCGCCGACATGGAGGAGTTCGACCGCGTGACGGTGAAACACGATCCCGACGAGGGTGAGGCGCTGCGCGACCGATATGCCGAAATCACGCCCGCGTTTCATTTCAACAAACGCTACTGGAGTTCGCTCGCCGTCGGAGGCGATCTGCCCGATTCGCTCATTCGCGAACTTATACGGAGTTCCTATTTTTATACGCTGCGTAACACGGTCACGCCCAAGCGTCTGCGCGAGGAGCTGACGCGGCAGATTGAAGCCGAGACGAAGGTCGAGGGGGAATAAAGGTATGTAATAAGCATGTCCGCCGCGGTGGGGTGGCGGCGAACTGCCGATATCGCACAGCGACATCGAATCTTTTCAAAAATGTGTGAATCCCCGCCACCGGGGAGTGATTTCGCGGCCGTGCTCGATCCAGCGAATGTCGGGGGCCGCCGATTCGGTTATCCGTCCTATGCGGTAGACGGACTGCCCGAAGCGTTCGGCGAAATCGCGTTGCAGATCGTCTGCCGCTGCCGCGTCGACAGTGAAAAGCAATTTGTAGTCCTCGCCCCCGCATACGGCCGTGGCCGTGTCGTCGTATGCGGCAGGGATATTCTCCACGGTTATTTCGGCTCCGCACGACGAGGCGCGCAGAATGTGGCGCAGGTCGGACGCCAGTCCGTCCGACAGATCCATCATGGCATGTACCTCCGTGCGGCTGCCCAGCCATTCGCCCTCGAATACTTGCGGCACGGGGTTGCGGTGCACCGCGGCGAACGGGGTATCGCGACGTCCCTCCAAAATATCTTTCAATCCCGAGGCCGAAGCCCCGAGTTCGCCTCCCGCGAAGATCGCATCGCCCGCGCGAGCCGCCGATCGGCGTTTCACGTGCGCCAGCGGACCGCGGCCTATGGCTGTCACGCTCACCGTTATGCCGTTTTTCGATGCTGTGGTGTCGCCGCCTGCCAACGCGACGCCGTATCGGGCCGACAGTTCGCGGTAACCCGCTGCGAAATCGTATGCCCACTCCTCGTCGACGTCGGCGGGCAGGGCTATCGACATCAGCGTCGCTTCGGGTCTGAGACCCATGGCGGCTACGTCGCTGAGATTTACGGCCAAAGATTTGCGTCCCAACTCGCGGGCCGAGATTCCGTCGCGGAGGAAATGAACCCCTTCGGCGAGCAGGTCGGTCGTCAGCGCCAGAGCTTCGTCGCCGAGGGGCAGCACCGTGCAGTCGTCGCCGATGGCCTCCCATCCGTGACGGTCGGCGTCGGCGAACAGATGCGCCACATGATCTATGAATCCGAACTCGGTCACTCTTTATTTCATCAACTCCTCCTCGGCTTTCAGTGCGGGGGCGTAATCGAATGCGTGACGTTCGAACTTGGCGCGTATGCCGTCCAGACATAGGTTTCCGATGCTGCCCTCGTGCGTGTGGTGCAGTTCGCGTCCGTCGTGCTCGTAGGTGCCGTTCTGCACTTTCATGCCAACCTCGCGATAGGCATCGCGGAACGGAACGCCGCGCGCCACGGCGTCGTTGACATCCTCCACGGTGAAGAGGTATTTGTATTTGTCGTCGCGCAGTATGTCGCGGTCGATGTTCATGCGCTCGATTCCCTCGCCCGCCATGCGCAGCGCGTCGCCTATCTCTTTCAATGCGGGGATGTAGATCTCCTTGGTAAGCTGCATGTCGCGGAAATAACCCGACGGCAGATTGGTCATGATGAGCGTCACCTCCATCGGCAGAGCCTGCAAACGGTTGCACTTGGCGCGTATGAGTTCGAATATGTCGGGATTCTTCTTGTGGGGCATGATGCTCGATCCCGTGGTGAAGGCATCGGGCAGCTTCACGAATCCGAAGTTGGCGCACGAGTAGAGGCACACATCCTGCGCCAGACGTCCCAGCGTAGCGGCCACGGCCGCTATGGCCGTCAGTACGGTACGCTCGGTCTTTCCCCGCTGCATCTGCGCGTACATCGAGTTGTAGGCCAAATCGTCGAACCCCAACAGTTCGGTGGTCATGCGGCGGTTGAGTGGAACCGACGAACCGTAACCCGCGCCCGAACCGAGCGGATTGGTATTAACCAGTTTGTAGGCCGCATTCAGTTGCAACATGTCGTCGGCCAAAGCCTCGGCGTAGGCGCTCAGCCACATGCCGAACGACGATGGCATCGCCACCTGCATGTGGGTATAACCCGGCATCAGCACATCCTTGTACTCGTCGGCTTTGGCTGTCAGAACGTCGAACAGCGCGCGCACGCCGCGTTGCAACTCGATGAGCGCGCTGCGCGAGAACAGCTTTATGTCGACCATCACCTGATCGTTGCGCGAACGTCCCGTGTGGATGCGCTTGCCCGCGTCGCCGCACTCGGCCGTGAGCATAAATTCCACCTGCGAGTGGACATCCTCCACTCCCTCCTCTATGCGGAATTCGCCGCGGCGAACCTCGGCGTATATCTTTTTCAGACCTTTTTCCAGTGTTGCCCGATCCCGATCGGATATCAATCCTATCGAGTTGAGCATACGCATGTGAGCCATGTTGCCCAGCACGTCGGCCTCGGCCAGCCAAAGATCCATTTCGCGGTCGCGTCCCACGGTGAACTCCTCTACGAAGGAGTCGGTGTCGTAACCTTTATCCCAAAGTTTCATGTCAGTCAGTTTGTAATGTTCATTCTCGTCGGTCGGCGTTCGCGCGACTGCGAGCATCCGCGAAGATACGGATTTTATTCTGTCAAGTCAAGTCCGTCGAGCATGGCGCGGTAGATATCGATCGCCTCGGCTATTTCGTCGGTCAGGATATATTCGTCGGCCGTGTGCGAACGCGCACTGTCGCCCGGACCTATTTTCAGCGTTGCGAAAGGCATCACGGCCTGATTCGACAGCGTGGGCGATCCGAACGGCATGCGTCCCGTCGCGGCGAGTCTCCGCACGGCGGGGTGCGACGTCGGCACCGACGAGGAGTTGAGATACGTCGAGCGCGGCACGACGTCGCACGATACGTGTCGCCGCACTTCGTCGAGTATCTCCTCGTTGGTGTAACATTCGTTGACCCTCACGTCTACCGTAAAACGGCACTCGGCGGGGATTACATTATGCTGCGTACCCGCCTGAACGCCCGTTACCGTCATCTTCACGGGGCCGAGCAGCGGCGATATGCGGTCGAAACGGTAGGTGCGGAACCATTCCATGTCTGTCATAGCCTTGTAGATGGCATTGTCGCCCTCGTCGCGCGCGGCATGTCCCGCGCGGCCGTGCGCCGTGCAGTCCAGTACCAGCAAACCCTTCTCCGCCACTGCGGGACGCATTCCCGTAGGTTCGCCCACGACGGCGAAGTCTATGCGGCCCAGATCGTCCAGTACGGCGCGAATGCCTCCCGCGCCCGTCACCTCCTCCTCGGCCGAGGCGAGGCATATCAGATTGCAGGGCTGTTCGGTCGCGGCGAGTTGCGTGAAGACGGTCATCAGCGCGACTACGCTGCCGCCCGTGTCGTTGCTTCCCAGGCCGTACAGACGTCCCTCTTCCTCTGCTGGAACGAACGGATCGCGTGTCCATGCGGGGGTGGGCTTTACGGTGTCGATATGGGCGTCGAGCAGTATGGTCGGTTTGTGCGGATCGCGCTCGGCCGCCTCGGCCCACACGTTATTGCCTTTGCGGTGCGGCGCGAATCCCATCCGTCGAAATTCGGTCTCGATCAGATCGGCCGCAGCCGACTCCTCGCGACTCGGCGACGGGGTGGCGATAAGCCGTTTCAACAGTCGTACGGCATCGGCATGGTTCATCGTCTGCATGGCGGTCTATTTTACGACGAGCGTGCCGCCCCCGAGGTCGTTGGGCGAGGTGATGCGCACCGAGCATACGCCCGCTTCGATGGTCTTGTAGGCGTTGTCGATCTTGGGGATCATCCCCGAGTGTATCTTGTCCTCGGCCTTGAGCGCGGTGTACGACGATGGCGTAATGGTCGGAATGAGCGACGAATCGTCGTCGACGTCGAGCAGTACGCCCGCTTTGTCAAGCGTGAAGACCAGCTCCACGTCGTATTTCGAGGCGAGTCCCGCAGCCACGGCCGAGGCCACGCTGTCGGCATTGGTATTGAGCAGTTCGCCCGAACGCGAGCAGGTGATGGGCGATATTACGGGAATGGCGCCCGCATCGAGCAACATCGACAGCGCATCGACGTTCACCGAATCGACGTCGCCCACGAAACCCCAGTCGATCTCGCCTGCGGGGCGACGGTGCGATACTATCAGGCCCATGTCGCAGCCCGAGAGTCCGCAGGCATTCACTCCGCGTGCCTGCAGTGCGGCCGTAACGCGTTTGTTGGCCAGACCCGCGTAGGCCATGACTGCTATTTCGAGTGTCGCGGCGTCGGTTATGCGGCGCCCCTCGTGCATCCTCACCTCCACGCCAAGTTTTTCGGCGAGGCGCGAACCCATCACGCCGCCGCCGTGTACCAGAACGAACGCCTCGCCGAGCGACGTCAGGGAGTCGCACAGCGAAGCGAGCACATCATCGTTTTCGATCAGCTTGCCGCCGATCTTTATAACTTTTATCTTCATCGGAAAAATTTTGCTACATTCCCATCTCTGTCGCGGTGGCGCGGAACGCCTCGGCGAAACGTTCGATTTCGCGGTCGCCGATGATTAGCGGCGGCAGCAGGCGCAGTGTGTTTTTGCCGCTGTATCCCGTCATAATATGGTGTTTGCGCATGAGTATGTTGCGGAAATCGGCCTGCGGAACTGCCAGATCGACGCCTATCATAAGTCCGCGGCCGCGGATATCCTCCACGCCGCTTATGCCTTCGATGGCCGCTACGATCTTTTCGCCCGCCACGCGGGCGTTCTCCACCAGATTCTCGTCTTTCACCACGTCGGCCACGGCGATGGCCGCCGCGCAAGCCAGATGGCTGCCGCCGAAAGTCGTGCCCAACATTCCTTTCTTGGCGGGGATAGCGGGAGAGATCATTACGGCGCCCACGGGGAAGCCGTTGGCTATGCCCTTGGCGAGGGTGATTATGTCGGCCCTGACGCCCGACCATTGGTGGGCGAAGAAACGTCCGCTGCGTCCGTAGCCCGACTGTACCTCGTCGAGAATCATGATCGTTCCCGCAGCGTCGCACTCCTCGCGTACGGCATGCAGAAATTCGTCCGAGGCTGTGCGGATGCCGTTCACACCCTGTATGCCCTCGACCATGATCGCCGCATACTCGCCCGTACGAAGCTCGGCGCGCATGGCGTCGATGTCGTTCAGGGCGGTGAACGTCACCTTGTCGGTGCGGTTCACGGGAGCCTGGATGGCGGGGTTGTCCGTCACGGCCACCGCCATGCTCGTACGGCCGTGAAAGGCTCCGCGCATGGCCAGTACACGACTTCGGCCCGTGGTGAACGACGCCAGCTTCAGTGCGTTCTCGTTGGCCTCGGCGCCGCTGTTGCACAGAAATAGCGCGTAGTCGGGGTAGCCCGACAACTCTCCGAGTTTCTTGGCCAGCTCGCGTTGCAGATTGTTTACCACAGCGTTGGAATAGAATCCGATACGGCCCAGTTGCTCGGTGATCTTCGCCACGTAGTGCGGATGGGTGTGGCCGATGGAGATGACGGCGTGACCGCCGTAGAAATCGAGGTACTCCTCGCCGTTCTTATCCCACAGATAGGCTCCGCAGGCCTTCACGGGCTCCATGTCGAGCAGGGAATATACTTGAAACAGATCCATGTTTTTTTCGAAATTTTAGCGTTTTTGCGAAATCCGCTGTTCGCCGACAACGGAGGAATGCACGAGCCTCGTGCGAGTTGCTGTCCACCGCGCGGGGTGGCGGCGAACTGCCGACATCGTCGAGCGATGTCGATCTTATATGTATTCTAAAAACATCCCGCCTTCAGTCGCAGGCCCTCGCATTCGTCGAGTCCGAACATTAGGTTCATGTTCTGTATCGCCTGTCCCGAGGCGCCTTTCAGCAGGTTGTCTATCACCGAGGTGACGAGCAGTTTGCGGCCCGACTTCTGCACAGAAAGGAAGCAGTAGTTGGTGTTCACCACCTGCTTCATGTATACGGGCGTGTCGCTCACGCACACGAACGGATGGTCGGCGTAAAAGTTTTTGAATATCTCCGTCACTCGCTCGGCATCCTCGTCGAGACGCATCACCGCGTCGCTGATTATTCCGCGAGTGTGGCAGCCTCTGACGGGCACGAACGCTATGTCGGTAGCGGGCGATCCCCCCGCCGCGGTTATCGTCTCGCCTATCTCGCCCAAGTGCTGGTGGGTGAAGACCTTGTAATTCGACAGATTGGCGCTGCGGTTGCTGAAGTGGGTGTCGGTCGTAGGTTTCTGTCCCGCACCCGTCGATCCCGTGATTCCCGTAACCGTCACCTCCTCGGGCAAAATGCCCGCTGCGGCCAACGGGATCAGTGCCAGATTGATCGATGTGGCGAAGCAGCCCGGGTTGGCCACGCATCGGCAGTTGCGTATGTACTCGCGGTTGAGCTCGGGTGCTCCGTAGACGAATTCGCCCGCATCGGCTTTCAGTCGGAAATCGTTGCTCAGGTCGACGATCTTCACATTCGCGGGTACGGGATTCTCGGCCAGGAACTTGGCCGAATTACCGTGACCCATGCAGATGAAGAGTATGTCGATATCCGCGAAATCGATGTCGCCGAAGATCAGAGGCGACCAAATCAGATCGGTGTGTACCGCGCCTATGGGCTTGCCCTTCTGCGATTCGCTCTGTATGTATTTCAATTCGGCGTGAGGATGGTTCACCAGCAGGCGGATGAGTTCGCCTGCCGTGTATCCCGCGCCTCCCGCTATTCCGATTCGTATCATGCGATTCTTTTTTCGGTTACTCCTCTTCGTTTACCGCGTGGTAGATCTTCAGCGGCATGGACATTATCTTGGTGAATCCCTTCACGTCGTCGGCCGTCCATGCTTTGTTCTCCTCGCCGTACTCGGCGAACTTGGCGTTCATCAGATCGTGTTTCGACTCGATGCCCACGAGCGAGAAAGTATAGGGGCGCAGGGTGATGAACACTTTACCCGTGACGTTGCGCTGGCTGCTGTCGAGAAACTTCTCGATGTCGCGCATTACGGGTTCCGAATACATGGCTTCGTGCATGAACATGCCGTACCACGTACCCAACTGGTCTTTCCAGTACTGCTGCCACTTGGTGAGGGTGTGTTTCTCCAGCAGTTCGTGAGATTTGATAATCAGCATCGGAGCGGCGGCCTCGAATCCCACGCGGCCCTTGATGCCCACGATGGTGTCGCCTACATGGGTGTCGCGACCGATTGCCCACGCGGCGCCGATGGCCTCCAGCTTGTTGATAGCTTTCACGCCCGTCACGGCCTCGCCGTTCACGGCTACCACTTCGCCCTTGTCGAACTCTATGGTCAGCGACTCGGTGCCCTCCTTGGCGAGTTGCGACGGATAGGCTTCGTCGGGCAGGTTGGTCGCCGAGCAAAGGGTCTCCTTGCCGCCGACCGACGTGCCCCACACACCTTTGTTTATCGAGTACTGCATCTTGGTGAAGTCGGCTTCGAATCCGTTCTCCTTGAGGTAGTTGATCTCATATTCGCGCGAAAGTTTCATGTCGCGCGTGGGGGTTATGATTTCCATCTGCGGCGCGAATACCTCGAACGTGAGGTCGAAACGCACCTGATCGTTACCCGCTCCCGTCGAGCCGTGCGCTATGGCGTCGGCACCGATGCTCTTGGCGTAGTTGACGATGGCCAATGCCTGAAAAGTGCGCTCCGAACTTACCGAGATAGGGTAGGTCTTATTACGCAGCACATTGCCGAAGACCATGTATTTTATGCACTTCGAGTAGTAATCGTCCGTGACGTCGAGATTCACGTGCGACTTGGCGCCCAATGCGTAGGCGCGTTTCTCCACGGCAACCAACTCCTCGGCCGAGAAACCGCCCGTGTCGGCCAGAGCCGTATGAACTTCGTAGCCCAGCTCTTTGCTGAGGTACTTCACGCAAAACGAGGTATCGAGACCTCCGCTGTACGCCAAAACAACTTTTTTCATGATATTTTCGTATTTTATGTTTCTATTTCATGTATCGCCTCGGACGCAGCCTGCGAAGCACGCGACCGAGCGACAACGAGGCTGCGGCCCGCGCGACTCTGCCGAGTCGCAAAGTTTTTATTTTCCGAAAATCCGACTCCACCACGAACCTTTCTTCGCGGCGGCTCGTTCGGCCTCATGCTCGGCGGCCTTGCGTTTCGCCACCATTTCGGGATCGTATATCATGCCGGTACACAGACATTTGGTCATGTTGGTGCGCTGCAATACGTCGTAGTTGACACACGAGCGGCATCCCGCCCAGAACTCCTCGTCGTCGGTGAGTTTAGCGAAGGTTACGGGCTCGTATCCCAGCGAAGTGTTTATTCGCATTACGGCCTCTCCCGTGGTCAGACCGAAGATCTTCGAATTGGGGAAACGCTTGCGCGACAGCTCGAACGCCGCCTGCTTGATTCGTTTCGCGACACCCATGCCGCGATACTGCGGGCGCACGATGAGTCCCGAGTTGGCTACGAACTCGTCGTGTCCCCACGACTCTATGTAGCAGAATCCCACGAACTCCTCGCGGTTGACGGCTATGATTGCTTTACCCGAATTTATTTTGTCGGCGATATATTCGTCGGTACGGCGGGCGATGCCCGTTCCGCGGCTTTTGGCAGCTTCGTCGATCGAGTCGTTGATCTGCGTCACATAGCGCAGATGCTCCTTCGAAGCGACCATCACATCGATTTTCATTGCTTATTCAAATGAATTAAAATGATACGTATTCTTTAGTGAGTGCAAATATTGCATATAAATACGCGAAATGCAAATATTTATTCCTATATATTTAACATGTAATAATAAATACCCGCATATCTGCATAATATGCGGGTATTTATGCGAAAATATTCCGTTTGCGTCAATACGATCCCCAACTGCGGATGGCGAGTCCCTCCTTGCCGACCTGACACACGGCCATGATGAATGCCGATGCCAGGCGAGCGTTCGTCAGCAGCGGGATATTGAAATCGACGGCTGCGCGGCGTATCTTGTAGCCGTTGTCCAACTCGCGGCTCGTGCGGTTTTTCGGAATATTTATGACCAAATCTATCTTTTTGTCGCGGATGTAGTCTATCACGTTGGGCGCCCCTTCCTCGTCAGGCCAGCCCAGTACGTCGACCGTGATGCCGTGCTGTGCCAGAAATTCGGCGCTGCCCGCCGTTGCGTAAACCTTGAATCCGTGGCGCAGCAGGGTGCGCGTCGCCGACAGCAACTCCACTTTCGAGCGGGCGGGACCCGACGAGATGAGCACGTTTTTGGCGGGAATGGCCTGACCTACCGACAGCAGGCTCTTTAGCAGAGCCTCGTAATAACTGTCGCCGATGCAGGCCACCTCGCCCGTCGAGGTCATGTCGACACTCAGCACGGGATCGGCGTTTTGCAGACGCGCGAACGAGAACTGCGACGACTTGACGCCCACGTAGTCGATGTCGAACATCGATTTGGGATGCGATTCGACCGTGCGTCCGAGCATCACGCGCGTAGCCATCGTTATGAAGTTGAACTTCATGATTTTCGATACGAACGGGAAGCTGCGCGACGCTCGCAGGTTGCACTCTATCACCTTCACATGGTTGTCCTTGCCGAGGAACTGTATGTTGAACGGTCCCGATATGTTCAGCTCGCGGGCTATCTTGGCGGCTATGCGGCGTATCTGGCGTATGGTCTCCAGATAGAGCCTCTGCGCGGGGAAGACTATGGTGGCGTCGCCCGAATGCACTCCCGCGAACTCCACGTGCTCGCTTATGGCCGACACCTTGATCTCACCCCGTTGAGCCACGGCATCCATTTCGATCTCCTTGGCGTGCTCGATGAATTCGCTCACCACCACCGGGTGGTCGGAGCTGATTTCGGCCGCCGCACTCAGATAGCGGTCCAGCTCCTCGCGTTCGTACACCACGTGCATGGCTGCTCCCGAGAGCACGTACGACGGGCGGATCAGCACGGGCAGCCCCACCTCGTCGACGAATGCGTATATGTCGTCGAGGCTGGTAAGTTCCCTCCAGCGCGGCTGGTCGATGCCCAGCGCGTCGCACATCGACGAGAATTTCTGTCGGTCCTCGGCGCGGTCGATCGATTCGGCCGAGGTGCCGAGTATGTTGACACCCTGACGATGGAGGGGCATGGCCAGATTGTTGGGGATCTGTCCTCCGGTCGACACCACTACGCCGTAAGGCGATTCTAATTCGATGATGTCCATCACGCGTTCGAACGTCAGTTCGTCGAAATAGAGACGGTCGCAGATGTCGTAGTCGGTCGATACCGTCTCGGGATTGTAGTTTATCATCACCGAGCGCAGCCCCACCTGCGAGAGCGTCTTCAGCGTGTTGACACCGCACCAGTCGAACTCCACGCTGCTGCCTATGCGGTAGGCTCCCGAGCCGAGCACTATCACCGAGCGGTGGTCGCGCTCGTACTCCAAATCGTTCTTGTCGCCGTTATACGTGAGGTACAGATAGTTCGTCTGCGCGGGATACTCGCCCGCCAGCGTATCGATCTGCTTCACGCATGGCAGAATACCCATTCCTTTGCGCATGTCGCGTATGTGCAGCATGCGGTCGAACATCGGCAAGTCGGAGCGCGTCATGGTAAGCTCGGCTATCTGGAAATCGGAGAATCCCATCCGCTTGGCTTCGCTCAGCACCTCCTCGGGCAGCGGTTGCGAGCCGTCGCCGTCGTGTGCGCGCAACACCTCCTTGAACAGATGTATGCGGTGGAGGCGTTGCAGGAACCAACGGTCGATGCGCGTGCGTTCGTATATCTCCTCTATGGTGTAGCCCTTCTCGAAAGCTTCGGCGATGGCGTAGACGCGTTTGTCGGTAGGGTGTTCCAGCTCTTCGTCTATGTCGACCTTTACGGGTTTGTTACCCACGAAGCCGTGCTTGCCTTGTCCTACCATGCGCAGGCCTTTCTGTATCGCCTCCTCGAATGTGCGGCCTATGCTCATCACTTCGCCCACGCTCTTCATCGACGAGCCGAGCAGTTTCGACACCCCGTCGAATTTGTTCAGATCCCAGCGCGGGATCTTGCATACCACGTAGTCCAGCGCGGGCTCGAAACATGCCGAGGTAACCTTCGTCACCGAGTTCTTTATCTCGTGTAGTCCGTAGCCCAAACCCAACTTCGCCGCCACGAACGCCAGCGGATAACCCGTGGCCTTGGATGCCAGCGCGCTCGATCGCGACAGACGCGCGTTGACCTCTATGACGCAGTAATCCTCCGATTCGGGGTCGAGTGCATATTGCACGTTGCACTCGCCCACGATGCCTATGTGGCGTATGATCTTTATGGCTATGGCGCGCAGCTTGTGGTATTCGCTGTTGGTGAGCGTCTGCGAGGGGGCTACCACCAGACTCTCGCCCGTGTGTATGCCCAGCGGATCGAAGTTCTCCATGTTGCAGACGGTGATGCAGTTGTCGTAACGGTCGCGCACCACTTCGTATTCCACCTCTTTCCACCCTTTGAGCGACTTCTCGATCAACACCTGAGGCGAATATGAGAATGCGCTCGCCACGATGGTCTCCAACTCCTCGTCGTTCTTGCAGAAGCCCGAGCCGAGACCGCCCAGCGTGTAGGCGGCGCGTATGATTAGCGGAAATCCCAGTTCGCGGGCGGCGGCCGCCGCCTCGTCCATTGTCGAGCAGGCTATGCTGCGCGGTGTCTTCACGCCTATTTCGGCCAGCTTCTCAGAGAAGAGTTTACGATCCTCGGTGTCGATTATAGCCTGCACGGGGGTGCCCAGCACCTGCACGCCGTACTTCTCCAGCACGCCTTTGCGATACAGCTCCACGCCGCAATTGAGGGCCGTCTGGCCGCCGAACGACAGCAAGATGCCGTCGGGACGCTCCTGCTCGATCACTTTCTCGACGAACTCCTCCGTCACCGGCAGATAGTATATTTTGTCGGCCGCATCCTCCGAAGTCTGCACCGTGGCTATATTGGGATTGATGAGCACGGTGTATTTGCCCGCCTCGTGCATGGCCTTGAGCGCCTGCGAACCCGAATAATCGAACTCGCCCGCCTCGCCTATCTTCAGCGCTCCCGATCCGAGGAGCAACACTTTCTTTATCTCTTTTTCCATAGTCGGGGTTACTTTTTCGAGGCTTTCCACGCCTTGATGTTTTCGATGAATTCGTCGAACAGATACTCCGTGTCGACAGGGCCGCTCGATGCCTCGGGATGATATTGCGTCGAGAAGAAGGGTTTGACGCGATGGCGTATGCCTTCGTTGGTGCCGTCGTTTACGTTGGTGAACAGCGTCTGCCAATCCTCTGGCAACGTGCGGTCGTCGATGGCGAATCCGTGGTTCTGCGAGGTTATGTGGCAGCGGTCGGTGTCGGGTATCATGACGGGCTGGTTGTGTCCGCGGTGTCCGTACTTCAATTTATATGTCGACGCTCCCGCCGCGCGGGCCAGCAGCTGGTTTCCGAGGCAGATGCCCATTATGGGGCGATCCTCTTTCAATGCCGCGGCTATGTGCGCCACGGTCAGGCCGCACTGCGACGGGTCGCCCGGGCCGTTGGAGAGGAACAGACCGTCGTAATCCTCGCGCGAGAAGTCGTAATCCCACGGCACGCGGATGACCGTCGCGCCGCGACGCAGCAGGCAGCGGAGTATGTTGTACTTCACGCCGCAGTCGACCACCACCACGCGGTAGGGGCCGTCGCCGTAGACGATCCGTTCGTGCGTCGATACCTGCGCTACCACGTTGTCGGTGTTGGGATCGTAAAACGGCACCTCGTCGCAGCCCTCTATCTCTATGCGTCCGAGCATCGATCCGCAATCGCGCAGTTTCTGCGTCAGGGCGCGCGTGTCGATGCCGCACACCGCAGGCACGCGCTGCTCCGAGAGCCATTGTCCGAGGCTTTTCGTGCCATTCCAATGGCTGTATTCGTCGGAATAGTACGACACGGCGAGTCCCGCGCAATGTATGCGGTCCGATTCGTAGAACTTCTCCACGCCCCACTCGTCTTTCTCGGCCGACGGCACGCCGTAGTTGCCGATCATGGGATAGGTCGGCACCAATATCTGCCCCTTGTACGAAGGATCGGTGAGGCTCTCCACGTAACCCGTCATGGCGGTGTAGAAAACCACCTCGCCTGCCGCTCCGCCCTCGAATCCGAACGAACGCCCCTCGTAGCGGCTGCCGTCTTCGAGCGTTATCGCCGCGCGTTTCATTGTCTGCATATATATGTGTCTTTTCTAATTGATCTCATACGATTCATTTTACAAAAATAGGAAATATATTTTGGAAACAATAAATATATGCGCTACCTTTGCATAAATATGTAGGTAATTCGAACTATGAACCAGAAAACGCAACGATTCGCCACCATTCGGAAGATCATACGCAGCGAACTCATCGGCTCGCAGGACGAGCTGATCGCACGGCTGCGCGAATGCGGCGTGGAGATTACGCAAAGCACGCTTTCGCGCGATCTGAAATTCATGAACGTGGCGAAGATCCCCCATAAAAGCAAGGGATACGTATACGTTCTGCCCAACACCGCGCATCACGACGTGAATGTGTCGTCGAACATATCCGACAACATCACGGGGCTCACTTTCTCGGGCAATTTGGGGGTGCTCAAAACCAAATCGGGTTATGCCAGCGCCATCTCGGTTCCCATCGACAATCTCGACTGCCCGGGCATACTCGGTACCATCGCGGGCGACAACACCGTGCTCATCATCATGCGCGAGGATGCCAACCGCAACCACATAATAGAGGCTCTGCTGCGGATATTCCCCATGCTCAGCAACGTGCTGTGATCCGCGTTGCGCCCTTTAAAAAAATCGCCCCTGCCGGAGACACTTTCGGCAGGGGCGAAATTCATTCGGCAGCCCGATATCAGATAGCCTTAGTGTCGTAAAGGATTTGGTTCACCTTGCGGACCGCGGCAGCCGAAGCCGCGAACTTCTCGGTCTCGTCGGCGGTGAGGTCTATCTTCACGATCTTCTCGATACCCTTGCGGCCTATCACGGCGGGAACGCCTATCATGATATCCTCCTGGCCGTACTCGCCTTCGAGGTAGCAGCTGCAAGGTATGATGCACTTCCGGTCACCCAAAACCGATTCCACGACCGATGCTGCCGCCGCACCCGGAGCATACCAGGCCGACGTGCCCAGCAATCCCGTGAGGGTCGCTCCGCCGACCATAGTGTCGGCAGCCACCTGCGCCAGCTTCTTCTTGGTGAGGAACTGCGATGCGGGAACGCCCTTTATGGTAGCTTTCGATATGAGAGGGAGCATGGTTGTATCGCCGTGGCCGCCGATCACCATACCGTCCACATCGTGGATGTTGGCGCCTGCCGCCTTGGCCAGGTAGCAGCGGAAACGCGACGAATCGAGCGCGCCGCCCATGCCGATCACGCGGTTCTTGGGCAGTCCCGTCGATTTGAGCGTGAGGTAAGCCATGGTATCCATGGGGTTCGACACGATGACGAAGATCGCGCGGGGCGAGTGCGCCAAAGCCTGCGAAACCACGCTTTTCACTATGTTGGCGTTGGTGCCGATAAGCTCCTCGCGAGTCATGCCCGGCTTGCGGGGGATACCCGAGGTCACGACTACCACATCCGAGTTGGCGGTTTTCTTATAATCGTTGGTGCAACCCACCAATTTGCTCTTCGAGTCGGTGGTGGCCGCAGCCTGATACATGTCGAGCATCTTGCCCTCCGAGAGTCCCTCCTTGATGTCGATCAATACTATTTCGTCGGCTATGTTGCGCGCCGCGAGCACGTTGGCGCAGGTCGCGCCCACCATTCCGGCGCCGATTACCGTTACTTTTGACATATCGTAATTTATTTAAGTCGATTATATGATTTCAATATCGGCTGCGCCTTGTCGCAATGTCGAATCCGACGGCCGTTGCCTGTCGCCGCTCCGAAAGCGGTACATTGAAAGTCGTATAATCGGTTTGTTTAATTGGGTTCGTTTTCAGTTGTCGTTTCTCGCCGCGCCCTATCCGATCAGTTCGGTGTAAGCCTCGGGTGTGAGCAACGCATCGTAGTCGGCGGGATTGTTCATCTTCACCTTTATCATCCAGCCCTCGCCGTAGGGATCGGAGTTCACCAGTGCGGGGTCGGCATCCACGGCGTCGTTGAACTCCACGACCTCGCCGCCCACGGGCAGGAAAGCGTCGCTGACGGTCTTGACGGCCTCGATTGAGCCGAATACGTCGCCTGCGGCCAACGTTTCACCCACGGTGGGGACGTCGACGAACACTATGTCGCCCAACTGGCTCTGTGCGAAATCGGTAATACCGATAAAAGCGAATTCGCCCTCGACGCGGCACCATTCGTGGTCGCTCGAATACTTCAAATTTGAAGGTACGTTCATGATATGTTACGTTTTATTGTGTTAATTTCATTCCGTTCGCATCCGCCCCGAGCATTTGCGGCGCGCCGTTCGCGGCGGCAGCCGTTTTCGCGGGCGATTAATCAATACAAAGATAAGTGTTATTTTATTAACGACAATGATTTCTCCGATTTTTTATGCTCGGCAAGGATGTCTATCCGTTCAATACGAACTCTATCTCCTTGAAAAGATAGCTCCTCGTCGCGCCGTCCGCGCCCTCGACTATCAGTGCGCCCGAGGGTTCCGCTCCGCGGATCGTGCCGCGGAAACGGCTGCCGTCGGGCAGGGCGTACCAATGCTCCTCGTCGCGTCGGTAGAGCAGGCGTCGGTAATCGCGTTGCAGGGTCTCCGCTCCGCCGTCGCGGAGCATGGCGTAGCGTGCGGTCAGATCCGCGAGCAGTTCGTCCAGCACCTTGCGGCGGTCGAACCTGCGTCCCGTCGCCGCAGCCATCGAAACGGGATTGGGCAGCGCGGGGTCGAACACGGTCTGATTGACGTTAAGGCCGATGCCCGCCACCGAGCGCACGATGCCGCCGCCCTGCAATTTGTTTTCGATGAGCATTCCCGTGATCTTGCGGTCGCCGACGTATATGTCGTTGGTCCATTTTATTCGCGCCTCGATGCCGTGGCGTGCCAGTGTGTCGCAGAGGCCCAGTGCCGCTGCCTCCGACAGCAGGAACTGTCTCTCGGGAGCGAGGAACGTGGGTTCGAAGACGGTCGAGAAGGTGAGGTTCTCGCCCTCCGCGCTCTCCCAGCGGTGCCCGCGTTGCCCACGACCCGCTGTCTGACGTTCGACCCACACGGTATCGCCCTCGCGGTAACGCGCCTCGGCGGCTTCGTCGTTGGAGGATGTAAGTTCTTCGAAACGGTATATCATTCCACGATCGGTTAAAGATGATTCTCGGCCATGTAGCGCCACAGCGGCGCGGCGTGCAGGCATTGCATTATCTCGTCGCCGTCGAGCAGCTCGCGCACTTCGTCGGTGCTCATGAGATGGACTTTTATATCCTCGCCCGCCTCGGTGTGCTGTTCGTCCACACGTTCGACGCCCTCGGCCAGAAAAGTATATACGCGATTGGTATGGTTGGTGGGGTTGGGCGAGGTGACCATGTAACGACGCCACACGCCGCCCGCATAACCCGTCTCCTCCAGTAATTCGCGACGCGCGCTCTGTTCGGCCGTTTCGCCCGCCTCGCAAGTGCCTGCCACCAGTTCGTAGCGCGTTTGGCCCAAGGCGTGGCGGTACTGGCTTATCATTACGAATTCTCCCGCTACGGTACGGGCTATGACATTCACCCAGTCGGGGAATTCGAATACGTACCATTCGGGAACCACCGCTCCCGTGGGCAGTTCCACGCTCTCGCGCCGCACCGTGAACCACGGCCTTCGGGCGACGTATTCGCTCGACAGCACCCGCCACGGACGGTTTTCGGGTTTTTGCATGGCATTCAACGATTTATACCGACACTCCGAAATCGCGCAGGGCGTCGTTAAGCGATGTCTTCTTGTCGGTCGATTCCTTGCGGCGTCCTATGATGAGCGCGCACGACACTCCGTATTCGCCTGCGGGGAACTTCTTGGTATAGCTGCCCGGGATCACCACCGAACGCGGCGGGACGTAACCGCGATACTCCACGGGTTCCGCGCCCGTGACATCTATTATGTGCGTCGATCCCGTAATCACGGTATTCGAGCCGAGCACCGCCTCGCGGCACACATGCGCACCCTCTACCACGATCGAACGAGAACCTATGAAGCAGTTGTCCTCGATGATTACGGGGGCTGCCTGCACGGGCTCCAGCACTCCGCCGATGCCCACGCCGCCGCTCAGATGCACGTGCTTGCCTATCTGCGCGCACGATCCCACGGTGGCCCATGTGTCGACCATCGTGCCCGTATCGACGTATGCGCCTATGTTGACGTACGACGGCATCAGAATCGCTCCCGCCGCGATGTAGGCTCCGTAGCGTGCCACCGCATGAGGCACGGCGCGCACGCCCAGCTTCTCGTAGTCGTGCTTGAGTTCCATCTTGTCGTACCACTCCAGTTCGCCGCCGCGCATCACGCGCATCTCCTGAATGGGGAAATACATGATTATGGCCTTCTTCACCCATTCGTTCACCTGCCATTCGCTCTTTTCGAGGTCGACGGGTTCCGCGGTGCGCAGCGCACCTTTGTCCACGGCCTCCGCCACCTCGCGTATGGCAGTCTTCACTGCGTCGTCGGCCAGCATCGAACGGTCGTTCCACGCCCGTTCCACTATTTCTTTGAGATCGTTATACATATTTATTCTTGTTTTGTGCGGTAAAGATAGATAAAATCATGATAATCCGAGGTCGGCGAATACAAAATTAATACCTTTGCATCCGAATAAGGAATATTCGGAATTTACTTTTGGCAGCGTTGTTCGGAGTGCCGCGACCCAAGTCATCTCCGACGCAGCCGAACCATTTACAGAATTATGAAGGTATACAAATTCGGAGGAGCCTCGGTGAAAAGCGCCGACGGCGTAAGGAATCTGCGACATATCGTCGACGGAGAGGAGAATCTGTTCATTATCGTATCGGCCATGGGCAAGACCACCAATGCTTTGGAGAGCGTCTTCACCCACATGCAGAACGGCCGAAAGCAGGAGGCCGACGACGAAATAAAACGCATAAAGGAGTACCACGCCTCGATCATCGACGATCTGTGGGGCGGGCACACCGAGATCGCCGACGTAGACAAGCTCTTCGAAGAGTTGCGCGACATAGCCGTCGACACCGTATACCGTGCGGCCGACGCCGAACTGTGGTACGACACCATAGTGGCCTACGGCGAGTTGATTTCTACGACCGTGATTTCGAAATATCTGGAGTTCACAGGTATCGGTAACCGCTGGATCGACATGCGCACCACGTTCGTCACCAACCAACGCCACAAGGACGCCTATGTAGACATAAAGGTTTCGGAGCCGCGCCTGAAGGCCGCCACCGAGAACACGGGCGTGGGTGTCTTCGTGGGGCAGGGCTTCATAGGCGCCGCTCCCGACGGCACGACCACCACTCTCGGCCGTGAGGGTTCGGACTATTCGGCGGCCGTGGCGGCTTACATCCTCGACGCCGAGTCCATGAGTGTGTGGAAAGATGTCGACGGCGTGCTGAACGCCGATCCCAAGATATTCAAGGACGCGGTGAAGATCGACGCTCTCAACTATCTCGATACCATAGAGCTGGCTTACAGCGGTGCGCAGATTATCCATCCCAAGACCATCAAGCCGTTGCAAAACAAGGATATACCGCTCTATGTGCGTCCGTTCGGCGACAAATCGAAACCCGGCACCGTCATCAACGGCGAGGCGGAGCACGTTACGTTGCCCATCCTCATCTACAAGCGCAATCAGGTGTTGCTTACCATCCGTTCGCGCGACTTTTCGTTCGTTATGGAGGAGAAGTTCGCAGTGATTTTCTCTCTGCTCGACCGCTTCCGCATAAAGACCAATCTGATTAACAATTCGGCCGTGGATCTGAGCCTCTGCGTGGAGTATTCGTGGCATATCGACGAGTTGATAAAGGCTCTCAACGAGGAGAATTTCAGTGTGGAGAAGATCGACGATGTGGAGTTGCTCACCATCCGCAACTATACCGACGAACTTTACCGGCGTTTCGCGTCGGCTCAGGATCTTCTGGTCCGCCAGTCGAATCCCGCGTCGGTGCGTGTGGTGCTTCGCGAAGCGAAGTTCTGACAACGGTTCGATACCCTTTTCGACGGACGAGGCGCTTTTCGGGCTTCGTCCGTTCGTTTTCCGCCGTCACTCTCCCCGTTCGGCCTTGATGCGGGCCACGGCGCCGCGGAGATAATCCTCGATGTCGCGGCTCAGATTCTTGTAAAGCGGACACGCTGTGTAGTTCTCGTTGTCGAGAAGCACATCGCGGATCGAACGCAGCGAATTGATGTAGTTGCTCATTTCGTTTTTGAGAGGCACCCCCTTTTTATTCGACGAATTGATCTTGGCTATCGACATGGTACGCAGCTTGTCGCATACGGCATTGAGCATTATCATCACCACGTTGTCCATTAGCGTATGGCCGTGCATGTAGAGGTATGTCGTTTCGGGCGTGACGCCTTTCGCCCGCAGTTTCTCGGCGAAGGCAGTCATGTTTCGGTTCATGTCGGGATGATCGTCCTCCAGGCGGCTGAGGCGGCGACGCACGTTGCGTTCGAGCCATGCGAGGGTCCCCGCGCCGTTGTTCTCGATTTCGAGAAACCCGAGGCGTACCGAATTTTTGAAATCTATCAGAGTAAAGACCGATTCGCTCGACATTCCCGCCGAATAGACATACCACAGAAACAGCGGATATATGATGCGCGAATATTCGGCCATGAAGGTCACGAAGTCGAAAATATGGCTGTCGTTCTTGGTGGCTTTCACGCACACGTTGTGCAGCGACGGGGCGTAGCAGAGATAGTTTTCGGTGGCGTAGGTGTAGGTGTGGAACATGAACGGCGCCGAATTTATCGCTGCCGACTGCGGCGTGAGATCCCCCAGCAGATAGTCGAAATCGGAGTCGACGCACAACAGCAGTTCGTCGTTAGAGTCGCGGATCATCGACATGAGCACCTTCTTGCCTTTGGGCAGATCCTCGCGGTTGGGAACCGAGATCTCGAAACGCAGATAAGGGTTGTGGAAATGGTCGAATATGCCTCGCCAGAAAGCCACGTCTTCGTAGCCTTCGACGAACACGCGTACAGGTTTGCGGCCGTCGTCCACGGGTGCGGGCAACGACACCGAGGCTTCGGCCCGCTGTCGCACGTAGGCTTCGTATCTCAGTTTTTCGGCTAATGCTCGTTTCATATCTGCCGTAAAAATAATAAAAATGCGCGATAATCTGCTTTGCGATATGTCGTTTTTTGAAAAGGACCGCGACTGGAGTCCCTTGCGATATGGTCTGATTTGCACATGCGTTTTGCTCTCCGCCGCGTGGGACGGCGGCGAACTGTGCGGCTCGCAGAGTCGCGCGGGCCGCAGCCTCGCCCCAGCGGAGGCCCGCAACGGCATTCGCCATGTTGCGAACCACCGCAGGCCGCGGCCCGAAAGTACGTAACTACTTCTCTCGCCGCCTCAGCGCTTTCTGCTTCAGTGAAGCGAGATCATCCGTAAGCGCGGTGCGCGCGGCTGTGTCGCACAGAATATTACTCAAAGGAATAGGGTC
>CAUDHE010000009.1 GCA_958449275.1 uncultured Alistipes sp. | reverse complement strand
TTTGTTTTTATTATTTGAATTGATTTTTGGATTGCGCCCGTCCGACGAGGAGTTTATTTTGCTTAGTCATTCCATATTTTGCGGATTTCGGGTCGCGGCCTGCGGAGAACGCAACGATGCAAATGCCGTTGCGGGCCTCCGCGCGCCGAGGCTGCGGCCCGCGCGACTCAAAGAGTCGCATTTACTTTTTTAACGACAAAAACTGAAACAGAATTGGCGGACTCATGTGTATTATTACAACTCAAAGAGCCGCGCAGTTCGCCGCCCCTAATCTATTCGTGTTATGTTGTACTTGGTGATCTGCGACAGATAGGGCTGCTGGTGTTCGTCGTCGGGATCGAAATCGAGCCCGTCGGCCTTGCGCGCCTCCCACACTTTCATATATATGGGTTTCGAACGTGTAGGCGGACGATTGACGATCTCCAGCGACGAGGCGTCTACACCCGCCACCTCGCGGACGACGGCCTTTATAGGCTCCATCAACTCCTCCTGCTCGGCCAGAATGACGGTGTTGAGAGCCACCTCGTACTCGTGCAATATGCGCTCCGAACTGAACCCCGACGAGTAATCGAGTCCGCTTAGCGAACGAAACCACGAATGGGCTATCACTATGTCGCTCGTTGCCTGCTCGTGCAGTGCGCTCCAGTCGCCCTCGTTGCGTGCCTCGATAGGTATGAAACGCGAATTATCGGTCTCGGAGCCCTCCTTTATGACGAACATCACCTGCCCGGGATTGCCTGCGAAACGCTGCTCGGCCATGCGCACTATGCGTTCGGCCTCGGCCTCGCTGTCGGCCGTGGCGTCGAGCATCATCACACCCGAAAGCTGGAACGAGTTGTCGAGGCGCGCTATGTTCCAGCAGTCGGTCTTGTAGGCTATGGCCGACACGCCCATGCCCGCGATGTACTTCGGCACTCCGTAGTGGGTGAACATGGGTTCGTACTCCTTGTAGTGGATCATCGCGCGCATCGATCCGTCGCTTTGCTCTTCGAACAGGGGGTAGAGCGGAAGCGTGCGCGCTTCGTCGGGTTTGAACGCTGTCCAGTCGTGATGCAGTATCACGTGGCGGCCGTCGCGCGCTATGCGGCATCGCGAGGCGTCCTGATGGTATAACGACAGAAACGACCGCTTCTCGTCGGTCACTATTTCGAGAAACGCATTACCCATCAGCGACTTGTCGAAAGCCAAACGGCTCAGGACGGTGCGCAGCGACTCGCCGTCGCCGTTCACGCGTTCGGCCAGGCGCCCGAGCAGGGGCAGGCGCTCGTCGAACGAGAATCCTTTGCCCGCTATGTAGTCGGCCTTGTCGTTTATTATGCGGCGGTGCGTGGTCGAACGTCGCGACATGAGCGAAAGTGCGTAGGGCAGCATGTTGTCGTCGCCCCAGCGCCAGAATTTGTCGCTGTGCACCGTGCGTCCCGAGATGGCGAAAAGCGGTTCGGGACTTCTGTTGCCCACCGCCACCGCTGCGCTTTTGGTTCTGTTTTGTTCCATTATTCAAGTTGTTTGATTTGTTACGAATGATCTCCGCACGGCTGTTCGATGCTGTCCTCGGTGTCCCGAGCGGTTTTCAGCACCTCCTGCCGATACGCGTCGAACGCCGAACCCGTGTCGCGGCACGCAAGGGTGAGTTTTACCCGCGGCGAATCGGCGGGACGCTCGCCCGAGAGAAACAGCAACGATTGCAACCGCAATGCCTGCTCGAATCCGAAACGCGGGCACCATCCCGCCACGATCCTCTCGCCCGAGGCCATCCTCACTACGGCCGCCACGCCCTCGGCAGCACAGATGCGGAGAAAACTGCTGTCGAACCACTCGGCGGCCAGCTTTCGGTCGGAGCAGAGGACGAGCGTGTGGCGCACGCTCACTTGGCCGTCGCGGGCGGAAAACTCCTCTTCGTACGACGATCCGTCGTCCATGAGCGACACGGCCGCGCCGCGTCCCTCGATCATATCCTTCGGCGAGGCGAGGCCGCGGACGGGAAACAGTTCCGCCGCGACCACCCCGCCCGCAGGTTTGTAGAAATCGGGTAGAGCCATGCGTTATCAGGCGTTTACGTAGGCA
The DNA here is from genome assembly GCA_958449275.1 of uncultured Alistipes sp. Taxonomy (GTDB): domain Bacteria; phylum Bacteroidota; class Bacteroidia; order Bacteroidales; family Rikenellaceae; genus Alistipes. Next base: position 35,916 of record CAUDHE010000009.1, on the reverse strand, counting down.
TAGACCAGATCGTCGTCGAGAATTTCGCATCCGATGGCGAACACGGCTCGCTGACGGTTCTCCATCTCGTCGGGATTGTACCACATGCGCACCTCCGAACCGGGACTGTCGGCCGTATTGACGGCCATCACCAGATTGCGTCGGTCGGTGAAGATGCAGAAGTCTGACGACAGCGAAGTGTTGCTGATCGTGGGTTCGAGGTTGACCTCCACGACGGGGAATCCGTGGTAGGAGAGTACGCGACGTCCCGCCTGCGTGTCGGCGTAGGTCGCCGCACCGAAGTTGTCGTCGAGAAACGCTTCGTAGAGCGAATAGATGTTGGGCGACACGAAGAACGCCGTCTGTCCCTCCTGATACAACCCCTTGAGGCGAGGGCTGGCGTTGCGGATGGTCATATCGAACAGCTGGCGAATGGTGTAATCGCCCAACTGGGCGTCGAGATTGTCCTTGCAGTAGTTCAGCTCGCCCGACTTCACGCGCTCGGTGACGATCTTCAGCAGGCCGTCGAAAGCGTTGTAGCCCGTCTGGTATTGGTTGCCCTTGTCGCCCAGCCAGAGATTCATGCGAATGCTCTCGGCTATGGCGCGGCGGAACAGTTCGGTCTCGGCAGCCTCCAGCTCGGTACCCGTCAGATCCTCCATGTTCACGTCGTTTCGGTTGGTGATGAGTTCGAAGATGGTCGAAAAGTAGTCGCTCGCCGAAAAGGCATTCTCGGCCTTGACGCGGGCCATGGGAATTGTCTTCTGATAGTGAATGCTCTTTTTGCCGCCGCTCCACGCCGAGTTGCGGTCGAACGGAGCGAGGACGTTGGTCGAATGGTCCCACAGTTGCACCACGGTGGGCATGGGCATGTTGTAGAGTATGCGGATGCCGAGCGCCTCGGCCGTGGGGCCCGAGAGCAGCGGGCGGAAAAAGATGGTCTCCAGCTCGCGGCCGGTGTAGTTCTTGGGATTTACGATGATGTTTGACATGTGATTGAAGTTTAATGGGTTTGTAAATGAATCTGGTTAAGGGTGCCGTTTGCTTTCGGGGTATGCCGTCGGCGGAGGCCCGCTGTCGTTCGCGAATGCACACGTCGCGGCTCCGCAGGCCGCGGCCCCATGCGACGGACTACTGAAGTATTCCTGCTGCAGTCGACGAACAGCATAAAACATCGTAGTAAAGAGATGTATTTGGACCGAACGTCACACCCGCGATGCGAACGCCTTGGCGTCGTCGGCATACGCAAGTTCATTCGCCTGCGAGCGGGGCGCGTTCATCGAAGGATCCTCCACGGCCTCCACGGCGGTTCGGCCGTAGCGTTTCTGCCCCTCCTCGAAAGCCATCGGCGCAGCCGCCGCGACACCCTGTACGGCGATGCCGTTACCCGCGGCGGAGGTATCGTCGGTCCGATCGCTCTTTTGCGACGGCTGCGGTCGGGCGGCACTCTTTTGTGCCTGCTTCGCTTCTCGCTTCTCGCGCATGCGCTCCATGAGCTGTTCCCAGCGATAGGCAAAGCGTCGAAGCAGGAAGCGAGCTATGGTTCCCGCCACCGAATCGACCACTCCCACGGTTTTCGTCCCGCTGCCTGCCGTTTCGGCTCGCGCCGACGGCATGCCGTCGTTTTCCGCCCCGCTCGACGAATCGGGAGCGGGCATATCCGTGTCCGCGTCATCGGGATCGGGCACCGATACGCCCGTCAGCAGTGCGTCGATCATGCGGTCGGCCAGTCCCGCTTCGACAGTCTCTTCGGCCGTGAGCCAGCGGCCCGCGCCGTCGTTCTCGGCCATGAGATCGACGAAAGTCTGCTCGTCGCGGCCCGAACGGTCGGCATAGAGGCGCGCCAGACGGGCATCGGTCTTGCGCAGCAGTTCGGCGCGACCCTGCAAGGCGGCGGCATTGCCCTCGATGGCGCATGTTGAGTTGTGAATGAGATATAGCGCATTGGCCGATATCTCGCGACAACCCCGGTCGGCGGCCTGCGCTATGATTGTGGCGGCCGAGGCCGTATAGCCGTAGCATCGGGTGGTGATGCGTGCGCCGAGCGACTGCAACGCCTCGTAGATTAACAGAGCGTCGTTCACGTCGCCGCCCGTCGAACGTATGTTCACCACCACCGACGCGGCGGCTACTTCGGCTATGCGCGCCACCTCGCGGCGGAATGTCTCGTAGGTGGCTACGCGCGAGTCCGCGTTGTCGAACTGACTCTGTTCGGGAACGCCTATGGTGCCCTCGATGTCGATGTAGCAGGTCTGCGCCTCGTTTCTGATCGTGATTTTGGTTTGCATAAGTAGGGTTTAAGTTTTTTGTCTGTTGAGATTTTTTTTCGGCTGTCGTTCGGACGATTGCCTTTAGACCGCGGCCTTTGTCAGTCGCGCTCTATGCGGAAGAACACGCAGCGCGCCGCGTGGCGCGCGGTGTCGTACTCATCCACGGAGCGAAGACGGTAGAGAGCCGTTTGCCCGTCGACGCAGAGTCGGAACAACGACCTTATGTTCGGTCCGTCGCTCTCGTAGTCGAGCAGGGCGACCAGCTCGTCGGGGTCCAAAGCTATCGTGAGGCTTACCGCCTGACGAAACCCCTCCGTGCGCCACTGCGCGTCGTAACGACGATGCAGCCCCGCCGCGCCGTCGCGATCCTCGAAACAGAGGGTGAATGCTCCCGCACGATGGAACGCCGCCGAAGGGTAGTCGGTGCCGTAGGAGGGATACCCCCAGCGTTCGCCCGCGGGCAGAGCGCGCAAACCTTCGTAGCGAACCACGCGTACGGCAGCATCGGTCTCGTCTTCGCCGTCGCGGTCGCCCGTCTGTACGACCTCGGCCGACGGCGCCGAGGCGTATATGCCCGAAGCGTCGAGCGTGGCGCAGAACAGTCCGTTCGCCAAACGCCGCTCGCCCTGCAAAGCTATGCGCGACGGGGTGACATGGCTCCACTCTCCGAGACGTTCGCCGCTCTCGGCTTCGAATCGGGTCACTGCGCCTCCTCCGTCCGACCGATAGGCAAGCGTCCGCAGCTCGTGCACTTCGGCAGCCAGATCGCTGATCTCGATGTCGCACGCGAAGTCCGCGCGATCGCTCCAGTCGTGCACGTCGTCGCGGAAAAAGCCGTCGTACGGTTCGGCGTAGACCCGTTTCCGCACCGCGTCGGTATAGAACCGCAGGTTGAACATGTGCTGCAACGCTCCGAGCAGATCGGCCTGCGAGGCGGCATGGTCGGCTATGTCGGCCGCGCCTATCGCTGCGCCTTCGGCGGGCGCGGACGAGAATACGGGACCGAGCCGACACTCTTTCGACAGCGTAACGCTCTGCCCTTCACGCGCCCCGTGCAGATACATCCTCGTGAAGCGTTTGGGCGACGACGGCGTGATTTTCTCCGACGGCGATCGGACCGTGACGTCCACTTCGGTACGCCCCGTTTCGGCCACATAGCCGTCGTACATGGCCCAGTCGCCCGCGAACGGTGAATACGAACCGTCGGCGTTGCGGATATGCAGTGCGCATTGCGCCCCGCCGCCCGCCGCGGGGACTACAACCTTCGTCGTGCGTCCTGCCCACGCGGCGACGCCGTCGTCGCCGCGCATCAGACGATATGCCGCGTTATCCTCGTGGTCGAATACGATGCACATGTACTCGTTGCCCGTCACGGGCGCGGTGCGGCGGTCGCCGAAGGGGTTGGGTATGCGGAAACGGATGTCGCATCCCGTGTCGACATATACCGAATCGAATCCCTCCAGACGCTCACGCGAGAGAATACGGTAGTCGGTGACGTATTTAAGCCTGAATTCGAATCCCGCGGTCACCGTGGACAGGGGCGTGAACCGCACGCCGTCGGCATCGACGGTCAGCACCCCGTTGCGGTTGTAAAGCTCCTCGCCGTCGGTCGTATCGACGAAGTTGCCCAGCGAATGGGTCAACACCAGCGGCGACACGTAGACCCGCCCCAGCGAGTCGGCTTCGGCCGTCGCCTCGCCCGTGCGGCCCGCCAGAAAGCCCATCGACGATTGCAGCCGCGCGGTCGACACGGCAGGTCGGCGTCCGCTCATGAAGAGGCTGCGGAACTCCTCGCCCGACATGAATTCGCTTCGCAGCTCGTAGCCCGCATCGGCGAATATCGCCTTCGTCAGGGCGGCAATCGACAGGAAGGGCATGTAATCGGCCGCACTCATCATTCTCTGCGGCGGATAGATGCTCGTCGTGCTGTATGCGGCCCGATATTCGTCGCGATGCACGGGCAGAAACTTCACGGGCGAATCGTCGCTCCAGCTCTTCTCTATCGCTTCGCCCGTGAGAGTGAGGGAATAATCCGACAGCGCCTCGCCCAACTGCGTCCTCGCGGCCCGTTCGGCCCATTCGCCCGCGCCGCCAGTGATGCCGATCAGGTAATACGCCGCGCCGCCCGTCCGTTTCGCCCCGATCAGACGAACCGCGCCGCGCAGCAGTTCCGCACCGTCAGCCTCGATCACGCCCTCGTGATACGCCGCATTGAACCTCTCCGTGCCGCAAGGATCGAAAGCATATCCCGCAAGGGCGTCGTTACGGGGCGTGGAGGGGAGCCGCACGACGATGCTGCGGCCCGTTCGCGCGCTTTCGGGATCGGCCAACGCATCGAAATCGTAGATCTTTCCCATCAGCGGCTCGGCATCTTCGCGGCACAGATCGCACGTCGCGGAGTCGATTCTTACGGTAATCATAACCCGCCCTCCTCTCCCGAGGTGCCGATCTCCACCTCGACCAGATTCATTTCACCGCCGTAGAGCGTCACCGCGTTGTCGGTCGCGAGCGATACCCTGCGCGTGCGGCCGCCGAGTGCTTCATACACTTCTGGCGAAGCGACCATTTCGGCTATGGCCTCGGCCTGCGCGCGGGGTTCGTAGGCCGACACGAGCGTCACCCTGCGATCGCGCGCCGCCACCCGATCCTCGCGTCCGCGGATGCTCTCCGTGCGATCGCGCGCCGCTGCGACGACCGTTCGCTTTCGGGCGGGAAAGGTGTAGAGTTCGGGGGCGCCGTGGCGGTCGAACCATGCCAGGCGACATGCGTCGGAGAGATTTTCGACGATTCGGTAATCAATCACGTCTGCCGCCTCGTCGTCTACTCTGATCGTGACCCGCATCGCCGACGTGGTCGCGGCGAAGCTGCGCGGCGTGACGGCGAAGGTGCGCTGACCCCCTGCGGGAGGAGTCAGGATCATACGCTCGTAACCGTTGTCGCCGAAAGCCTCGATCACTATTTCGACCACGGCGTCGGGCATGGCGAAGTAACCTATCATGTCGAACTCGTCGGCTGCCATTGTGCGGAAGGCGTACTGCGTGGCGAGAAGGGCGTAGAGCTTGTCATCGGCGACCTTCGCCGCAATGAACGTCCGCACGGGCGAGGCGACGCCCTCAGCCTCCACGCGCACCTTCACGCGGCCTCCGGTGTCGATTACGGCGCATTCGGTCACTTCGTCGGGCATGCGGCACCGTGCGGCGCGGCGCAGATAGGGTGCGATATCGATTTCGCCTGCGGTGGCGGCGTAGAGCTTTTTCGAACCTATCGTCGCGCCGCTTTCGGTGTCGACTATCGTAAACGTAATGTCGCGCGGTGCGCCCTCGGCGTCGAAAACGTATGGCAGCGGTTCGCGGAACGAAACGAACCCTGCGGGAACTGATGTGAATTTCATGGGATGGTGTTTTTTGTAAATTGTCGGGATCGGCAGGCGGTCGGCTCGGCGCGTTCTCCGCAAGCCGCAGGTGGTCCGACCGCGGGATTTGGTTTTGCAACGGTATCACGCCGTGACATCGCGATGTGCGAATCGCTCTCAGAAAAATGTCACCACATCGGCCGTTGCCGTTGCCGACACCTCACCGTGGGTCGTCAGAGTGCTGTCGGCGGCGCGTATGGCAAGATTCTCCACCGCCAGCACCAGGCTCTTTTTCGACAGCGCGGTGAACAGCTCCACCAGATCGTGTTCGAGCTTCGCCCTGGCTCCGTTGCGCTCTGCAGGCGAGAGTTTCGCCCCCGCATCGAGTGCATGCAAAGTTACCGAATAGGTTATCTTGCCGTGGCTGCGCCCCTCCATCGACGAGAATTGCGGCGGCGAGAGCCACATGGCGGGATAGGCGGCGACGTGTTGCGACATGTAACGGTCGTCGGCCGAATGAAACTCGTATCCGTTTTCGACGGCGATGCTCTCTACGGCATCGAGCAGGTAGATTCGGTTCATGGCTGGAGTTTTTTTTGTTTATAATTCTGTTGACAAATTTCTATACGATGTCGACAACCATACGCCTTGTGCGGCGCAACGATATGTTTATCCGTATATTAAGGCGTCGATGCGGCATTGTCGATAACTCGGGCTAAGCGCCGCATCGGTGTCGATAATTTTTTTTATGCGGAATGTCGGCTGCAATCCTCCGCCGCAGGCAGACCGCAAACTATGCGGGCGTTGTCGCGGACGAGCATTCACTATTTTCGGTGGCAACCCATGGGCGCACGATGTGCCGCCCTCTCTCTCGGCAGGGTTCATGAAGTTAAAAAATTGATATGATGTTTTCGGGTCGAATAAGGACTTCAGCCTTTACGGCGTGTCGTTTGACAGTGCAAATATAATATGCGAAAAACCGTTTGTCAAGAGTTTTGATAATAAAAATTCAATAATTTAATAAAATTGTATGGGCCGACGCCTGCCCGCGAACGGTTAATGTCCTGAATCGCTTGCGTATGCACGACTCCGTCGAAGCATCGTGTCTCGTACCGATCATCTCGCGCCACGTGCGTGCCACTCTCGGCTGCTAACATTCCGTCGCCCGAATGCCTGTTATTCCGTTATAAATTATTACATTTGCAAATCAACCCGTCCCGCAGACGAAAGCCGTGCGGACATAACGAAACATCATCATGGAGCAGGAACTCACCGTAGCGCTGATCTACGATTTCGACGGCACTCTGGCGCCGGGCAACATGCAGGAATACGATTTCATTCCCGCCGTTGGCAAAAGCAACAAGGAGTTTTGGTCCGAGGCCAACGCCCTGGCCGAAGCGCAGGATGCCGACCCCGTGCTTACCTACATGGCACGCATGATTCAGGAGGCGCAGAGCAAGGGACTGTCGTTGCGCCGCGAGGCGTTTCAGGAGTCGGGCCGCAACATCGCCTACTACCGCGGCGTCGAGGGCTGGTTCCCCCGCATGAACGCCTACGCCGCCGAACGCGGTCTGCGGTTGTTGCATTACGTCAATTCGTCGGGGCTTAAGGAGATCATCGAAGGCACCTCCATCGCCCGCGAATTTAAACATATCTACGCCTGCTCGTTCCTCTACAACGTCGACGACATAGCCTACTGGCCCGCCGTGGCGGTCAACTACACGAACAAGACGCAGTTCATATTCAAGATTAACAAAGGCGTGGAGTCGGTCTACGACACCCGCATGGTCAACCAATACATGGAGGAGAACCACCGTCCCGTGCCGTTCAAACGTATGATTTACGTCGGCGACGGCACCACCGACATCCCCTGCATGAAACTGGTGAAGAACTACGGCGGCCACTCCATCGCCGTCTACAACCCCGACGATCGGAGCAAGCGCCGCGAGATGAACGCGCTCATACGCGACAACCGCGTGAACTATGTCTGCCCCGCCGATTACTCTGCGGGATCGGAGATGGACACTTTGGTTAAGGCCATCATCGACAAGGCTGCCGCCGATGCGCGTCTCGAACAGCTGGAGGTCATAAAACAATAGCGCCGCCCCGCCCACCGATGCTGAGAAACAACCTGCAATAATAGAATGAAGAAGATTTTCACCCTGCTCGTCGCCGCCGCATTCGCGGCCACGACTGCCGCCGCTCAGGATCGCATATCGGTCGACGGTCCCGGCGATACCGAACTGTGCAACCTGCCCGTAGAGGCCGCCGAGGCCTCACCGACTGCCATGCACTCCGAAGTACGCCGCAATCTGACCTATAAGGAGTGTTCCGAAACCGTAATGGCGGCCCTCGCCGTACGCAAAGCTGCCCGATCGGGTCCGCGCGAGGTGAGACGCGCCGCACGCAAGATGTTCCACGCCGTATGGCGTACTTTCACCTGCCGCCACGAGGTTACGGCGTCGTACGGACTCTCGCCCTATATTTTCGGAAGCAACGGAATCGAGTTCGGCATCGACGGCGATACCTATCGTTACGGCGACGACAGACGTACGTACGGACTGGCCGTGGGCTACATGTACCGCCTCTCGCGTCGCTGGTCGGTGGGACTCTCGGTGAGCGTATCGACGATGAAGGACAGCGCCTCGAAGAACGGCGAGCGGATTTTTACCTGCCGCACGTCGACGCTGGGCATAGTGCCCGCGTTGCGCCTGAACTGGATCGACCGACCGCTGGTGAAGTGCTACTCCGAGCTTCAGGCTGGTTATGCCTGCGACTTCACCCGCATCGATTCCGACGAAGTGAAGCGCTTTCATCAGTCGTATCCCGTCGTAACCCTCACCCTGGCGGGCATAAGCGTAGGACGACGGCTGCACGGGTTCGCCGAGTTCGGCGCGGGACTGCGCGGCATGGCATGCGTGGGAGTGGGATATTCGTTCCGTTAAATCCAAGTTATCCGACATGAAAAGATTACGCTTCGGACTTCTGCCGCGAGTACTGGCGGCCATAGCGCTCGGAGTACTCTGCGGCAATCTGCTGCCCGAGTGGTGCGTGCGCATATTCGTCACGTTCAACGGGGTGTTCGGGCAGCTGCTCGGCTTCGCCATCCCGCTCATCATAGCGGGTCTCGTGACGCCTGCCATAGCCGACCTCGGACGCGGCGCAGGGCGCATGCTGGCCCTCACCGCCGCCCTGGCCTACGCCGCCACGGTCGCCGCGGGCTTCGCGTCGTATCTGGCGGGCGCCGCTGCGTTCCCGTCGCTCATAACCTCGCACATAGAGGTCGACACAGCCGCCGCTGCCGCCGACATAGCACCCTTTTTCTCGATGGAGATACCTCCCGTCATGAGTGTCATGACAGCTCTCGCTTTGGCTTTCATGCTCGGACTCGGAATAGCCCACCTGCGCGGCGACGTGCTGCGACGCGGCGCGGCGGAGTTCCGCGACATTACGAGTATGGCCATCGAAACGGTCATACTGCCTCTGCTGCCTCTCTACATCTTCGGCATATTCGCCAACATGACCGCCTCGGGCGAGGTGTTCCGCGTGCTGGGCGTCTTCGCCAAGATAATAGGCGTGATCTTCGTGCTCCACATCGCATGGCTCGTCATGCTCTACGGCATCGCGGGAGCCGTCGCGCGGCGCAATCCGCTGCGGATGCTCGCCGACATGATGCCCGCCTACTTCACAGCGTTGGGCACGCAGTCGTCGGCTGCCGCCATTCCCGTCACGCTGGCCCGCGCGCGATCGCTCGGCGTGAGCGAACAGACTGCGGGATTCGTCATACCTTTGTGCGCCACCATCCACCTCTCGGGCAGCATGCTCAAGATCGTGGCCTGCGCCCTTGCGCTCATGATAATGCAGGGTATGAATTACGATTTCGCGCTCTTCGCGGGATTCGTGTTCATGCTGGGCATAACCATGGTGGCGGCTCCCGGGGTTCCGGGCGGAGCCATCATGGCCGCTCTCGGCGTACTGGCCTCGATGCTGGGCTTCTCGCCGGCCGATCAGGCGCTGATGATCTCGCTCTACATTGCCATGGACAGTTTCGGCACCGCCTGCAATGTCACGGGCGACGGCGCGCTGGCTGTCATCGTGGACCGCTTGGCGGCAAAAAGCGGGAAATAGGAAACGACCTCGCATCGCGAGGTCGGCTGTTCGCCGACGCCCTTCCCCACGCGGCGGACTGCTGAAGCACTCCTGCCGCCGTCGGCGAACAGCATACCATTGATATTACGTTACAATTGATTATACGATGAAAATAGTATTCGCAACCAATAACGCCCATAAACTCCGCGAGGTGGCTCGCGAACTGGGCGACTCGTTCACGCTCCTCACCCCGCGCGACTGCGGCATCACTGAGGATATCCCCGAGAACGAAGCCACTTTGGAGGGCAACGCCCTTGCCAAAGCCCGCTACATAAGTTCTCGTACGGGACTCGACTGTTTCGCCGACGACACGGGACTCGAGGTCGACGCTCTCGGCGGCGAGCCCGGAGTGCGCTCGGCGCGCTACGCCACCGACGGCCACGACGACAAGGCCAACAAACGGCTGTTGCTGGAGCGCATGGCCTCCGTCGACGACCGTTCGGCGCAGTTCCGCACGGCGATAGCTCTCATAGTCGACGGTCGGGAGATTCTTTTCGACGGAGTGGTCAGGGGCGCCATATCGCGCGAGGAGCGTGGTTCGGGCGGTTTCGGCTACGACCCGATCTTCATACCCGAAGGTTTCGACCGTTCGTTCGCCGAGATGAGCGACGACGAGAAGAACGCCGTCTCGCATCGCGGCCGTGCCGTCCGCAAACTGGCGGCATATCTGCTGAACCGATAACCATACAATCGCATAACGATAACCCAAACCCGCAATGAAAAAATCGATCGGCATTCTTATTGCCGTTTTATTCGCAGGCGCGGATATAAGCGGCCAAACCAAGATCGACCGCAAAGCCGTCGTCGACAGGCATCGCATCGTGACGACAAAGACCGATCCCCGAAGCCCCGCCCAGGTCGGCAACGGGGAGTTCGCCTTTTCGGTGGATATCACGGGCCTGCAAACCTTCGTCCCGTTCAACACCATGTCGCAATGGAGCTGGCATAGTTTTCCGCTGCCCGCAAACCTCAGGGAGGGGGAGTTCGAGAGACTTACGCTGGACACTCACGGAAAGGAGGTTCCCTACGATCTGCCCAATCCCGAGCAGCCCGAGCTTACGGCATGGCTGGCGGGAAATCCTCACCGCTTCAATCTGGGGCGCATAGGTTTTCGCCTGACCAAATCCGACGGCACGGCGGCGACCGAAGCCGATCTGTCGCAGACACGGCAGGAGGTGGACCTCTGGACAGGCATCATCCACAGCAGTTTCGTGCTGGAAGGCATCCCCGTCTCGGTAAGGACCGCATGTGATCCCGAATCGGATGCGATAGCCGTTTGGGTGGAGAGTCGCCTGATCCGCGAGGGACGGTTATCGGTATTTCTGGACTTCCCTTATCCCGCCAAGGATCAGTTCCAGACCTATGCAGGTACGTTGGATCGTCCCGACGCCCACCGTTCCGTCATCCGAAAGCAGAAGGAAGGTCGTGCACGGATAGCCCGCAGTATGGACGGCATGCACTACTACACTGCTCTGAGGTGGACATCTTCGGCGCGCTTCGGGCAGGAGTCGGCCGATGCGTCCCACCGTTTCATACTCTGTCCCTACGACACAGACCGCATGGAATTTTCGTGCCTTTACACCCGCGAAAAAACGAAGGAGGCTCCTGCTTCGGAAGTCGTATTCGAAAAGAGTGCGGAAGGCTGGAGATCATTCTGGGAGTCGGGAGCCGCAATCGACCTCTCGGCCAGCAAAGACGCTCGCTGGAAAGAGCTGGAGAGGAGGGTCGTACTGTCGCAGTACGTGATGAAGATCAACGAAGCGGGATCGCTGCCGCCGCAGGAGAGCGGACTGGTCAATAACGGCTGGCACGGCCGTTTCCATTTCGAAATGATCTGGTGGCACGGCGTACACTACGCGTTGTGGAACCGTTGGGAGTTGTTGGATAAATCGCTGTCCGTATATGAAGATTTTCTGCCCTCGTCGATCGAAAGGAGTCGAAGGCAGGGTTACAGAGGTGCCCGATGGCCTAAATGCACGGCGGATTTCGACCGCGAATGGCCGCATCCGATCCATGCTATGCTAATATGGCAGCAGCCCCATCCGATCTATTTCGCAGAGTTGGATTACAGGCTGCACCCTACCCGCAAGACCCTGAAAAAGTGGGCGGCGATCGTCTTCGGCACTGCGGACTTCATGGCGGATTACGCCTTTTACGAGAAGGACGAGGGCCGATATGTGTTGGGACCTCCCGTCTATATCGTTTCCGAAAACACGGATCCGATGAAGACCGTGAATCCCACCTTCGAGCTGAGTTACTGGAAATTCGGACTGCGGGTCGCCAACGAATGGCGCAAACGCCTTTCGCTCCCGATAAACGAGGAGTGGAAACGGGTCGAGGAGGGGCTCTCGCCGCTCCCCGTCGAGGAGGACGTATACATAACCCACGAGGGCATTCGGAACATGTGGACCGAATACGCTTTCGAGCACCCCGCGCTGATCGGGGCCTACGGCATGCTGCCCGGGGACGGGGTCGACATCCCCACCATGGACAGAACGTTGGCCAAGGTGCATGACACATGGAAACTGCACGACACGTGGGGATGGGATTTCCCGATGCTGGCCATGTGTGCGGCCCGTCTGTCGCATCCCGACAAGGCTGTCGACTATCTGTTGAATTATCCCGCCTTCGCCTTCGATGAGCATGGCCTTGTCGGAGGAGGCAGAGCCCCGTTCCCTTATTTCCCGGGCAACGGCGGACTGCTCGCGGCTGTGGCAATGATGGCCGGAGGATGGGACGGCGGTCCGGCAGCCGAGGCTCCGGGCTTTCCCCGCGACGGCTCGTGGACAGTAAAATGCGAAGGCTTCAACAAGGCGATGTAAGTTTCGGACTTATGATATGATTGCGGCTCTTGACAGCCGCGAGAGACCGCGGTCCGCGCGCAACGAATTTCCCCCGTCGCTTTCGAGCGGCGGGGGAATGTGACACAAGGGGTGATTTTACAACCACGTTACGCGCTCCTCGCCTTCGTAGGGCGGCAGCGGCGCGGGGTGGAAATCGGAATAACCCAACGCCACGGCGCACAGTATTCCGTAACGTTCGGGGATGGGAAGAAACTCGCGCAGATAGTCGTCGGCCTTGCGTCCGTCGGGCTCCGCCCGCAGGCACGGACGATCGTTGACGTGCACCCAGCACGACGCCAACCCCTCGTCCACCGCGGCCAGCTGCAACGTGGTGGCGGTAATGGCGCAGTTGTCGAGCCACAGATCGCTCGCGTCGCGATCGCCCGCCACGATTATCGCGGCCGGAGCGTCTTTCACGAACGCCGAACCGTAGTCACGCATGGAGGCGATGCGCTCCAGTTGTTCGGGCTTCTCCACCACCAGCAGTCGTGTCGAACGCGTGTTGCGCGACGAAGGGGCTTGGAGTGCCATATCCGCTATTCTTTGCAGTTTGTCGTGTTCCACCTTGTGCGGCAGGAATTTGCGCGTGCTGCGGCGGGTGTCGAGTATTTCCTTGAGTTCCATGATCGTTATGTTTTTTTGTGTTACAACCCTGCTTTCCGAGTGCGACTCGTAAGAGTCGCGCGTGCCCGCAGGACGAACACAAAGATAGCAAAATTTCCGCCGAACCCACCGCCGTGCCGCGCATTATTCGTAACGCAGGGCATCTATCGGATTCAGGTTACCCGCCTTGCGTGCGGGATACCAGCCGAAGAACACGCCTGTCACGGTGCACACTGCGAACGAAACGGCTATGGCGAAGCCGTCGAATATGAACGGCCATCCGAGCAGTTTTATAATCAGCGAAGCCAACGATATGCCCAGCGCCACGCCTATCAGTCCTCCCGCGACCGATATTATCACCGACTCTATGAGAAACTGCATCATAATGTGACGCCGTTTGGCTCCGATCGACATGCGCAGACCGATCTCGCGGGTGCGCTCGGTCACCGACACATACATGATGTTCATGATGCCTATGCCGCCCACCACCAGCGAGATGCCCGCTATGCACGACAGCACCATGGTCAATATGCCGAGTATCTCGTTGAGCGACTCGAGCATCTCGGTCATCGACATCACCTCGAAATCGTCGGCATCGCCCTTGCGGATGTTGTGCCTGTCGCGCAATATGGCCTTTATCTCGTCCACGGCGGCCGACGACACCTCCTCCGCGGCGGCCGAAGCGTATATGGCGTTGAGATAGCGTATTCCGTTCATGCGTCTCTGTACGGTGGTGTACGGCACGTACATGAAGTTGTCGTCCTCGCCGCCCTTCTCTTTCAGCGTGCCGACTATCTTCAGCGGAATCGTCTCCAGCCTGACGTTCTGCCCCACGGGGTTCCCGCCGTCGGGGAACAGTTTGCGGTAGAGTCCAGCGCTCAGCACGCACACCTTCGCCGCAGTGCGCACCTCGTTGCGGCCCCACATGGCGCCCTCCTCGACGGTGTAGTTCTCGATCTCGACGAGCTGTTCGCCGCAGCCCTTCACGGTGGTCGGCGAGTTGTTGGCTCCGACTATGGCCTGCCCCGAACTGCCTACGTAGGGCGATATGCGCGAGATGTAACCCGCCTCGTTGGTTATGGCCTCGCAGTCGGCCTCCTTAAGGCATTGCAGGTCGGCCGCCGACACGGCGGCACCGCCTCGCGGCCGCCACTCGGGACGTATGATTATCAGATTGGTACCCATGCCGCCTATCTCGGCGCGTATGCTCTGTTTCTGGCTCTCGCCCAGAAACATCATCGTTATGACCGACGACACGCCGATGATTATTCCCAGCATGGTGAGCAGACATCGGGTCTTGTTGTTCGACAGCGCGCGCAGGGCTATCTGTATCAGATTGGCAAAGTTCATTTTTCGTTAATTAGCGATTTCTTCCGTATGTGGTCGTCATGCCTCGGGCACGGCGGCTCACGACCGTCAATCCTCCTCGGGCAGCGACGCGAGCGTTTCGGCCGCCGAGGCTATGTCGGGATTCACGGCATCTTCCGTTATGCGGCCGTCGCGCAGGGTGATGTTGCGCGACGAGTAACGCGCTATCTCGGGATTGTGGGTGACGAATATTATGGTGCGTCCCGCGGCATTCAGCCGTTGGAACAACGTCAGGATCTCGAACGACGTGCGCGAATCGAGATTTCCCGTCGCCTCGTCGGCCAATATTATCACGGGATCGTTCACCAGCGCGCGGGCTATGGCCACGCGCTGCTGCTGGCCTCCCGACATCTGGTTCGACTTGTGATTCATGCGGTCCTGCAATCCCACCGCTCGCAACGCCTCCTCGGCCTTGCGGCGACGTTCGGCGCGCGACACGGCGCTGTTGTAGAGCAGCGGAAGCTCCACGTTCTCCACCGCCGTGGTCTTGGGCAGCAGGTTGTAGGACTGGAATACGAAGCCTATCTTGCGGTTGCGCAGTGTGGCGCGTTCGTTGCCGCTCATGCGGCGTACCGGCACTCCGTCCAGATAGTATTCGCCCGAAGTAGCTACGTCCAGACACCCCAACAGATTGAGCAGCGTCGATTTTCCCGAGCCGCTGGTGCCCATTATGGTGACGAATTCGCCCTCGCCGATCGAGAACGACACACCCCGCAGCGCATGCACCGTCTCGCTGCCTACACGGAAGTCGCGGCGAATGTTCTCGATTCTTATTATCTCGTTCTTGTTCTTGTCGTTCATGGCTTCGCTGCGTTACATCGATATGCTCACCGACATGTTCTGTTCGCTGCGGTTGGCACCCGCCACGCCGGTTACCACCTCGTCGCCCTCCGACAGACCCGACGTGATCTCGGTCTGCACGCCGTTCGATATGCCCGCAGTCACTTCGCGTGGCTCCGTCGTGCCGTCGGCCAAACGCACGAACACATGCGTTTCGGGCAGTTCCTCCCTGCGCTTGGCATCGAAATCGGCAGGCACGAAACGCAACGCACGTGCGGGCACGGCGAACACGTCCGCCTTCTCCAGCGTGTATATTGTGGCGCTTGCCGTCATGCCGGGCTTGAGCTTCAGTTCGGGATTGGGGGCGTCGATCACCACTTCGTAGGTCACCACGTTCGAGGTCGACGACGATTGCAGGCGCACCTGCTTCACGGTGCCTTCGAATTGCGTGTCGATGTAGGCGTCGACAGTGAACGACACCCGCTGCCCTTCGGCCACCGAACCGATGTCGGCCTCGTCGATATTGGCCACGAGCTGCATTTCTCGCAGGTCGGCCGCTATGGTGAAGAGCGTGGGGGTGGAGTATCCCGAAGCCACGGTCTGCCCCTCGTCGACGGCACGCGAGAGCACCACACCGCTGATGGGCGAGTATATCTGCGTGTACCCGAGGTTGATCTCGGCGCGCTGCAATGTCAGTTTCGACTGGCGCAGATTGCTTTCGGCCTTCAGATAGGCGTTTTCGGCGTCGTCGTATTCCGATTCCGAGATCAGTTCGCGGTCGAACAGACGCTTTTGACGTTCGTAGTTCTTCTTCTGCAATCTGTGGTCGATCTCGGCGGCGCGCAGCGACTCCTCGGCCACGGCCTTTTCGGCCAGCAGCGTCGAGGGGTCGAGTCGGGCGATGAGCTGCCCTTGCTCCACCTCGGAGTTGAAATCCACGTATATGTTGGATATGATGCCCGACACCTGCGTACCCACGTCGACTTTGTTCAGCGGATTGACCGTTCCCGTGGCGGTGATCGACATCGATATGCCGTCGCGTGCTACGATCTGCGTTTCGTATTCCACCGCAGCCTCTTTGCCGCCGCGGCCGAACAGGAGCGCCGCGACTACGATGACGACCACCGCTGCGGCGATAAAAATCAGTGATTTATTCTTTTTCATGTCGTGAAATTTTTACAGCGTTACGGGTTCGCCTTTATAGAAAAGCAGTATCTTGGCAGCCAGCACGGCTTGATATTTGGCCTGCAAGCGTGCCGAAAGGGCCGAGAGGTAGTTATTCTTCTCGGTTATGAGCTCCACGGCGTTGTTTCGCCCCGCCTCGAACGAAGCCTCGGCCAATCGGTAGCTCTCCTCGGCGTAGGCGAGTTTCTCGGCCGACGACAGATAGTTGGCCTGCCCCGCCACGGCGTCGTGGTGCAGCGATTCGATGGTCGCCAACAGCTCCTTGCGGGCGCTGAGGTTGTCTATCTCGCTCTGGCGCGTGTTGAGACGCGCGCGACGCACCTCGGTGCGGGCGCTCTTGTTGTTGAATATGGGAACGCTGAGCGACAGTCCCACGCTCTCGTTGAGTTTGTCGCGAAGCTGACTGCCCATCGAGGCGGGCGTTCCCGACTGGTGACCCGTCGAGACATTCGCCGACAGCGATATCTGCGGATAAAAACCCGCCTTTGCCGCCTTCTCGGCATATTGCGACGCCTCGATCATCACCTCGGCCGAACGGGTCTCGGGCATGATCTCCACGGCCGCGGCATAGACCTCGGCCACCGACGGCAGAGGTTGCAACACCGCCTCGTCGCCTATTTCGGGATATGCCGCCGCGAAATCCTCATCCACGCCGAGCTCGAGCAACTGCTTGAGCTGCAACGTATATTGCGCCAGATTGTTGCGTGCGGCGGTCAGGTCGTATCGCGCGGCAGCCAGTTGCGAGCGCATCTGTGCCGCTTCGCTGCGCGCCGCATCGCCCTCCTCGAACAGTTTTTGCGCACGGTCGGCCTGACGCTCGGCCAGTTCCACGGCGCGGAGGTTGATCTCCACCGCCTCGCGGGCGTAAAGTATCTGAAGGTATGCCTGCGCGACGTTCACCGTTATGGTGTTGATGTTCTTCTCCACGGCCAGACGGCTGCTCTCCAGCTGCTTCTCCTGCCGATGCACGTTGTTGCGCATGCGGCCGCCCTGAAATATCGTCACGCTCGAACCTATGCCGTAGCTGCCGCCATACGAGAATGTTCCGTCGGATACCACCTCGCCGTAGTCGTTGATGAGTTTTATGGCGCTCTGGTGCGACACGCTCTGACCCGAGTTGAACGACAGCGTGGGGTAGCGCGCCGCCTTGGCGGCCTCCAGCTCCACTTCGCCCGCTTCGGCGGTTATCTGCGAGCTTCTCACCTGAATATTGTTGCTGCGGGCATGGTCGATGCACTCCCCGAGCGTCCAGCGTCTCTCCTGCGGTTCGGCGTTTTGAGCCGTCGCATGCGCCGCCGTCATGACGAGGGTCGCGACGAGAGCGAGACGACGAAATACGATCTTCTTCATTTTTCGATGTTTGTTCGTTATATTAGTCGCGTCCGGCGTTCGGAAATTACACGCCGACATAAAAAAATTTACACCTTTGCATTCGCCCGCCGTCGGCCCGTGCGGCAGCCCTGCCCGACTTTTGCGTGATAAAAGTCATAAATTCCGATAATATTAGTAACTTTGCGAGTTATAAGCTACGTTGCGGAGCGCGGCTTCGGATGCGATGCCCGCGCGATGCTAACCGATATCGCTCATGCTCGAAAAATTAGCCAAACAGACAGCCGTTTACGGCCTCAGCACCATCGTCGTGCGGTTCCTCAGCTATCTGCTCGCGGCCTACTACACCTACGTGTTCAGTCCCGAGACCTACGGAATCGTCACCGACGTCTATGCGCTCATCCCTTTCGCGCTGGTGCTGCTGTCGATGGGCATGGAGTCGAGCTATTTCCGCTTCACGGCCAAGGCCGAGGCGGCGGGCGGCGACGTGGCCGAAGCCAAACGGCGCATATTCGCCACCGCGTGGGGTGCCACGCTGACGGCTGCCGCGGTGTTCTTCGCCATCGTCGTGCTGTTCCGCGACGGCGCGGCACGGCTCATGGGCGCAGCCTACGCAGGCCATTCGGAGTACGTGGTTCTGACGGCGGCGGTCGTTCTGTTCGACGTGGCGGCCATGATACCGTTCTCGCGTCTGCGCGAACAGGGTCGTGCGGGTACCTTCGTCATGCTGAAGGTGGTGAATGTCGCCGTCAATGTGATCGCGGTGTTCTCCTGCGGCGCGGCGGGACTGTTCGCGGCCGATTCGGGAGTGATATGGGTATTGGCGTCAAACCTCGCTGCGAGCGCGGTGACGCTGATTCTTACGGTGCGGGCCGCGGGCGGCGTCGCTCCCCGCATCGACCGCGCGCTGCTCGTGCGCATATTCGCCTACTCGCTGCCGCTGCTGGTGAGCGGCATAGCGGGCACCGCCAACGAGTTCATCGACCGCCAACTGATAAAATACATCCTGCCGCAGTCGATCGCCATGTCGCAATTGGGGTTCTACGGCGCAATAACCAAAATAGCGGTGGTGATGACCCTCTTTACGCAGATGTACCGTCTGGCGGCCGAACCGTTTTTCCTCGCCAACTTCCGCAAGGACGAGTTCACGGCTTCCAACGCCGCCGCGCTGAAATACTACGTCATGGCCTCGATGGCCATATTCCTCGGCATCGCGCTGTTCCGCGACGCCTTCGCTCTTATCGTGGGCCGCGATTTCCGCGAGGGTATATTCATCCTGCCCGTGGTACTGGGGGCCAACGTCCTGAGCGGCGTGTGGCTCAACATGTCGTTCTGGTACAAACGCGAGGAGAAGACGCGCTATGCCGCCTACATAACGTTCACGGGGCTGTTCTTTTCGGTGGCGTTCAATCTGTTGTTGCTGCCGCGCTACGGCTACTACGGAGCCGCATGGGCACGCCTTGTCGCCGAGGCGGCGATGGTGTGGGTGAGTTGGCGTCTCAACCGACGCTACTGCCCCACGCCCTACGATTTCAGGCGCATGGCGGAATACGTCGCACTGGCGCTGGCGCTCTTCGCCGCAAGCGAGGCTTTCGCGCGACTGTGCGCCCCCGCGTCATGGCTGCTCTACGCTGTCGATGCTCTGTTATTCACGCTGTTCCTGTCCTTCGCCGTGCGGCGCGAGAGGATAGACGTGCAGGCGCTGGTAGCCTCGATGCTGCATATGAAACGTTAAAAAGATATATTGCATGAAAGTGAAAATCGTAAACCGCTCGCGCTTCGCGCTGCCCGAATACCAAACCCCGCTCTCTGCGGGACTCGACATTCGCGCCGACGTCGACGCGCCCGTCACGCTCGGGCCTTTGGAGCGGGCCATGATCCCCACGGGACTCTTCGTCGAGCTTCCCGAGGATTGCGAGATGCAGATCCGTCCGCGCAGCGGCCTTGCGGCCAAACACGGCGTGACGGTGCTCAACTCGCCCGGTACCGTCGATGCCGACTATCGCGGCGAGATAAAGATAATCCTGGTCAATCTGAGCAACGAGCCGTTCACCGTCGAGGCGGGCGAACGCATCGCCCAGATGATCGTGGCGCGTTACGAGCAGATCGAGTGGCAGCCCGTCGAGGAGCTGGGCGCTACGGAGCGCGGTGCGGGCGGCTTCGGGTCGACGGGAAAGTAATCGTACGAAAACGGATCGTTATCATGACACTGTATGACATAAAACACGCGGCATGGATTCTCGCGGCGGCGTTCGTTTCGGTCTCGTGCGGCGGCACGTCGTCGCAAAGCAACCCTTCGAGGGTGAGAATGAGCACCACGGCGGGCGACATAGTGCTGGAGCTCGACGACCGCACCCCGCGTCACCGCGACAATTTCATCCGACTGGTAGGCGAGGGCTATTTCGACTCGCTGCTGTTCCATCGCGTGATCGAGGGCTTCATGATTCAGGGCGGCGACCCGCGTACGCGCGACATAACGGGCGCCGAGTTCGACCCCGAAGGCCCCGAGACGGGCGACCCGTACTATTGGGGCGAGATCGACGCCGAGATCCTATACCCCGAACTCTACCACCGCCGCGGGGTGCTGGCGGCGGCGCGCGAAGGCGACGACGTCAATCCCGCACGTCGTTCGTCGCGCACGCAGTTCTACATAGTGTGGGGCCGCACCTTCGACGACGAGGCGTTGGACCGCATGCGGGAGCGTATGGCGAAGGCGACCGACGGCCGCTGCGGCGCGATGCCCGACTCGGTGCGCGAAGCCTACCGTACCGTGGGCGGCACGCCCCATCTGGACGGGCAGTACACCGTCTTCGGCCGCGTGGCAGAAGGATTGGAGACGGTCGAGGCCATACAGCGCGTCCCGACCGACTCGCTCGACCGTCCCGTGACCGATGTCAGGATATTGTCGGCGAGGGTGGAGCGGTAGAGTATAGATGTGCTGTCCGCCGCGTGGGGGCGGCGAACTGCCGACATCGCACGGCGATGTCGAATTTGCGGACAAGAATAAAGCATAAAATATGAAGTTTTCAGACATCATAGGACAGCAGGCGTTGAAACGCCACCTTGCCGAGAGCGTCGACCGCGGCCGCATCAGCCACGCCCAGCTCTTTACGGGCGCGGCGGGAACGGGTGCGCTGCCGCTGGCCGTAGCCTATGCGCAGTATCTCGAATGCACGTCGCGTCGCGACGGCGATTCGTGCGGCGAATGTCCGAGTTGCCGTCAGATCGAGGCATTGGCCCATCCCGACGTGCACTTCGTATTCCCCGTCAACAAGCAGGGCAAAAAGAGCGGCGAGACGGTGCTGAGCAGCGATTTCATGCCCTTGTGGCGCGAGACGACGGCGCGTACGGGAGGCTACTTCTCGCCGCGCCAGTGGGCCGACAGTCTCGATCTGGGTCGTACGCTGCGCGGTATGATCTCGGCGCGCGAGGCCGACGAGATCATCCGCAAACTGTCGTTCAAGAGCTTCGAATCGCAGTACAAGATAATGATCGTGTGGCAGCCCGAGACCATGAACGATGAGGCGGCCAACAAGATTCTGAAGATATTGGAGGAGCCGTGGGAGAACACCGTTTTCCTGCTGGTGTCGGAGCGTCCCGATCTGCTGTTGCCCACCATCGTGTCGCGCACGCAGGAGGTAGCCGTGCCCCGTTTGGCTCCCGAGGATCTGATGCCGCTGGCGGGCGAGGGGATCGACGATACGCGGCGCATGAACATGGCGCGTCTGGCCTCGGGCGACGTGCTCGAGATGCGGAGACTCGCGGGCGGAGATGACGACGCCTCGCGGCACGAGAGCTTCGAACTCTTCTGCCGTCTGATGCGGCTTTCGTACAACGACCGCCATCTGGAGCTGATCGAGTGGGCCGACGAGACGGCGCAACTCTCGCGCGAACAGCAGCGCGCCATGCTGCTTCACGCGGCGCGCCTTTTGCGTGAGAGCTACATGCTGCACGCGGGGTTGGGTTCGATAAGCTATCTGTGGGGCGAGGAGGCCGACTTCTGCAACAAGTTCGCCCCTTTCATCGGAAACGACAACATCGAAGCTCTCGTCGGGCAGATCGAGACGGCCCTGCGTCAGGTGATGCAGAACGGTAACGCGCGCATCATCTTCACTCATTTCGCCCTGGCGGTGAGCAAACACATAAACCGCCTCGCCCGATGATGCACCGAATAGTACTTCTCACGGGCAGCAACGCTCCCGACAAAGCCGAAATGCTGAGACGCGCCGCGGCGCTTGCCGAGGAGCGTATCGGAACTTTGGAGGCGGCCTCCGCGCCGTGCGTCTCGGAGCCGTGGGGATTCGATGCCGAGGAGAGATTTCTCAATCAGGCCCTCGTGCTACGCACCGCACTCGACCCCGAACGCGCCTTGGACGAGATCCTGCGCATGGAATGCGAGCTGGGGCGCTTGCGCGAGGCCGAAAACGAGGAGAAGGCCCGCACGGGACAGCGTTACGCCTCGCGCGCGATCGATATCGACGTGATGTTCTACGACGACCGTACAATCGATTCGCCGCGCCTGACGGTACCGCATCCCCTGCTGCACCTCCGCGAGTTCGCCCTGCGTCCGCTGTGCATGATAATGGGCGATTACTCGCATCCGCGCCTCGGACGCACGTTGCGCGAGATGCTCGACGATTTGCAATGCGCCGATAACGAACATAAGAATACAGAGATATGATTAACCGCAAGGCTATTATGCGATCGGTCGCGACGGCCGCGATTCTGCTGCCGCTCGTCGGATGCTTCAAAAGCGTGGTGACCTACACCCGCTTCGACATAGCCGTATACACTCAGGCAACGGCCGACGACGATTACGTTCGCGCCCGCGACCTCGACACCTATGCCTACTACGTCGACACCGTCGAGTGGCGCATAGCCTCCTACGACGACGCCGTCGAGGGACGCATCACCAACAAGCTCACGGGCCGTACGCTCGAGACACCCGACGTGTGGGGCGCGTTCAACTCGTCGCAGGAGTTCCAGTGTTCGCTGGTTCTCACCGAGTCGCCGGCGATGATCGTGGCGGTGGATCCCGTCGCGAAACGCTACGCCTACCGCAGCTACGAACTGCCCGTCAATCTGCCTCGGGTCGATACCAAGCTCTACATGGCCGCGTGGCGGCCCACCCACACCTCGTCGGGATGGGTGGTGGTGAACCGATTCCATGTGCCCGAGATCCCCGACGACGCGGAGGAGAGTGACCGATAAATACCGAAAGCCATGAAACAACGCAATACACGCAACATACTCTCGCCGCGGGCGACACGCTTCGCCTCGCTGGCGGCGGCGATGCTCTTCGCGGGCGCGTTCTTCACC
The DNA here is from genome assembly GCA_958449275.1 of uncultured Alistipes sp. Taxonomy (GTDB): domain Bacteria; phylum Bacteroidota; class Bacteroidia; order Bacteroidales; family Rikenellaceae; genus Alistipes. Next base: position 12,739 of record CAUDHE010000009.1, on the reverse strand, counting down.
CGCTGCGCCTCGGTCGGCACCCCCACGGGCGGACCGAAGGATTCGCTGCCGCCCGTAATCACCAAGGTGACCCCCGCCGACTACGCCACCGATTTCAACAGCGACAGGATTCTGATCGAGTTCGACGAGTACGTGCAGCTCAAGGATCTGCAAAAAGAACTTTACACCTCGCCCGCCATGAGGCGCAAACCCGTGGCCACGCTGCGCGGCAAGGCGGTGCAGATACAGATCAAGGACGATTCGCTTCTGCCCAACACCACCTATGCCATAGAGTTCGGCTCGGCGGTTTCGGACAACAACGAGGGCAATCCGCTGCACGGCCTGCGCTACGTGTTCTCTACGGGCGGCGAAATAGACTCGATGATGATGTCGGGTTACACCGAGGAGAGCGAAAAGGCCGATTCGCTCGGCCGTACCTTCATATACTTTTTCGAGGCCGACTCGGTTCCCGTCCCCGCCGAGTACGACTCCACGATGTTCAAATACAAGCCCGCGAAGATAGCCCGTTCGCAGAAGAACGGCATATTCGTGGCGCAAAACCTGCGGCCCGTGCCCTACCGCGTCTACGCCTTTTACGACGCGAACGACAACCAGACCTACGAACCGTCGGTCGACAAGGTGGGTTTTCTCGACGGCGTATACAATCCCGCCGAAATGCCGTCGTTCGCCATCTGGTACGATTCGGCGCGACGTTACGTATCGGCCGATCCGCAACTCTATTTCCGTCTGTTCACCGACGTGAGTTTCCGCCGCCAGTCGCTTCAGGAGGCCAAGCGTACCGATCGGCACAAGGCCATGCTATACTTCGCGGCGGCACACCCCGACATCCGCAGGATAACCTTCGACGGACTCGATCCCGAGCAGGTGATAGTCGAGCCCATAAGCAGGAACCGCGACACGCTGGCTCTGTGGTTCGCCGCCGAGCCCGACAATATGCCCGACACGCTGCGCGGCGAGATCACCTACATGCGCCACGACACCGTCAACATGTTGCGCGAGGTGACCGAACCGCTGGAGCTGTCGTGGCGGCGGGTGGAGACGCGCGAGCAGGAACGCGAACGCCTGCGTAACGAGAAGGCCAAGGCCCGCGCCGAGGCCGAGGGGCGTACGTGGCGTCCCGCAGGACCGTCGGCGTTTCGCATGATCGACTTCAAGTCGCCGGCCGAGGTTAATCCCGAGCAGGATATGCCGTTGGAGTTCGCAACGCCTCTCACCCGATTCGACTCGGCGGCAGTAAGACTGTTGTCGTGGAGCGACAAGGGCGACACGGTGCGCGAACCGACCGCTTTCATCCCCGACTCGGCGAACGTACGCAAATGGCGGCTGCGGTCGCGATGGTCTCCCGAACGCGAATACCGTCTGTTCATCCCCGCCGAAGCCATGACCGACATAGCGGGCGAACGCAACGACTCCATAGCGGCCGATCTGACGGTCGCCGATTCGTCGAAATATGCCACGCTGAAAATCAGCGTCGTTCCGCGCGAGGCTGATGCGAAATACATCTTGCAGGCCGTGGATGCCAACGGGCGTCTCCTCCGCGAGGTGCGCGGCGCGGGCGAAGGAGTGCACACCGTCAATTACATCCCCGCGGGCGACATGCGTCTGCGTATAATAGAGGATCTGAACGGCAACGGCGAATGGGATGCGGGCAATCTGGTTGAGCGCCGCCAGAGCGAACGGGCCGAGTTCTACAAGAACGAACGCGACGAGGAGCTGTTCACCGTCAAGACGGGCTGGGAGTTCGAAATCGCGCTCGACATGAGCCGCATATTCGCCCCCGTGACGATGGAACAGCTCATAGAACGCCTCGATAAACGCGAAGCAGCGCGCGAGGCCAAGGAGGCCGAGAAACGTTCCAAAGAGGGCAACAAGAAGAAAGACGACGGACACAACCACTCGTCGCAGGGTATGGGAGCCGGCAATCTGCGCGGCATGGCGGGCGGACTGTTCTGATACACGTTGAGAGATGAAAAAGAGCATGATGATAAAATCGGTCCTGACGGCGGCGGCGATCTTCGCCGCCCTCGCGGGACGCGCGCAGCATACGCTGGGAATATCGGGCGGCGCGGGTTCGGCCACGGCGCGCTTCTATCCCGCACAGGAGACCAAGATGGTGATGGGCCGCTGCGATTTCGGACTGTCGTGGCGTTACTACTCGCTGCCGCGTTACGTGGGTGCCGTGGGCGTCGATCTGGAGTTGTTGCAGCGAGGCTTCTCGTACGGCTACACATATACCCCCATAATGGACGACAACGGCGAGGAGCTGCGCGAATACTCTTATTACACGCGCCGTTTCAACTCGCTCATGCTGCCGCTGGTGTGGCAGCCGCACGTCTATTTGGCGCGTAACCGAGTGAGAGTCTACCTCGAGGCGGCCATAACGTTCTCGTACAACTTCGGCGGCGACTACCGCTACGACGACACTGGCGAGAAGGGCCGTTACCACATGCGGACCGAACGCGACAACCGCTGGGGCTACGGCCTCGCGGGCGGCGGCGGCTTCGCGCTTCTGTTCGGGCGCTTCGAGTTAGGTCTGCGCGCGCGTTACTACTTCGGCTATGCCGACATACTTCGCAACCGCAACCGCTATTTCGACAACGCCACCGACGGGCTCGAAAATCCGTTCGTCTCCACGCCGCTCAAGTCGCCCATAGACAATCTGGCCGTCAGCGTCACGCTTGCCTACCGCTTCAACAAGGCGGGCTTCGACACGTGGTTCTACAAACCGCCCAAGCGCGACAAGCGGCGCCGTGAGTTCAATTTCTCGGAGGGTACGAGCGGCGGCTCGTCGGCTCCGCGACGACGATAGGAAGGTTTGGCGCCGCAGCCTTGTCGGAAAGCGAGCCTCCGCGGGGCGAGGCTGCGGCTCGCGCGGCTCCTTAGAGCCGCAATTATGCTGCAAGCCCGAAACGGACTATTACGAAAAATTATAAAAAAGTAAAATACAAATGGAACCAACACAAACCACAAGACAGCAGAAGATCGCGCGACAGATTCAGCGCGACATAGCCGAGATATTGCAGAAAGAGGGTCCCGCATTGGTGTGCGGCGCAATGGTCACGGTCACCACGGTGCGCGTGTCGCCCGACTTCGCATACGCCAAGGTATATTTCAGCATATTCCCCTTCGACCGCAACGCCGAGGTGATGGAGTCGCTGGAGAGTAACAACAAGTTCATCCGTCACGAGCTGGGCCGGCGTATCCGTAACCAGCTCAAGATCGTGCCCGAACTGCAATTCTTCCTCGACGACTCGCTGGAGTACATCCGCAACATCGACACTCTGCTGACGAAATAGCACCGCCCCGATGACGCGCCTCCGTTACCTGATAGCCGCCCGCTACATCCGTTCGCGCAAGTCGCATTCGGTCATAAACATCATTTCGGGCGTGAGCGTCATGGCCATGGCCACTCCCGTGGCGGCCATGATCGTCCTGCTGTCGGTGTTCAACGGACTGGAGGGCATGGTGCGGCAGCTTTACAGCGCCGTCGATCCCGACATTACCGTCGTGCCGTGCGAGGGGACCACTTTCGCCGTCGACGAGATCGATGCCGACGCGCTGCGGAATGTCGACGGCGTCGAGGCCGTTTCGTTCGTGCTCGAACAGGGTGCGATGGCCGAGGCGGGCGGACGACGTACGATAGTGCGGGTGAAGGGCGTCGACGAAAATTACACCGCCGCGGTACCGGTAGCCGATCGCGTCTTCGCGGGGACGTTCACCGTGACGATGGAAGATGCCGACTGCATGGTCGCAGGGCAGGGCGTCGTCCGCGACCTGCAACTTTCGAGACAGTCGACGGGCGAGCCGATACGGCTCTACGCCCTCAACCGTGCACGCATATCGTCGCTGCTCCCCGCGGGCGGATACAGGCGTCGCGAGATGCCGCTTGCGGGCATCTATTCGGTCGACGAGGAGACGGGCGATCGAATATTCGTTTCGCTACGGGCCGCGCAGAGCCTTTTCAACTATCCCCGCCGCGCCTCGGGCATCGAGGTGCGCATAGCCGAAGGGGCCGACGCCGACATGACGGCCCGCAAATTACGGGAAGCGGCGGGCGACGGGATGAGGGTCCTGACGCGCGAGCAGGGCAACTCCATCTACCGACTGATGGCGTTGGAGAAACGGATGGTGTTCCTCGTCGCCGCACTGGTGATGGCCATAGCGTCGCTGGCGATAGTTGGTACGCTGACGATGGCCATGATGGACAAGCGCGACGACACAGAGACCCTGCGTACGATGGGTGCGCAACACCGATTGATACGCGGCATATTCACCGCCGAGGGCGAACTGCTCTCACTGGCGAGTCTCGTGGTCGGACTTGCGGTCGGAACGGCCGTCACGGCCGCGCAGCAGCATTGGGGACTGGTACGGCTCGATACCGCCACGCTGATGGTCGACGCCTATCCCGTCGAACTGCGGCTGACCGACGTGCTGCTCACGGCGGTCGCATATTGGGCGACGGCGTGGGCGATAACGCGTCTTACGGTCGGCGCCGTGATGAAAAAGAGATAGTATTCGCACCGCGCATTGCGCGGTGCCATCCTCGGCGGCTCGCGCCTAAAGCGCGACCCCCGCAGCCGCCGAGGATGAATAAATGAAATAATACACGTTATGAAAAAGTCCGTCATACTTATAATCCTCGTCGCGGCGACGATAGCCGTCGGCTGCCGCCGTCACAAGATTATCCCCGACAAGGAGCTGGGCGAGATATTCCACGACGCCCTTCTGACCAACTCCTACATAGATTCCCGTAACCTCGACCTCGATTCGCTCAACATCTACGAACCTATATTCGAGCGGCACGGCTACACTACCGACGACGTGCGTTACACCATCGCCAATTTCTCGCGCCGCAAGAGCGCGCGTCTGAGCGATGTGGCCGAATACATGATACTCCTGCTCGACCGCGAGTCACGCGAACTTAACCGTCAGGTCACCATACTCGACACCATCGACAACGCCGCGCGCCGATTCGCCTCGCGCACTCTGATCGCCGACTCCATGATACGCGCCTCGACGCCGGCCGATTCATCGAAACTGCGGTTCTCGATCGACCGCATCTCGGCAGGCGACTACCGTATCTCGGCACGCTACACGCTCGATTCGCTCGACGCCGTGGCGGGACGCCGCCTGCGTGTGGAGTGGGTGCTGCCCGATTCCTCGCGCCGCACGGCTGCGAGCGGCGCCGTGATGCGCGGAAAAAGCAGCGTCTTCTCGCAGACGCTCACCGTCGCCGACGATAACGATTACATAGGCATGGAGATCGATTTCGACCACTCGACCTCCCGCGACCGCCGGCGTCCCACGCGCATGACGATCGAGGAGCTGAATGTGGTCCACACGCCGCCCGCGGAAAAGAGCGTCGACATGCTCTTCGAACGGCAGGCGGGTCTGCGTATATTCTCCGACACCATGATAAACATGATCGAAACGCGGGCGCGGGAGGCCGCCGACCGATAATCATGCGCCGCATAGCAGCTCATTACCTCATCGACCGAGGCGTCGTGAGACTCCGTCCCGTCATCGAAGCCGACGACGAGGGACGTATCGTGTCGGTCGGCGAGTGGGACCGTCTCGACGGCGATGCCTCCACCGAATTTTATGCGGGCGCATTGTGTGCGGGATTCATGAATGTCCACTGCCACTCCGAGCTGTCGTATCTTCGCGGGGCGATCCCACGCGGCAGCGGTTTTGCAGGGTTCGCCTGCGCCATAGGACAGGTGCGCGGAGGATTCACGGCCGACGAACGGCGCCGCGCCTTGCAGGCCGCCGACTCACGCATGTGGCACGATGGCGTGCAGGCTGTGGGCGACATAGTGAACGACGACTCGTCGTTCGATGTAAAGAGCCGCAGTCGCATCGTCTACCGTAATTTCGCCGAAGTATTCGGACTCAATGCCGACACCTCGACCGCGCGCGAGCTGCTGCGTCGTCCGAATACCTCGCTCACTCCCCACTCCACCTATTCGTTGCAGGACGGCCCGTTCCGCGCGATAGCCTCCGACGGTTCGGCACCGCTGTCGGTGCACTTCATGGAGTCACCCGACGAGGCCGCACTCTATCGCGGCGAAGGGGCGCTCGCCGATTGGTACGGACGCATGGGGTGGACGTGCGACTTCCTCGGCTACGGATCGCCTGCCGCGCGAATCGCCGCATCGGTTCCGTCCGACCGTCGCGTCATATTGGTACACGGTTGTTGCGCCTCGGAGGAGGATATGCAGATCGTCGACGACCATTTCACGACACCCGTCGCATGGGCGCTTTGTCCGCGGTCGAATCTCTACATATCGGGGTTGCGTCCGCCCGTGGAACTGCTTCGGCGACGCCGAGCGTCGGTCTGCATCGGTACCGACTCTTTGGCCTCCAACGACAGTCTGTCGATGTTGGAGGAGCTGAAGTCACTGCCCGAAGTTCCGCTGCCCGAGGCCCTGACGTGGGCGACTCTCAACGGTGCACGGGCGTTGGGAATTGAAGCCGAGGCAGGATCGGTCGAGGTTGGAAAGAGATGCGGGCTGGTCCTGATCGAAAACATCGCCTCCCGCGGCGGCGAACCGCGCCTCACATCCGAAAGTCGCTCGCGACGCCTGTTATAATATAAAAAGCAATTCTTGGAATTTGCAAACATATAGTTGTATATCAATACATTATCATCACGCAAGGGGTAATGCCGCCGAGGCAATGTTAAAAAAACTTAAAAAATTATGAATTTTTTTGAGTAATTGCTTGCACGGTATTTTTTTTCGCCTTATCTTTGCACTCGAAGTTTTAAGGTTCATTTAGGTTAGTAGTTTTAGGTTGGTAGAGGCTATCGGTAGGTTGTAACCATACAATGGTGTTTCTGTGGCACATTGGGTTACTAAGACAAAGGGCGGTGCTCGCTCGGCGTCGAATACCTCCGAGACCTCGTTTTTTTTGTACCTGTACGGCCGATTCTCATCGCACCGCGACATCCCCGAACCGCATGGAAGCAATAAAAAAGGATGCCCGCAACGGCGGACACCCCATGTCGCAAACGCGCGTCGGCCGCTATAGCGACATGCCCTTGAACACGCGCGATTTCTCGGCCGGCACTATCTTGCCGTAGAGCGTTATGCGGTTCGAATTGAGGTTGGGATTTATCGTCACCATTCCGTTGTTGCTGCCGTAGGTGAGCGTTATGTCGACCGCGGCGAATACTCCGCGTCCCATGACATTCAGGGTCATGCGCGTATTTCCGCGTTTGTCGGTCTTCTCCTCGATGTTGGTCACGCGGCCCTCGACAGTGACGCCGCCCACGCCGTTGGGACCGCCCGACTCGAACGGAGCGACCTGAACGGTGGCCTTGTCGTCGATGAGCGACACGAAATTGAGATTCGACATGACATGCGCCGTGCCGCCGCGTTTGAATACCAGCATATCGGCCTCGAAAACGAATTTGCGTTCATTCATGGCGCGGAGAGCCTCGACGTAGTTGAGCGAATCTTGAAGTTCTCCTATTTTTCGACGCACCACGCGACCGTCGGCATCGACGACCTGAGTATAGGCCGAACATCCGATGCCGAATATCGCAGCCGACACTGCGAAAATCGATAAAAATATAAAGCGTTTCATGATACGAGTGTTTTTAATTCTCCCCGCATGCAAGATCGATACCGCACGCCGCCGTCACAGAATTTTTTTCACCCATCGGAACATGCGATAGGGCATGTAACGGAACGGGAGATCGATACTTGAGGGGGTAGCAACCACGGCGCGGCGATGCGAAAATGCGTCGAAGCTGTCGCGCCCGTGATAACGTCCCATGCCCGAGTTGCCCACTCCGCCGAACGGCAGGTTCTCGTTGGCAATGTGCATTATGGTATCGTTTACGCAGGTGCCGCCCGACGAAGTGCGCCGAATAACCTCCGACGCACGTTTCGTCGGCCCGAAGTAATACAGTGCCAGAGGCTTTTCGCGCTCCGTAACGAAACGGATCGCCTCGTCGATCCCGTCGAACGCGATCGCAGGCAGCACGGGTCCGAAGATTTCATCGCGCATGACCGCCGATGCGGGATCGACGTCGACCAGCAACGTCGGTTCGATATAAAGTTCCTCGCGCAAAGCACGGCCGCCCGATGCCACGCGACCGTCGGCGAGATAACCCGCCACGCGGTCGAACGCGCGTTCGTTCACCATGCGCACGTAGTGGCGGCTCTGCCGCGGATCGTCGCCGTGCAGACGCCGTACTTCGCGCGCGAACGCTTCGGCGAATCGGTCGCGCAACGACGAATGTATCAGCAGATAGTCGGGTGCGACGCAGGTCTGTCCGGCATTAAGCGTCTTGCCCCAAGCGATGCGCCGCGCCGCGATATCCACGTCGGCGTCGCGGTCGACTATGCAGGGACTCTTGCCGCCCAGCTCCAGTACCACGGGAGTCAGATGCTCCGCCGCGGCGCGCATCACCACGCGACCCAGTTCGGGACTGCCCGTGAAGAATATCATGTCGAACCGTTCGCGCAAAAGAGCCGCATTCACGTCACGGTTACCCTGCGCAACGGCTATGTAACGTTCGTCGAACGTCTCGCCGATCATCCGCCCGACAGTATCGGCCACGTGCGGCACGTGGGGCGAGGGTTTCAACAGCGCCGTGCATCCTGCCGATATGGCCCCCACCAGGGGATTCAACAGCAGTTGCACGGGATAGTTCCACGGGGCGACGATGAGCGAACATCCCAGAGGCTCGCTCACTACACGGCTGCGCGAAGGCATCATTTTGAGCGGCGTGGCACGCCGCTCGTCGCGCATCCAGCCTTTCAGGTGGCGCAGGTGGTTGCCGATTTCGCCCGCCACGATGCTCAACTCGGTGAGCACGGCCTCTTCGGCCGATTTGTGCAGGTCGCGCCGCAACGCCTCGCAAAGCGGCTCCTCCCACCGCTTCAACGCAGTCGCCAGAGCTCGGAGCTGACGACGGCGGAAATCGGCGCCGAGCGTCGCGCCCGAACGAAAAAATTCTCTCTGTCCCGCCGTGAGAGCCGCTATGCGCTCGGGCGTGGTGTTCTTTATCTTCATAATCTATCGTTTGTCGTCCGTCGCCTTGCGGCCCGTGAATCCGTCCATGGCCGAGAATATGCCGAACCAGCCGCCGAATACCGTGTCGAACCACGACGCGGGCAGCATGCCCTGCCAGAAACGGATGAAACGGAATCCCCACGGGATGCCGCGGAAATCTCGGTTGCGCTCGATGGCGCGCAATATCTTCCTCGCCGTGGCTTCGGGATCGAGGATGGGGAATACGCGCGAACGCACTCCGTCGAACATGCCCGTATTAATATAGTACGGCGCGACCGTGGTTATGCGCACACGGCTGCGCGCCTGCTTCAGCTCGATGCGGACAGAGTCCGACCATCCTATCACCGCCCATTTGCTGGCTACGTAGACCGACATTTTGGGATTGGATATCATGCCTGCTGCCGAGGCTATGTTGCATATGTGGCCGTGATCGCGCGCGATCATGTCGGGCAGGGCCTGCAACGTCAGTACCATCGGCGCCACGGCGTTGACGGTCATCGTGCGCTCTATGTCGCGTACTGTCTGACGGTCGAATGTCATGTTGCCCGTCACTATCCCCGCGCAGTTGATGAGAATGTCCACGCCGCCGCACTCGCTGCGTGTGCGAACATATGCCGCCTCGACAGCCGCGCTGTCCGACACGTCGACCTTGTATGCGGCCACACTGCCGAAGTCGGCGAACTCGGCGGCCGTCGCGGCCATCTTTTGCTCGTCGATATCCCATATCGCCAATTTGCGCGCTCCGCGTTCGAGAGCCATGCGGCCCATTATGCGTCCTATTCCCGAGGCTCCGCCCGTGATAAGCACGCAGCAGTCTTTTATCTTCGTCATATTCGATTGTTTGTATCGTTAAAATCGGCGGAGACGCAGCCTGCGCGACTCCCGAACAGCCGCACTATCTCTTCACCTTCACCTTAAGCGGTGCGGCCGAGGTTTCGGCGCGTTCGCGTACGAGACGCTGCCACTCTCCGACATCGTCCACACCCCCGCGGCTCCATCCCGAACCGTTCAGCACGGTAATCTTCTCGCCCGCCTTCGCGCGGCCGAGTATCAGGGCGTGGCCGTCGGCGCGAATCACGCCCTCGCCGCCCGCGAGAATCACGCCCAACGATATGTCGCCGTCGCGTTCGGGATCCGAACTGTCCGACGCCGCCTCGGTGACGGCTATCCAGTCACGCCCCTCGGCCGAGGCTTTCGCATCGTGAAGGACCATGCCTGCCGCGATGGGAAGTTCTCCGTCGAAGCCCTCCAAAACATACTCCTGCACGGTGAAACGGCTGTCGGCATCGAGACGCACCGTGCGGTGCACGGTCACCTTGCGTCCGCCCGCATCGACGGGCTCGTAAACGAACCGCGCCTCGGTGCGTATTGGGCCGTTGGCCGTGCACTCCTGCGACGCATAATTGCCCGTCAGCACGACACGGCCGTCGATGAACGGAGTCAACGCCCCTGCGCCCAGGGTGTTACCTACCTTGTAGCAATCCATTCCCTCGCCGTGGTCGCGGTGATAGTCGTTGCGTGCGAACCATTCGTCGATAACGAGTTTCGGCGTGCTCTTAACCCACACGTCGACACCCTGAGTGCGGGGATCCTCGAGCGCGGGGCCGTAGATGCGGCAGGCCGTGAGATTGTTCTCCCACGCGTAATCGTCGGCTCGCTCGGGAACGTAGCGTCCGTAAACCTTCTGTTCGTAATCGTTGCGAACGCCGCGCCGCACGGAATACGCTGCTGTCGCACCTGCGCCGATGGTCGCTTGAAACAGCAATGCCGAGGGGCGTCCATCGTCGTCGAAAAGCACTTGCGACGGCTCCTCGCAGCCTTCGGGCGACATCACAACCGCATTCTCGGGCGTGAGCCCGGCTCCGCGCAGATCGCTCCATGCGATCTCCACTGTCTCTTTCGTGCGGGCCGATCCCGACGGATTCGTCACCTCGACCACGAGGCCGCTGCGCGAGCCGCAGCCCGCGGCGAACAGAAACACGAAATAAATAAGTCGTTTCATAGTCTATTCGGGTTGTCTGCCTATGTATGCCAATATTCCTCCGTCGACATAAAGTATGTGGCCGTTCACGAAGTCCGACGCCGCCGAGGCGAGAAACACCGCGGGTCCTTTCAGATCGTCGGGCACGCCCCAGCGCGCGGCGGGAGTCTTGGCCACGATGAACGAATCGAACGGATGGCGCGAACCGTCGGCCCCGCGCTCGCGCAGAGGCGCGGTCTGCGGTGTGGCGATGTATCCGGGACCGATGCCGTTGCACTGTATGTTGTAGCGGCCGTATTCCGAAGCGATGTTGCGCGTGAGCATCTTCAGTCCGCCCTTGGCCGAGGCGTAGGCCGACACCGTTTCGCGCCCCAGCTCCGACATCATCGAACATACGTTTATTATCTTGCCGCCGCCCTTCGCGATCATGGCGGGAATCACCGCCTTGGCCACTATGAACGGGGCCGTGAGATCGATGTCGACCACCTCGCGAAACTCCTCGGCCGACATTTCGTGCATCGGGGTTCGTCTGATGATCCCCGCATTGTTGACCAGTATGTCTATCGTGCCGATTTGTTCGGCGACGGAGGCGACCATATCGCGCACTGCGGCTTCGTCCGTCACGTCGCAGATGTAGCCGCGCGCATCGATGCCCTTGGCGGCGTATGCAACCAGCGCTTCGTCCAGATGACGTTGCGAGCGGCAGTTGAACGCTATTCGCGCACCCGCTTCGGCCAAAGCCTCGGCCATGGCGAATCCTATTCCGTAGGCGGCGCCCGTCACGAGGGCCGTTTTGCCTTTCAACGAAAAATCAACCATGTCCGCGCGTTACTTGAGATCGGTGATGGCCGAAAAATCCTGATCGCCGTAGTCGAGATTCTCGCCGCCCATGCCCCAGATGAAAGTGTAGTTGTGCGTAGCCGCCGCGCTGTGGATCGACCACTCGGGCGACAGCACCGCCTGCTCGCCGCGCATCCAGATGTGACGCGTCTCGTGCGGCTCGCCCATGAAGTGGCACACGGCATGCTCCTCGGGCACCTCGAAATAGAAGTAGACCTCCATGCGGCGCGAATGCACGTGCGCGGGCATGGTGTTCCACACGCTGCCCGTCCGCAATTCGGTCATTCCCATCTGCAAACGGCATGTGGGCAGTACTTGGCTCACTATCATCTTGTTTATGTCGCGGTCGTTCGAACCTTCGAGCGATCCCATGTGCGCCACCGCGGCGTCGGCCTTGGTCACCTTTCTGTCGGGACAGGTGCGGTCGGCCGTCGTGGAGTTGAAATAGAATTTTGCGGGATTCGACGCATCCTCGCTCGCGAAGCTCACCTCGCGGTCGCCCGCACCGAGATAAAGGGCCTCCTTATAGCCCAACGCGAACTCCTCGTCGCCCGCGCGGACCACGCCCGCGCCGCCCACGTTGAATATGCCTATCTCGCGTCGGTGCAGAAAGAATGGCGCTTTCAATGGATCGATCGCCTCCAGCGGCAGCCTCTCGGCCACGGGCATGGCACCGCCCGCGACCATGCGGTCGTACATCGAATACACCATATTCACCTCGTCGGCGGCGAACACTCGCTCGATCAGGAAGTCGCGACGCAGACGCGCCGTATCGTACCCGCGGGCATCATCGGGATGCGCCGCATAGCGGATCTCGTAGTTGGTTTTCATATCTTTTCGTTGTTATATCTTCAACATTCACACTCGACGTCTACGACATCGCGTCGCGAT
>CAUDHE010000008.1 GCA_958449275.1 uncultured Alistipes sp. | reverse complement strand
GTTTGCGGCGCGAAGCGTTGAACGATATAATCGATATCGGCATGCGCGTCGACAGGCGGCAGGCAGCCCGCGGGCGGCAGGCGGCGGAGAATGCAAACGAGTGTTAAGCGAGTTGCGGACCCTGCGCAGTTCTGCCTGCATTTCCTTTATTATACGCTATACGCATGCCCTGCACCTCTCCGCAAGGCTGTTCGCCGACGGCGGCAGGCCGCACTCGAACCGTATTTATTTTTCCGAAGTCGTTCGTTATGCCTTGGAGTCGGTATCGGAAAACGATTTGTCGGTATCGCGATCTTTTCGATGCTTTTGCCTTTTATCCGAATCGGCATTTATGAAATGACGCGAAATGGATTGAGCGAGATTTTGAGGTGCAATGTCACGTTCGATCTTGCCGCCGAAAGCAACCGATATACCTCCCGTCTCCTCGGAAACCACCACCACGATGGCATCCGACGTTTCGGTAATACCGATGGCTGCGCGGTGACGCGTGCCGTAGGACTTGGGCACGGGCGACTGCGTCACGGGCAGAATGCACTTGGCAGCCACTACGCGGTTGTTCATGATGACCGCTGCACCGTCGTGGAGAGGAGCGTTCTTGAAAAAGATGTTCTCCAGCAACGATACCGACAACTGAGCATCGAGCGTTATACCGCCGTCGATTATGTCGCGCAGATCGCTCTCCTGAGCCAGTACCATAAGCGCGCCCGTCTTGGAGGCCGCCATTTCGATGCTGGCCGTAATAACGGGCTGGAGCGTGGGCTCGGCGCCGTGGCGTTGATTGAAAATGTTGTTTATGAAATTGAATCCCTTGCGTCGCATTCCGATCATTTGCAGGAAACTGCGCAACTCGGGCTGAAATACGATTATGATGGCTATCACACCTACGCTGACTATCTGTCCGAGGATGGTGGACAGCAATTCCATGTTGAGCGCGCGCGTGACGACCCACACTATATATATCACTATGATACCCGAAAGTATGTAGGGGGCATTCGTACCGCGAGTCATGCGGTAGAGCCCGAACATGAACAGCGCAACGAGCAGAATATCGATGAAGTCGATGAATGTGAACGGTATGAAATCCATTTTCGGTTCGATTTGGGAACAAAGATACTAATTAGCGCGCGCAAAAGCAAGCTCGCCCGTTTTTTGACACAACGCGAAACCAAAGGTATGAAAAAACGACCGAAGCCGCACAGATGGACCTCGGTCGTTAGGGGAACGAATGCAATCGACTATTTTTTCTCCGATTTGGCAGCATCTGCCTTCTCGGCGGCGTACAATTCGTTAACCTTGGTCAGCACCGTTTCGCTGATATCGAGCGCCTCGGCAGCGTCGAGCAACGCCGTGGCGTTGAGAATGAGTTTGTATTTGTGATCGGCGTTGATATCCTTGATGGCGCGCATGAGCAGATCCTGAGTGCGGTTGGTGAACACGTAGTTCTCCTCGTCGAGAGTCTGAGCCTCTTTCTGCGCGTTGGTCTGATAGTTGGCCACCTTTTTCTCTATGGCCTGCTGCTGCTTCTGCGCGTCGGCGGTGGTGACGAGACCTTTGCTGTATTTCTCCTGCAACTGAGCGGCTTCGTATTGCAAGTTCTTCTCTTTCTGTGCCCATGCGTTCTGCGCTTTCTCGGTCTTTTCCTGAAGCGCGACGCCTTCGGTTTTGTATATTTCGCTCTGAGCGAGAACGTAATCGATTCTCACGAACGCTATGTCGCCTCCCGTAACGGCCTCTACGGCTTGGGGTTCGTTCTCGGCGGTGGCCGTTTTGTTATCGCATGCCGCAAAGGTGAGCGAGGCTGCGAGCAAAGTCCAAAAAACTTTTTTCATACTCTTTCGTTGTACGTATATTTGAAAAATTCTTAAATTAAATACTTATTGATTCACAAAGGTAAAAAAAAATCTTTATTTTTGTCGTATAAGCAGCTAAAATTGCGCGACACCATGATTTAATGCACCGCATAAGCGGCGCACGGGATCTGCGGACGCGGTAAATTATTGTAAAGCATGTACGAATATATTTCGGGAACGGTGGCCGATCTGGCACCGACTTACGCTGTCATCGATGCAGGCGGCGTGGGATATTACATAAACATATCATTGCAGACCTTTGCGGCCATCGAGCACGAATCTGCGGCACGTCTCTACGTTCACTTCATCGTTCGCGAGGATGTGCAGGCGCTGTACGGCTTCGCCACCGCTCCGGAACGCGAATTGTTCCGCAACCTCATCAGCGTGTCGGGCGTGGGCGGCAATACGGCCCGCATGATACTCTCGACATATACGACCGACGAACTGCGCAACATAATCGCCACCGAAAACGCCGTTCTGCTGAAGAACGTCAAAGGATTGGGACTCAAGACGGCACAGAAGATAATAGTCGAGCTGAGCGGCAAGATGGTCGACATGGCGGGCGGCAACAACGCCGCATTGCCGGCGGTAGGCGGCAGCGGAACATACGACGAGACCATGTCGGCATTGGTCATGCTCGGTTTCCAGAAGAGCGCGTCGGAGAAGGTGGTGAAAGCCGTGATGAAGGAGTCGCCCTCGATAAGCGTCGAGGAGGCCGTACGTCAGGCGTTGCGTCGTTTGTGACTTCGCGTCGGCCTCGGTCGGCATTGCCGCGAGGATAAAAACGGGCGTGTAATTGGTCGAACGAATATTTTTTCATACATTTGCACGATTGGAGGTTATGAAGTTGCAATTCTGGATAGCGATGTTTTTTGCGGCGTGCGTCATGCCGCTTGCGTCGTGTGCCGACGATGACGATGCGACCGAGTCGCAGCGCAGTGCCATAGTGAGATATCTCACCTCGGCTCACGTGCCGCGGCTGATCTCGGCCGAGGAGGCCGAAACCTCTCTCGACATCGACCCGCCGTTTTACGACGTGATAGGCCGCAACGTATATCGCTACATATCCAACTACTATGACGGAGACCGCGACGAACGTCCGTCGGCGCAATCGGGCGACGAGGTGGAGCTGACCTATACGGCCTATATTTTTACGGGCGGCGTGCCGCGCACCGAATCGGTGTATGCTTCCAACGATGCCGAGACCATAGCAACGCTTGCGGAGGCGGGACTCAATGCCGAATATTGGACCACCGACCCGCTGCGGGTGAAATTGGGCGCGACGGATATAATAAAAGGTGTCGCTTTGTCGTTAGAAGGGTGTCGCGAAGGCGACGAGGCAGAGGTATACATGACTTTCGACATGGCTTACGGCGACGATGTGGTCGGCGTGGTGCCCAAAGAGTCGGCAATAGTGTGGATGTATACCGTGAACAAAGTGAACAAGAGTCGGACGGCATGGTGATGCCGAGGACCGCGGCGGCGCGAGCGACGCGAATGTGTTATGATTCAACGTTATTTTTGATATGAAATTTATAAATCGTTTATTCTGCATGGCGGCCGTCGCTTCGGCCCTGATTCCCGTATCGTGCGTCGATTCGACGGAGATGGGCTTCGAGGAGGTGGAGAAGATCGCATTGCAGTCGTGGATGGAGATCAACCGTCCCGATCTGTTGGAGAATTTCCAGCCGACGGGAGAATATTATGTCGAGCTTTTGGACGAGGGCGCGGCCGACAGCCTGCCCGTAAGACACGAAAACGCTTGGCTGTGGTTCAATGTCACCTGCCGCGACCTGGCGGGCAACGTGGTCATGACGCGCAGTTCGGAGTTGGCGCGATTGCAGAATTCGTACACCGATCATACTCACTACACCCCGTTTTTCCTCTATTGCGGCGAGAACAACACTTCGATGCTCGAGGGAACCTACATGGCCATACGCAACAAACTGAAGATAGGCGATCGGGAGTACTCGGTGCGTTACGGAACCAAGATGCGCCTCTATCTGCCCTCGTCGATCGCCGCGGGATCGGGCGGCATGGGCGGTGACGGAGGTTACGAGGGCCAGTTCAGACTGGATGCCAACCGCCCCACGATAGTCGATGTCGAGGTATGGGGACATGTGAACAATCCGCTGGCTTACGAAGACCGTTGGGTGAAGGCTTTCGCCGAGGTGAACGGCGGTTTGGCCCCCGAAAAGAAGGACGAGGAGGCTGCCATGCTGCGCCGCACGTTCAAGCGTTCGGTCACCCGCGCAGACGAGGAGACCGAGAAGACGGTGTATGACGACAAGTGGCATTTGGCCGTGGATTCCATCGCCGCGCTCTACATAAACTATCTCTACACTCCCGAGAAGGGGCTGGATTTCGACTGCATAGGCCGCGATACGATGGTCTACGAAGGCCAAACCGAATACAAATACGGCAAGATATACGGTACCAAGGGTTTGGCGCAGATAAACAAGGAGATCGACGATGCCCTGCTGGAACGGTTCGGCAAGGGACTCGATCCCGCCGACGCCGATCCGCTGGATTCGGTATCTACGGCCAAGGTGTGGTATGTGACGCGTCTGTTGGACGGCTTCGTGGTGGATACCAATATCCCCGAGGTGAAAAAGATCGTATACGATGACGCGACGGACGACGATGGCGAGGCTCTGTCTTTCGTCACCGACGAGAATACCACCGCCAACAGTTATGTGGACGCATGGCTTTATGCCATACCGCAGATGAAGCTGGGGGCATGGAACGTAATTCTCACCGCTTCGTCGAACGCCTACGGCGCAGTGGGACGCTCGGGTACCACTTCGACTTCGACGTCAGGAGGCTACAACTACTACGATTATCTCAACTATTACAATTATTACAACAGCTACTACGGCAACAGCTATTATAACAACTATTACAACAGTTATTACGGCGGTTACGGATACGGCGGCTACGGATACGGAGATTATTACAACAACTACCTGTACAGCCCCTATTATAACAATTACTACGGCTCGGGGACCGACGACACTACCACCACGACCACGATAACCACCGAGGTGCTGCCATACACGCCTTTGCTGTGGCAAATATTCATCGAGGCCAAGGCCGAGGAGTAACCCGATCGCGGTCGGCTTCGCCGTATGGCGGATTCGGACTTCGATATGCGACAAAGAGGATCATCATGCGACGATGATCCTTTTTTTTGCGTTTTTTGCACTTAAATTTTGTCAAACCGAAAAATAATCGTAACTTTATGTTGCAAAGGAAACGAAGACTTGTACAAACCTAAAAATAGATTCATTATGATTATCACATTCAACGAACTGCGTCGCATTAAAGACAAGTTGCCCAGCGGAAGTTCACAGCGCATAGCCGATGAGCTCGGGATCGATGTAGAATCTGTTCGCAACTATTTCGGCGGTAAGCATCTGGACGCCAAATCAGGTGTCGGTATACATATTGAACAAGGTCCTGACGGCGGTGTGGTAACTTTGGACGATACCGCCATTCTCGATGCGGCCATGCGCATCCTGAACGAGAACAAATAATCGCTCGTCGAGCGGGAGTCGGGCGCTTTTCTGCAGGCGGCTCGGCATAAGGTATGACTCTGCCGTTTTCCGCACGGGTTATTTTGGGGGATGCTTCGGCAGCGCGAAACAGCGGATGCCGAAGACGGTGAGCGATGTCGGCAAGGGCATTGCGGCGAATATGATTTAACAGCCGTGCGGAGCGGAGATTTCGAAACGGGTTGTCCGATTGATTCGGGCGCCCGTTTTTCGTATGTCCGCTTGTGCTTCGGCTATCCGCACAAGCAATGCCGCACGCAGTCTGCCGACATCACACGCGGCAGACCGCAGATGCCGGAACGCAGGCAGCGATCTCGGCCGATTAATTTTTCCGACGATGGTGAAAATCATCTGCCGTGTCAGTCCGATCGGCCAAAATGGCAGTCGGCGGCATGTCTGTTGGCAGTGTTTTGCGCCATAACAGCTGTTTCCGAGCGTAAAATCTTTTTGGTATAGCCTTTGTTCGTATTCGTGACGACAGCCCGATCGGCGAAACGACGGGCGTCGCTGATTTAAAGGATTGCAAGAGAATAAAAACAAATAAAGATTTACTATTATGGGAAAGATTATTGGTATTGACTTAGGTACGACTAATTCATGCGTAGCTGTAATGGAGGGCAACGAGCCCGTGGTTATCCCCAATTCGGAGGGGCACCGCACCACGCCTTCGGTAGTGGCGTTTACCGACAATTCGGAGCGTAAGGTGGGCGATCCCGCCAAGCGTCAGGCTATCACCAATCCCAAGCGAACGGTGTTCTCGATCAAGCGTTTCATGGGAGAACAGTACGACAAGGTCACGGCCGACATCACGCGCGCACCCTATTCGATCGTGAAGGGCGACAACAACACTCCGCGCGTCGATATCGACGGCCGTCAGTACACCCCGCAGGAGATCTCGGCCATCATTCTTCAGAAGATGAAAAAGACGGCTGAGGATTATTTGGGCCAGGAGGTTAGCGAGGCCGTCATAACGGTTCCCGCATACTTCTCGGATTCGCAGCGTCAGGCCACCAAGGAGGCTGGCGAGATCGCGGGTCTGAAGGTTCGCCGAATCATCAACGAGCCGACGGCCGCCGCTTTGGCCTATGGTCTGGACAAGAAGGATTCGGACATGAAAGTAGCCGTATACGACCTGGGCGGCGGTACGTTCGATATCTCGATTCTGGAGTTGGGCGACGGCGTTTTCGAGGTTAAATCTACCAACGGCGACACCCACCTGGGCGGTGACGATTTCGACCACGTGCTTATCGACTACATGGCCGAAGCGTTCAAGGCCGAGCATCAGATCGACCTGCGTCAGGACCCGATGGCCTTGCAGCGTTTGAAAGAGGCTGCCGAGAAGGCCAAGATCGAACTCTCGTCGTCGACCACCACCGAGATCAATCTGCCTTATATCATGCCCGTGAACGGCATCCCGCAGCACCTCGTGATGACACTCACGCGCGCCAAGTTCGAGCAGCTGTGCGATCATCTGATCCAAAAGACCGTCGAGCCTTGCAAGCTGGCTTTGCGCGACGCGGGTCTTCAGGCGAGCGATATCGACGAAGTTATCCTCGTGGGCGGTTCTACCCGTATTCCTGCCATTCAGCAGATCGTGGAGAAGTTCTTCGGCAAGGCTCCCAACAAGTCGGTGAACCCAGACGAGGTGGTAGCTATCGGTGCGGCCATTCAGGGCGGCGTGCTTACGGGCGAGGTCAAGGATGTGTTGCTGCTCGACGTTACTCCGCTGTCGCTCGGTATCGAGACTTTGGGCGGCGTGATGACCAAGCTCATCGAGGCCAATACCACCATCCCCACCCGCAAGAGCGAGGTGTTCTCGACGGCGGCCGACAACCAGCCGTCGGTAGAGATCAACGTATGTCAGGGCGAGCGTCCCATGGCACGCGACAACAAGTCGCTCGGACATTTCCATCTCGACGGCATCCCCGCCGCTCCGCGCGGAGTACCGCAGATCGAGGTGACTTTCGATATCGATGCCAACGGTATTCTGAACGTATCGGCCAAGGACAAGGGTACGGGCAAGGAGCAGAAGATACGCATCGAGGCTTCGAGCGGCCTTACCGAGCAGGAGATACAGCGCATGCGCGACGAGGCCAAGGCCAACGAAGCCAAGGATAAGGCCGAGAAGGAGCGTGTGGACAAGATCAACGCCGCCGACTCGAACATCTTCGCCACCGAGAAGCAGCTCAAGGAGTACGGCGACAAGATTCCCGCCGACAAGAAGTCGGCCATCGAGGGTGCTTTGGCCAAACTGAAGGAGGCACACAAGAATCAGGACGTGGCTGCCATCGACGCTGCCATCGCCGAGCTGAACAACGCATGGCAAGCCGCTTCGCAGGATATCTATTCGGCTCAGCAGGCCCAGCAGAGTGCGCAGCAAGGCGCTCAGCAGCAGGGAGGTGCAACCAATGGCGGCACAACCGATAACGGCGGCGCCCAGCAGCCCGAGGACGTGGAATTCGAGGAGGTGAAGTAACACTCTTGCTCAACGCAATACTGAACGCGCGAGCCGTCCGAAATTTCGGGCGGCTCGCATTTTTGCTTGTCGCGCGGGATACCGAAAATGCCGTTAGCAGCCCCACCGCGGCATACAGCAGGTAATCTCCCTACCCCGCGTCATTCCATATTTTTTCTTTCGCAAAAAGAAAAAACGATTCGCCGCGCAGTCGTTTCGACAAGCCGAGTGCAGACTCGCAAAAGTTCGGCTCTTGACGAAATGGCCCGATATTGCGGCAAAAGTCTGAAAATCGGCTGACAAATTGCGGTTTTCAGACTTTTTTTCTTATCTTTGCAAACTAAAAAACGGGCTGTGCCCTAACGGATAACGGTTGAAACGATAAACAATTAAGAATATAAACAAAATTTTTAACGACAATGCAAAGTAAAGGCGCAATTAAATTATTCGCGATCATACTAGTGATCGCGAGCCTCTACCAGCTCTCGTTCACGTTCAAGACGCGAAGCGTGGAGAAGGCTGCCGCAGAGTATGCGGAGGCGTTCGACGAGGCTGAGAGAGCATCCGCCGAGGCTTATTATCTCGATTCGATCATGAATAAGCCCGTTTACAGTCTCCTCGGACTCAAGGACTACACCTACAAGGAGTGTAAGGAAAAGGAGGTGAACCTCGGTCTCGACCTCAAGGGCGGTATGAACGTGATGCTCGAAATCGAAGTTCAGGATCTTATCAAGTCGCTGGCCGGCGAGAGTCAGGACGATCCTGCGTTCGTCGAGGCCATGAATCGTGCGAACGAGGCCATGAAGGCGGGCACCAACGACTACATAGGCGTGTTCGCCAAGGCTTACAAGGAGATTTCGAACGGCGCGCCTTTGGCTGCCATCTTCGTCAGCCCCGACCGCAAGGACATCACTCCCAACAGCTCGGACGACGAGGTGGTGAAGATCCTGCGTCAGGAGACCGACGCCGCCATAGCCGCATCGTTCAACATTCTGCGCAGCCGTATCGACCACTTCGGCGTGACACAGCCCAACATACAGCGTCTGCCCAACTCGAACCGCATCATGGTGGAGTTGCCGGGCGTGAAGGAGCCCGAGCGCGTGCGCAAACTGTTGCAAGGTTCGGCTTCGCTGGAGTTTTGGATGACCTACAATGCGGGCGAAGTGCTGCCGCTGCTGGCCGAGGCCGACCGCATGATAAAGCAGGACAACGACGAGAGTAAGGGCGCGGTTTCGGATGACACCGCAATTGACAGAACCGAGGAGCAGGCCGAGGGTCTGGCTGCCGAGGTGGCCGAGAAGAACGCCGCGGTCGAGGAGCAGACCGCTTCATCACGCTTCTCTCGCGAGAACAATCCTCTCTTCGCGCTGCTCGATCCTTCGTATGCGGGCGGTTGCATCGTCGGCGTGGCTACTACCGCCGATATGCCTGCCGTGAACGCTTATTTGGCCCGTGCCGACGTGCAGAACCTGTTCCCGAGCGATCTGGAGCTGAAGTGGGGCATCAAGGGCGAGGATATGTTCGACGGCCGCGTGGCTCTGTATGCGCTGCGTTCGATCGACGGCAAACCCGCAATGGACGGCAGCTCGGTATCGACGGCTCAGGAGCGTTATTCCGACCGCGGCGCGACGGCCGAGGTGGGTATGACTATGACTTCCAACGGCGCATCGCAGTGGGCGCAGCTTACGGGGCAGAACGTGGGCAAGCCTATCGCCATAGTGCTCGACGGTTACGTATATTCGGCCCCCAACGTTCAGAACAAGATCGAAGGCGGGGTTTCGCAAATAACGGGTAATTTCACCATTCAGGAGGCGCAGGACTTAGCCAACGTGCTCAAGTCGGGTAAGGTTCCCGCTCCCGCACGCATAATCCAGGATACGGTGGTAGGTCCCTCGCTCGGCCAGGAGTCGATCAATGCGGGTCTGCTCTCGTTCGTGCTGGCGTTCGTGCTGGTGCTGCTTTACATGGGCCTGTTCTACAAGACGGCCGGCTGGGTGGCCGACGTGGCGCTCATTCTCAACGTATTCCTGCTGGTGGGCGTGCTGGTGTCGTTCGGCGCCGTGCTGACTCTGCCGGGCATCGCGGGTATCGTGCTCACGATGGGTATGGCGGTGGATGCCAATGTCATCATCTACGAGCGTATCAAGGAGGAGCTTCGCGGAGGCAAGGGCCTTTCGCTCGCCATAAAGGACGGTTTCTCGAATGCCTACTCGGCCATCATCGACGGTAACCTTACAACCATCATCACCGGTATCGTGCTGTTCGTGTTCGGCAACGGTCCCGTTCAGGGCTTCGCCACTACGCTTATCATAGGTATCCTGACCTCGTTCTTCTGCGCGATATTCATCACCCGCATGCTGCTCGAGTGGATCGAGGAGAAATGGGGCAAGGTGTCGTTCTCGCGTTCGTGGTCGGAGAACTGGCTGGCGAACGTGTCGTTCGACTTCATCGCCAAGCGCAAGGTGGCATACATCGTTTCGGGCAGTCTGATCCTGCTCTCGCTCGTATCGCTCGCATTCCACGGACTCAATACGGGCGTGGACTTCACGGGAGGCCGCACATATGTGGTTCGTTTCGACAGCAACGTATCGCCCGAGGCGGTTCGCGAGGCGTTGGACAAGACCATCGTGGGCGACGACGCGGCTGCCAAGTCGAACGAAGTGAAGCAGTACGGTGCGGAGAACCAGATGCGTATCGTGACACAGTACAAGTATGACGACACTTCGGAAGAGACTACCGCCGAGGTGGATGCCATGATCTACGACGCTTTGAAGGGCTTCTATACCTACCCCATCACCCTGGAGGGCTTCACCAGCACTCAGGAGGATGTAAACGGTATCATCTCGTCGGACAAGATCGGGCCCTCGATCGCCAAGGACATGACCTACAACGCTATCTACGCAGTGTTGTTCTCGCTGATCGCCATAGGCCTCTACATCACTTTCCGATTCAAGAGATGGCAGTGGGCTTTGGGAGCCACGGCCGCATTGGCTCACAACGCATTGATCGTGATCGGTATATTCTCGATGCTGTACAGCTTCATGCCGTTCAACCTTGAGGTCAATCAGGCTTTCATCGCGGCGATCCTCACCATAATCGGTTATTCGATCAACGATACCGTGGTGATTTTCGACCGTATCCGCGAATATATCGCCCTCTTCCCCAAACGCGCCATAGGCGACAATATCAACAAGGCGATATGTTCTACGTTGTCGCGTACGGTGAATACTTCGGGAACGACAATCGTTACGCTGATCGCCATGTTCGTGCTGGGCGGCGAGACTATGCGCGGATTCATCTTCGCATTGCTGCTCGGCGTGATTATCGGTACTTACTCGTCGGTGTTCGTGGCTACGCCCATCGCGTACGACATCCTGCGTCGCAGCGACGAAAAGAAAAAGTAATCGGGTTCGCCTCGCGCGAATCGGTCGAAGAGTACCCTCGGTTGGTACGATATTGGAAAAATAGGTTGTCGACGTTGCGTCGGCAACCTGTTTTTTTATAACTTTGTCGTCGTTATGAGAAATGTGTTGAATAAACTCAGAGCATTGACTGCATGGATCCAGGGGTATATTTCGCCCGTTTTCGTGTTGCTGTTGTGCGCATCGTTCATATTGTGGTATATCGTGAAGCTCGCCTATGACTATACCGCCGATTACGACGTGTCGATCGACGTGGACGGCGAGCGTCTGCGCGTTCCGTGCGTCGTGGAGGGAAAGGGCGCCACATTGCTGGGCTATCGCGCATATATGCACAAACTGATAAAGATCTCTCTTTCGGAACTCAAATATGCCGTCGAGGAGACGATCGACGAGCAGACGGGCGAGGTGACGGAGTCATACTGCATCATCGACCCGCAATCGTTGCAAAGCGCCATTTCGGTTCGGTTCAGCGACATAAAGGTGAAGTCGATAGGCGACGTGCCGCCATTGCCCATGCCCGAATCGTCGGATACTGTCGCCAATACCGACGGCAAGGGTGCCGCGAAATAATAATTACCGATATATGTACAAGATAGGTGTGACCGGCGGCATAGGAAGCGGCAAAAGCACTGTCTGCTCGCTTTTCGCCGACCGCGGCATTTCAGTTTACGATTCCGACTCTCGGGCCAAGAGCCTGATGAACGACGACCGATCGTTGCGCGAGGCCTTGTCGCGCGAGTTCGGCGAAGGTTGCTATGCGGCCGACGGCAGTCTCGACCGCACATACCTCGCTGCCGCCGTTTTCGGCGACGACAAGGCATTGCAGCGTCTCAACGCTCTGGTACATCCTGCCGTGAGGGAGGATTTCCACCGCTGGGCCGAGGTTCAAAACGGCCCCTATGTACTGCTGGAGAGCGCCATATTGTTCGACGCGGGGTTCGACCGCGAAGTCGATGCCACGCTGGCCGTGCTGGCTCCGCAGGAGGAACGCGTGCGTCGCGCCGTGGAACGCGACGGTTCGAGCCGCGACGAGGTGCTGAGACGCATGGCGCATCAAATGAACGACGACGAATTGCATGCGCGCGCCGACCGTACTTTGGTCAACGTGCGGCGCGATTATCTGGAGAGCGACGTGGAACAATTGCATAAAATATACTCGCATGAAGCTGAACGGTAGAACTCTCGACCTGTCGCGGCCGAAGGTCATGACCATAGTGAACGTCACCGATGACTCGTTTTACGAAGGCAGCCGAACGAGCGACGTCGCGGCGATAGAGCGTCGTGTGGCGTCGGCGGTCGATCAGGGCGCCGATATATTCGACGTCGGCGGTTATTCGTCACGCCCGGGCGCGGCCGACATATCGGTCGAGGAGGAGTGGCGACGCGTCGAGCGCGGATTGGCCGCGGTGCGTCGCGTGGCGGGCGACATTCCCGTTTCGGTAGACACTTTTCGCGCCGAGGTGGCACGCCGTGCGATAGACGGCTTCGGAGAGCTGATGATAAACGACATTTCGGCAGGCGAGCTGGATCCCGCGATCGTAGACGTCGTTGCACGATATGACGTGCCCTATATTGCCATGCACATGCGCGGTACGCCTCAGACGATGCAGTCGCTCGCGGCGTACGAAAGCGACATAGTGTCGGAGGTGTGCGGATATTTCGAACGCAAGATCGAGTATTTGTCGTCGCGCGGCGTGAACAGACTTATTCTCGATCCCGGGTTCGGGTTCGCCAAGAATCTTGAACAGAATTACGAACTTATGTCGGGACTGCACCGTCTGTGCGACATGGGGTATCCCGTATTGTCGGGCGTGTCGCGCAAGTCGATGATATATCGCCTGCTCGGAGTCACGCCCGCCGAGGCGTCGGCAGGCACCGCAGCCCTCAACTGGGAGTCGCTGCGTCAGGGAGCATCCATTCTGCGCGTGCACGATACGCGCGATGCGGTCGACATCGTCCGAATGTTCGGCATATACGGGCAATACGTCGTACGATAGACAATCCCTCGCGCCGTTCGGTCAGCGGTTCAATACACCTATGGCACCGTCGTCGGCGAGCGTCTCGGCCGATATTCTCATTCGGCGGCAGCGGCTGTTATTGTAGAATCTTACCGATGCGCGTCCCTGATCGTCGGGACTGAGCGCAGGATTCCAATACAGCGTTCGGCGATAATCGGCATCTTTCGGCATGACGGAGTAATCGGGGATGTAGAACTCGTCGGGACGGCTGTAGCCGTCGATCCATGTTTTGCGTACGCCGCGCCCCGCCTCCGCGGGCACCTTTCCCTCAGGGTAGGTCTCGATGAAAACCACGCAGGAGTAGCGGTCCGATATCTCCATCGGCGACATCTTGGTTATGTCGGCATACCGAGTAATCACACCGAGATCTTCGTTGATATATATGGCTTTGATTGCCGACAGACGTATCAGGTCGTAAAGCGACACCTCGCCGCGCACCTTTTCGTAATCGACCACGAACAGCGGCGCCTTTCCCTTGTAGGTTATACGCCATTGCCCGTTTATCTCTATGATTTCGTTGCTCGTCGTATCTTTTGTCGTCGACATGCCGTTCAGCGTGTTTACGCTTTGGCGCGTTACGATGAACTTGTCGCTCAAGGAGGACAGAAGTTCGTGTATGTCCGTTACCGATTCTCCCTCGTCACGTATGGCGTCTATCTCCGCGGGAACATCGTAATATGCCGTCGATGTGGCGCGGCTGCGATATATATCCTCCTCGCGAGAGCGCTTTTCGCCCTTTACCACCACCTCTTTTATGCGATGCACCCTTTCGGTCATATCGTCGCCGTGGTCGTAATAGAACGCTGCTGTGTCTGCCGTCATGAGCGTCGTTTCCGATTCCGAGAGGACTCGTCGCGGCGAATCGATCGCGGTTTCGATGCGCATCTCGGCAGGGAGATATTCTCGCGGCGCAGGCGAAAAGAGTCGGTCGAGCAGAATGCGGCTCGCCTTGCGGCGGTTCTTGTCGTTGGTAACCGAGAGCGTCAGGCTCCATTTTCCCCACAGATTGCCCACGAACGTGAAATGTCCCGTACTGTCCACCTCCACGGTCCCTACGTGCGCCATGTCGGTCTGCGTATCATCGCCGTCGCCCTCCTCGCCGCGTTTGAACAACGCCGACGAAAGTCGAATGTCGGTCAACGGTTTATCTGTCCCGTATCGAAGCACTCGGCCACGCACCTCAACACCCTGCTCGGGCAGATATTCGAGGTCGAACGGTCGGGTACCGGCGCGTGCGGCCCAGTCGTAACGGCGCCAGCCCTGCACCATCAGCAGGCGGTCGAGAGCCGTGCGGTGCAGCGAGTCGTCCGATTCGAAATAATATGACGGACGATGTACGTAGCCCTTTATCTCGGAGCATAGCAAAAGGTCGGTCGACATATCGCCGTAATAGGCCGCCTCGTCCTCGCCGTCGCGTACCGACACCGACATGGGAGCCGTGATCGGGTCTCCGTCGGCATTGCGGAGCGTGAAATCCAATCTCACCGAATCGTATGGTCGGTATTCGGACTTGTCGGCGACCGCCTCTATCTCGACACGCCGTCCCGCATGCGCGAACAGCAGGCGGTCGGCGATTACCGCGCCGTCGATATCGACCAGTACAATGCGGGCTACGCCTGCCGACATGCGACGTTTGTCGATCTTGAAATGCAGCGGCTGTTCGTCGGCCAAGTCGAGGATGTTGTAACTCGACAGCGCGCCCCCGCATATCACGGCTGCGCCCAACATGGTGGCGGGCATTCCCGCACTCTTGCGCACCTCGACGACTACGCTGTCGACCGACGAGATATTGTCTACGCGCATGACGACGCCTTGCGGCTGCGGCGCAGGCAGATCGACACGGTTGCTCTCTCCGTCCGCGACGACTTCAGCCCTGTCGCCCGCCGCAGGGATGTAATCGAAAGCTCCGCGCCCGCCGTATTCGGTTGCAAACTCAGCCTTGACAGTCCCCGTTTTGTCGCGAATCACCCCCGTCAGGACTATGGGCTGCCCGTCGGTATCGGTCGCTTCGAACGCCACGCGCGACAGAAGTCCCTCGACCGTATTGCCGCCCTCGGGGTAGAATTTTATGTCGATGCCTTTGCCGCGTTTGGAAAAGGTTCGTTTGGCCGGGTACTTGCCGTTGGCTGTGCGCGGGCGCATCATTCTTTTTTCGTAGGGATCGACCGAATTATCGGGTTTGTCGAAAACGGGGATCGTGCGCGAACATATGGTCTCCTCGCCGAAGTTAAGCATGTATTTGGTGTAGGCCCTTATTTCGTAGAACCCCGAGTAAAACGGCAGTTGCGTCAGCTCGAAATTGCCGTTGCATCGTCCGTCGACTACGGGCAACGTCTTTTTTTCGATTATGGTGCCGCCCGGGTTCAGCAGTTCCACGTGCAGGGTACGGCTCAAGGCAGTGGGACGATTGGCATCGGCCGTAACGACGTAGCATCCGAACCAAATGCGGTCTCCCTGATAATAGCTCGTGTTGTCGATGTGCAGGTGCACTTTCTCTTGCGGCAGCGCTTTGCCGAAACCGCTCGCGGCATAGGCGTAGCCGAGCAGCTTGCGCATAACGCTGTCGGGCAACTGTTCCTGCGCGACGGCTGATACGCAGGCGAGGCACGATATGAGCAAAAGCAATCTTTTCATGGGCGGCGGGGTATACAAAACAAATATACGGAAATGTTTCCGTATATTCGATGTTGACGGCGATATTTGTCCGTTATTTATACTGCGATATCGGCTTTGGGAGCACAGCGGCTTAATTCCCTTGCGAGGAGGGAATTGCGGAACAAAGATCCGTTTCCGCCGTGGCGGAGTGTACCTCGTTGTTCTCGTCGGTAAGGGTTACGGTTATCAGGTGTTTCCCCGTCCGAACCGCGGGGCCGTCACGGGCCGTAAAATAAAGTACGGGGATATTACAGTTACGATGCAGAAACGAAGAGTAAATCACTAATTATTTGTTTGTTATATTGTTGGGTGCGTTTGTCGCCGGCTCCGTTGTAAATACGCGGCAAATTATTTTTCGACGGATTTTTGGAGGAAATTTTTTAGAGGCTAATCAATAAGATAGGCTGCTTTTTTATCGAATCTCCATTCGTAGAGATATTCAGCTCCTTCGATGTTGATTACGAAAACGACGCGTTCGCCTTTGACCCGTGCTACATGGACATATCCCGATACGGATTCGCCGGGATAGATCGTATTTTGCTTCATATAGCCCATCTGCTTGATGTTTTTTTCTTCTTGCAGGGCTTGGCTGAAATTGGCTAATTGCTGTTGCGAGGCTAAATTGGCTTGATAAGCGGCTGTTGCGTTATAAGTCGTTGTTGTATAGGAAAAGTGGCCAGTACGGTTGCTGTATCCGGATGTGGTCGATGTCGAATATCCTGCGCCGGCAGATGCCATGCCTTCGCTCAATCCCATGGCGATAGCAGCCCATGTTTGGGCTCGCTTCACCTTTTTCATGTACGCGTCGCATGTCCAGATTTGCAAATCGGTAATCATGCCTTGATTGTCTGCGGAATATGCTGCAATATTTGATTCCGGAACGAATTCGATGGGTGTTGTAGAATTATTGGAGATAACCAAATCGATTCGGTGCCATTTACCGTAATCTTTGACAACGGAGTTTGTCAGGGCGATAGTAATACCGTTTTTGAAATAGACTTCCCACGGTGTGCCGTCCCGATAGTCGACGAATCGTTCTGCAATTGCCGGGGATTCCCAGACCGGCATGTCGTCTGCGATTCGGAATTTCAGCGTGTTCCCATTGCCATCCGACAACAAATAATAGTCGTGGATCGGTTTGCCGACATTGTATTCAACAATTCGGCAGGAACCGTCCTCGTTATAGGTTTTACATGTTCCGGATAATTCTCCATCCTGATAAAAGGCGTGTGTCGTCAATTTCCCTTCATCGTTATAGCGTGTGTATTCGCCGTGCAGTCGGCCGTTCATATAGTGGGACTTTTCCGAGATATTACTGTTCCGGAAATAGGACTGTACCTCTCCGTCGAATATGGTTTTGTTATCATCGAGACTATCAATGGTCAGAAAATACCCGTCTTTGCGTAATTCTCCCGAATTATAGAAATCTTTGAATTCTTTATGACGGGTCGAATCTGCCGGATAAAGAGCTATTCGATAATAATCTGCAAAAAGAGCATTTTGCGCGAGTAGGCCCGATCTGTTGTAGTAGAGCGTATCTATCCTTTCTTGGGCATAAGTCGCATAGCTTGTTATTATGGATATGAATAGTAGGATTCGTTTCATTGGAGTAAGTTGGGGTTTTAGTTATTTGTGACCTATTGGGTGGGTTATAGTCGTCCGATTCTTTCTGTAATAAGTTCCTTGTATTTGCCTTTCATTTCGTCGGGCAGAAACGAAACGTCGATCCATTCGTCCCATTTCGGAATGGCCTTGATGAATTTTTTGAATAGGTTGTCGATCACCTTTTCGTCCATGCCCGAAGCCGTCATTGCCTGTACGAAATCGCTGCGGCGGAGCTTGCGTTTGCGGCCGTTCAGCGTTAGGGCCAACTCTTCGGTGTCTTCGGGTAAAACGAGGGCTGTCGATAGCAGGTCGTAAGCCGGTGTCAGTCCATAAACACCCTGATTACGGTTATACAGCGAAAAGTTTTTGAGGTGCATGTCGGCATTGCCGGTGAGCCACGAGAACAGCACCTGCTCCCAGAAATTGACGACGTCCAGTTTCGGGGTAGCTGAATAGCGCAGAATCGCTTTGGCGATTTGCTCGTAGGAACCTTTGTATTTGTGTTCGGTCAGTCGTTCGGAGAGCTGGCAGAGGTCTTCCATCGGATATTTTTCGCCGCGGGGCCCTCGGTCGATACGGCGTGTGATGTAGCACAACTCCCCGTCGGCAAAGCGGACGAGCGAGTGGGGGACGACCTGCATCTTGGCAGCTTCGGCCATGTGCATGGTCAAATCTTCCAGTTCCGGCAATTGCGGATAATGTTCGGTCTGCGGTTTGAGGATATAGCGGCCCCACAGACCGACGATCGTAAAGCGTTCTGGGGTGCCTTTGCCCGCTTTGGCAATGTCGAGCGACAGCTTCGCCTGCACGCCGGTCAGTGTTGTTTGGCTGCGGATTACCTCGCGGGCAAGCTCTGCAATATTGGCGCGCGTGTAGGGGAGCAAAGGAGCTTCGGGCGTGCCGAAAATCTTCTTGGAGCAGGACTTGTGGAAGTCCCGCTCGCCGCCGGTCAATTCTTTGTAGCAATATAAACAACGCTCCATGTTACTCCTCCTTTGATTCGATGGGTACGACACTGACTGCACCGATGCAGTCTTTGCAGCATGCCAAAAGCAGCGACATCCGATCGCGGTTGTCGATTTTCCAACTCTTTTCGGCAATGTCGAGCAGCCACCCTTCGGGAATTAATCCGTCGAAGAATGGGAACAGTACTTTGTCGCGATAGACCTGCTCCGTAAGCGGCAGCGTGAGACTGACCGCTTCGGCATCGGGCAGGCGGAGATAGTCGGCATCGTAGCGGAACGTGTAACCGTTTTCATCCTCGGTTAAAAGCCCCGCCTTGCGGTCGTAGAGGTAGATGGCTGCCTGTTTCATCAGTCATCCGTTTTTGTCATCGGTACCACTCCGATCTCGGCCCCGAACAAGTTGAGAATCTGATTGACTTTGTCCAGCCGCAGTGTCGGTTTCCCTTGCTCCAACTCGCGCACGAATCGCAGTCCCACGCCCGATTTCTCGGATAGCTCGATCTGCGTCAGCCGATGCTGCTTGCGCATAGCCTTCACGTATTTCGATAATGTCGTCTGCATATTATACCTCTTTGGGTGCAAAAATAGTGAAATAATTTATATTTGCACCTTTTAGGGTACAATCTGTGATTTTTGTCGTAAAATATACTCGAAAGGGTATACTATTGGTGGTATTAAATTACAGATAAATATTATCTGCTTTTCCATCTTGATTTTTATGTTCAGGCGAACATGGCAAGTAGTTGAGGCACCCGAAATATTTCGGGTGCCTCAACTACTTGCTAAAGTCTTTCTCTCCAAAGTCGGGAAATATATGCACAAAATAAAAAGTGGGTTACTCTTATTATTAAACCAAATTAATTCATTATCTTTGTATATAGTTCAATTTAATGATTGGTATGGAAGATATAAATAGACTTAAGCTGGTTTTGGTAGAAAAGAAGAAAACAGGGAAGTGGCTGGCAGAGCAGTTGGGGAAAGATCCATCAACAATATCAAAATGGTGTACCAATGTTTCACAGCCTGATTTGGTTACTCTTTCAAGAATAGCGGAACTATTAAATATTGAACGGAGAGAACTTATCAATAAGAGCAAGTGAATTTTATCTAATTAATAATATTAGCAAGAAGCATATAAAATGACAAGTATACAGCAAAGAGAACAGCTGCAATCTCAGATTTGGAAAATAGCCAATGAGGTGCGTGGGGCAGTTGACGGATGGGACTTCAAACAATTTGTTTTAGGCACATTATTTTACCGTTTCATCAGTGAAAATTTTACTGACTATATAGAGGGAGGAGACGATAGTATCGACTATGCTTCTTTGCCTGATAGCGTTATCACTCCAGAGATTAAAGATGATGCAGTAAAGACAAAAGGATATTTCATATATCCGAGTCAGCTTTTTGCTAATGTGGTAAAGACTGCCAATACAAATCCGAATCTTAATACGGACTTGAAAGCCATCTTCGATTCTATCGAAAGCTCTGCTAATGGTTATGCTTCCGAAAAGAATATCAAAGGGCTGTTTGCCGATTTTGATACGACCAGTACAAGGCTTGGTAATACCGTTGAAAACAAAAACAGTCGATTGGCGGCTGTTTTAAAAGGTGTAGAAGGATTGGATTTTGGAAGTTTTGAGGAACATGAGATAGACCTTTTCGGTGATGCTTACGAGTTTCTCATAAACAATTACGCAGCCAATGCCGGAAAGTCGGGCGGTGAGTTTTTTACACCACAGAATGTTTCAAAGCTCATATCACGGCTTGCCATGCATGGGCAGACTACTGTTAATAAGATATACGACCCAGCCGCAGGTTCGGGTTCATTGCTTTTGCAAGCCAAGAAACAATTTGAAGATCGTATCATTGAAGATGGTTTCTTTGGTCAGGAAATAAATCATACCACCTACAACTTGGCTCGTATGAATATGTTCCTGCACAACATCAATTACGATAAGTTTAACATTGCGCTCGGGAATACGCTTATCGAACCACAATTCGGTGATGACAAGCCGTTTGATGCCATTGTTTCCAATCCACCATATTCGGTAAATTGGATTGGTTCGGATGACCCCACGCTTATCAATGACGACCGTTTTGCTCCTGCCGGAGTACTTGCCCCGAAATCAAAAGCCGATTTTGCTTTCGTACTTCACGTATTAAGTTACCTTTCAAGCAGAGGAAGGGCTGCTATCGTATGTTTTCCCGGAATCTTTTATCGCGGAGGAGCGGAGCAAAAAATAAGGAAGTATTTGGTTGACAGCAATTTTATTGAAACTATCATATCGTTGCCATCTAATTTGTTTTATGGTACTTCTATAGCTGTTAATATCTTGGTTCTTTCAAAACATAAATCCGATACAAAGATACAATTTATAGATGCGAGTGGGGAAGGTTTCTTTACCAAAGAAACAAACAACAATATCCTTGAAAACAAACATATAGACAGGATTATAGAAATTTTCGACAAAAAGGAAGATGTTGATTATATAGCCAAGTCAGTTAACTATAAATCTATTGCAGATAATGATTATAACTTGTCGGTAAGCAGTTATATAGAAGTAGAAGACACTCGTCCGAAAACGAATATCAAGGAACTGAACGAGCGTATTCATCGGATTGTGGCACGTGAGAATGAGTTGCGTGCAGAGATAGACAAGATAGTTGCGGAATTAGAGGAGGACGAATTATGAGTAAATTGCAAGAATTAATACAGAAACTTTGTCCGAATGGGGTTGAGTATAAGAAATTAGGAGATTTAGGTGCCTTTGAAAATATAGGCGTTGATAAAAAAACCATAGAAGGCCAGACTCTTGTTAGATTGTTGAATTATGTTGATGTATATAAAAAAATATACATTGACAATAATATTCCGCAAATGATTGTATCTGCGTCAACGAAAAAAATTCATGATTGTTCTTGTGAAAAAGGGGATATATTTATAACTCCGACATCAGAAACAAGAGATGATATAGGACATGCAGCTGTTGTTACAGAGACTCTTGTTAATACCGTTTATAGTTATCATATTATGCGTTTGCGTCTATTTGAGTATAATATGACAACTTCGTTTTTCATTAGATATTTGTTTGAAACAGATATTGTTCAAAAACAGATTTGTAAATTGGCGAAAGGTCTCACTCGTTTCGGACTTTCTAAATATGATTTTGCAAAAATTGAAATCCCTATTCCACCTCTTGAAGTTCAAGAAGAGATTGTAAAAATTCTCGACCGCTTCGCGGAATATGCAGCGGAGCTGCAAGCGGAGCTGCAAGCGGAGCTGCAAGCGCGACAAGAACAATATGAATATTATAGAGATAAACTGTTGAATTTTAGCAGTATAAGTGGGGGGGGGTGTAACTTGGATGAAAATGAGTGAGGTTCTTTATTCTATTCGCACGGGATTAAATCCTCGTCAGTTTTTCAAACTAAATACACCAGATGCAGATTCTTATTATGTGACTATTCGTGAATTTAATAGAGGCAAACTAATCTTTACCAATTCGACAGATAGAATTAATGAATCAGCAAGAGTTTTATGTAATAATCGCTCAAATCTTGAATTAAATGATGTGCTATTTTCTGGAACAGGAACAATAGGTGAAATGTTTGTAATTGACAAAACTCCGTACAATTGGAATATTAAGGAAGGAGTTTATGCGTTGAAACCAAAATTACATATTGTTTCTCCACAGTACTTGAGGTTTATATTATCTCAATCTCAAATTAAAACAAACTATACAAAGTTAGCAGAAGGAGGAACCGTAAAAAGTATTTCAATGAAAAAATTAAATGATTTTTCGATCCCTGTTCTTCCGATTGTCGAACAAGAGCATATTGTTTCCATTCTTGACAAGTTTGAGACTTTAGTAAACAGTCTGACTACTGGTCTTCCTGCAGAGATAACCGCCGTGCAAGAACAATACGAATATTATAGGAACAAATTATTGTCGTTTCCAAGAAACGAGAAAATAAGTGCATAATATGGGACAGTCATTAAACGAAATAGCGCAAATTCTACGAGACACCAGCAAGAAGGTACAGTTGATCTATGCCTTTAACGGTGTCGGTAAAACACGTTTGTCTCGTGAATTCAAGGAACTGATTTCTCCAAAGAATCCGGATGATGAATTGGAAGATACGAAAATAAAAATTTTGTATTATAACGCTTTTACGGAAGATTTGTTCTATTGGGACAATGACTTGGATACAGATTCTAACAGAAAACTCAAAATACAGTCAAACGGTTTTACTGACTGGATTCTTAAGGAGCAAGGGCAGGAAAGAAACATTGTAACTCATTTCCAGCATTACACTAATGACAAACTGACACCACGTTTTAACGAGGAATATACAGCCAAAGATACAAATGGCAAAGATATTACTGTCAAGGCTTATTCCGAGATTGTTTTCTCTGTAGAAAGCGGTAATGATGAGAAGATAGAGAATATAAAAATATCAAAGGGAGAAGAGAGTTGCCTGATTTGGTGTGTTTTCTACAGTATGCTTAGGCAAATTGTAGAAATTCTGAATATATCGGAACCAGATGAACGAGAAACCGAGCAATTCAATGACCTGAAATATATTTTTATCGATGACCCAGTAAGTTCATTGGATGAAAATCACTTGATAGAATTGGCAGTGAACATTGCAGAATTGATAAAGTCAAGTCAATCAGAGTTGAAGTTCATCATTACTACACATAATCCGTTGTTTTATAATGTGCTGTACAATGAATTTAATAATACTGATAACCGTTATGGCTATAAACCTAAGCACTCCATAAAACGTAGGCTTGAGAAGAAGAATGACGGGACATATGTTCTCGTGGAACAAACGGCTGATTCGCCGTTCTCATATCATCTATTTCTGTTGACAAAACTTGAAAAGGCTATAAGGTCGGGTGAAATCAAGAAATATCACTATAATTTTCTGCGTCAAATATTGGAGAAGACTTCCACTTTTCTTGGATATACGGGTTGGAAAGAACTCTTGCCTCATGATGCGCAAGAGGCATACTATAACCGTATCATAAATCTATGTAGTCATGGAAAACATTCAGGTGAAGAGACTTCGTTGATTGATAATAACGATAAAAGGGTTTTAACCTATTTAGTGGATAGCATTAGAACGATGTGTCATTTCAGAGACGAACAAACCAAAGGCATAAATGAAGATGAAGCAATATAATACCATAGCAGAATCAAACAATTTTATAGTCCTTGATGACTATACCAAGTATAATGAACTTAACGAACCGTCGGTTACATATCAATCGGAGGCAAGTCTTGAACGAGAGTTTATTCAAGATTTAGTAAGTCAAGGCTATGAATATCGTCCTGATATTTCGTCTCCCGAATCATTGTTGGCCAATGCCCGCGTACGGATTCAAGAGCTGAATGATATGGAGTTTTCTGATAAGGAATGGCTACGGTTTGTTGAAGAATATTTGGATAAACCGGGAGATTCATTGGTGGATAAAACCCGCAAGATTCACGATAGTCATATCTACGATTTTGTTTTTGATGATGGGCATATAAAAAACATCTATATTGTAGACAAGCAAAATATATCCCGAAACAAGGTGCAGGTAATCAATCAGTTTGAACAGACCGGGACACAGGCTAATCGGTATGATGTGACGATATTGGTCAATGGCCTGCCATTGGTCCATGTCGAGTTGAAAAAACGCGGTGTCGCTATCCGCGAGGCATTCAATCAGGTGCATAGATATTCCAAAGAGAGTTTTAATAGCGAAAATTCGCTGTTCAAATTTATTCAGGTGTTTGTCATATCGAATGGTACGGATAGCCGTTATTTTGCCAATACGGTAGAGCGGAATAAGAACAGCTTTGACTTTACGATGAACTGGGCAAGGGCAAATAATGCACCGATAAAAGATTTAAAAGATTTTACAGAAACTTTTTTCCAGAAAAATGCATTGCTGAATGTGATTTTTACCTATTCGGTGTTTGATGTAAACAATACCTTGTTAATAATGCGTCCTTATCAGATTGCAGCGACAGAACGGATGCTGTGGAAAATAAAGAGTGCATATCAGGCAAAGAAATGGGCTACAACAGAAGGTGGCGGATATGTTTGGCACACAACAGGCTCGGGAAAAACACTTACCAGTTTTAAGGCTGCGAGATTGGCAACACAATTGGATTTTGTTGAGAAAGTTTTCTTCGTTGTTGACCGTAAGGATTTGGACTATCAGACAATGAAGGAGTACCAGCGGTTTTCTCCTGATAGTGTGAACGGCTCGGAAAGTACGGCAGGATTGAAACGGAATATCGAAAAGGATGACAATAAAATTATCGTCACCACTATTCAGAAGTTGAATAATCTGATGAAGAGTGAGGATAATTTGTCGATTTATCAAAAGCAGGTTGTTTTCATTTTCGATGAATGTCATCGCTCCCAATTCGGCGAGGCGCAAAAGCAGTTGAAGAAAAAATTCAAGAAGTATTATCAATTCGGATTTACCGGTACGCCAATATTTCCGGATAATGCTCTTGGAGCGGAAACCACGGCAAGTGTGTTTGGCAGAGAATTACATTCATACGTGATAACTGACGCTATCCGTGATGAAAAAGTTCTGAAATTCAAGGTCGATTATAATGATGTACGTCCTCGGTTTAAGGCTATTGAGACAGAGGTTGACGAGCATAAATTAAGTGCTGCTGAAAATAAACAAGCATTACTTCATCCTGCCCGTATCAATGAGATTTCACAATATATTCTACAGAATTTTAAGATTAAGACACATCGTAATCAAGGAGACAAAAAAGGTTTCAATGCCATGTTTGCCGTTAGCAGTGTCGATGCTGCCAAATGCTATTATGATGAATTGAATCGATTGCAGAAAGACTCTGAAAGACCTCTTAAGATAGCAACGATATTTTCTTTTGCGGCAAACGAAGAACAAAGTGCAAAAGGCGATATTCCGGATGAGAATTTTGAACCTTCTGCAATGGATGTCAGTGCCAAAGAGTTCTTGGCAAAAGCCATTGATGATTACAATGTAATGTTTGGAACCAGTTATGGCGTTGATAGCAAAGAGTTTCAAAATTATTATAGAGATCTTGCGAAGAGAGTGAAAGGCAGGGAAATTGACCTCGTAATCGTTGTAGGTATGTTCCTGACAG
The DNA here is from genome assembly GCA_958449275.1 of uncultured Alistipes sp. Classification (GTDB taxonomy): domain Bacteria; phylum Bacteroidota; class Bacteroidia; order Bacteroidales; family Rikenellaceae; genus Alistipes. Next base: position 15,594 of record CAUDHE010000008.1, on the reverse strand, counting down.
GATTTGATGCTCCTACGATGAATACATTGTTTGTAGACAAGAACCTGCGTTTTCACGGGTTGATACAGGCGTTTTCACGCACAAACCGAATTTACGATTCAACCAAGACTTTTGGCAATATAGTAACTTTCAGAGATCTTGAACAGCATACCATTGATGCTATAACTTTATTCGGGGATAAGAATACTGCAAATTTTGTCCTGGAAAAAAGTTATAGGGAGTATTTGGAGGGATTTAAAGACTTTGCTTCAGGAGAGGCTAAGAAAGGTTATGTTGAAATTGTAAAGGAGTTGGATGACAGATTCCATGATGTAGATAAGATTGCTACAGAACAAGAGAAAAAGGACTTTGTCAAACTATTTGGAGAATATCTGCGTGTAGAAAATATTTTGCAAAATTATGATGAATTCACCGCACTTAAGGCATTCCAAACATTGGATGTCAACAACTCAGAAGCAGTTGAGGCATTTAAGGGCGAGTATTTTATTTCGGATGAAAATATTGCCGAGATGCAAAAAATGGAGATTCCATCAGACAGAATGATCCAAGATTACAAATCGACATATAACGACATACGGGATTGGTTGAGAAGAGAAAAAGATGGAAAACAGCCTGAAAAATCGAAATTAAATTGGGATGATGTAGTTTTTGAGATTGATTTGCTCAAATCCCAAGAGATAGATTTGGATTATATTCTTGAGTTGATATTCGAGAAAAATAAAAAGAAGATGGATAAATCTTCTTTGACAGAGGAAATCCGTCGAGTTATTAGGTCAAGTGTAGGAAACAGATCCAAAGAGTGTCTGATTATTGATTTTATCGACAACACAAATTTGGATCTTTTTACAGATAGAACGGATGTAATAAAGGCATTCTATGAATATGCACAGACCGAATTGAAAAAAGAGGCTACCGCTTTGATTGCAGGTGAAAATCTGAATGAAAAAGAAGCTAAACATTATATCGAACTCTCTTTGAAACGTAAATTCGCAAGTGAAAACGGGACAGACTTTAATAACATATTGCCTAAAATGAGTCCTCTTAATCCGCAATATTTAACGAAGAAGCAGACGGTATTCCAAAAAATCGTGGCATTTATTGAGAAGTTCAAAGGGATTGGAGAACAATTGTAACATGAGATAGTATGACCGATACTTCTGTTTTGAGTTGGAACACAATAGAACTTCATTATTGGTTTAATGATGATAGTCACACAATGAATGCCGTTGTATTCAATAAGTGTGAGTATGAATTTTTAGGCTTAGCTAAAGAGATTGCACAAAAATTAAAGGTCGATCTTGAAATTGAAACAGAACCTCTTGGCGAAGGAGGTTTGCGTAGTTGGTTCAAATTCAAAGCAGAAGACAAGGATGCTATTAAAGTAGGAGTTACATTGTATATTATTACGACTCTTTTGGGTACTCCTTTGACGACTACAATTGATGAATTGACTCGTATGGCTATTCAATCTGTCTTTGAAAGTACAGAGGTTAAACAATTGAAAGAGCAAAAGGAGATAGCTGAGTTAAAACTTGATATAGCAAAAATAGAAGTTGAAACAAAGCGATTGAGCAGAAGTATAGATGAAAATGTAGTCAAGAAAAAACGTTCTAACTATTACGAGAATATAAGCTCTTGCAAGAAAATCACTAAAGTAACGATTGGCATAACTGATGATTTAAAGAAAAATATTTATTTGGAACGAGAAGTCATTAAAGCGGATTTTCCCAATTATATCATGACTTCCGATGATTTAGAACCAGATAGTGATGAAAATGCAGTGATAGAAATTATTTCTCCTGTTTTGAAGAAAGGTAAATATAAATGGTCTGGAATTTATAATGGTGAGGTAATTCAGTTTACTATGAAATCCAATGAATTTAAAACTTTGGTTCAAACAGGACAAGTTATTTTCAAGAATGGTTCATCAATAAACTGCCATTTACTCACTTATAAGAAAGTCAATGCCGAAGGAGAAGTTAAAATCACAGGGTACGAGGTTGTTTTAGTGAATTATTATTTTGAGAATGATAAACCTATAGAAACTCCGGAAGGAAAAAGAAATAGGCAAATTAGAGAAGCAGAATCAAACCAACTTACTTTATTTGATTATGATAACATTTGACGATATAAAAAAGCTGATGCCAAAGACGAAACAAGAACTTTGGAATTGAAGGAAACAACTGGTAAACTCTATAAAGGAATGAAGACTGCCTGTGCGTTTCTCAATTCCGATGGCGGTTGGCTGAGTTTGGCATAACACCTTCATTGAAAATTGACGGACAAAACGTCGTAACAGATAATACAAGGCAAGAGGTTGGCAATGCCCTTCGAAAAATAGAACCTGCAATAGACGTAGGAAGTTCAATATGTAGAACTTCCTGAAAAGCCGGAGTAAATCTTACAATATGGTTCAGACAAACACTGATTGAAGGTGTAAAAACATCTGCACCACAAGTGAAAGAGTCATACACCCCAAGTCACAACAAGATGCACAATCAGTCGAATATCGTTACACCCCAAGAAAAGGTTTTTGACTACTTTTGTATAAAGAGTTATTTGACAGCGCCGTCCTGCAAATCGCTGAAATTCGCACGGTTGCCAGATCGTTGCCTCTGTTTCTTAGATACTCCGCTAAAAGTTTATTCCTCAATAGGTTGTGTTAAACCGATGAGAATCTAAAATAGATTCAATCATCAAGTGTCCATGAACAGTGAGCTGTTGTATATTTTGAGTAAAACGATTGTATTTTCATTCATTATGTGACAGAACACTGATAGAACTGTTAACCTGATGAGGTGTTGCTGTGCAATTTCGGAGTAATAACCGCAGCCTGTATGGCGTTCCAGATTCAGCCATTTCCTTTGGTAGCGACCAGCCGATGCCGCCGGAAAGAATATCCGCAAGGTTTGCGGAGCAACTTGCATGACCTTGCGGATTTCTTTTGGCGGCAATACCTTTGCGGACAAAGGGAATGGCTTATTTGTTTTTCAGACGGGAGGCATTTTCGTTCAGGCGATTGACTTCCCGTTCTTTTCTTCTCGCCTGTTCTTCCAACTGCACCTTGCGTCGTATGGTTCGTTCATACTCTTCGACATCTCTTTTCATTCGGCGGATTTTTGCGTTGTCGCGGTTTAGCTCAAAGACTTCTTCCAGTTCAGCAAGGCGGTCGGGTAGCGCTTCGCCTTTCATTTTGATGTAGCGGTATTTCAGGTCATTGTCGATGCGGTCGTAGTTCGGTTTCGCTGCCCAATACAGCATCGTGCATAGCAGTACGATTGCCGTCATCATTCCTATCATCGCCCAGAATATTCCTTTCGATTCAATGGCGAGCGATATTCTGTGTTGCGTTATTCTCGGCGGCAGTTCTGCCGGGATTTCGATGGCTTCGACAGCTGCTTGCAGATTGTCTATACCGTTTTGTGCCTTTGCATTGCTTCGTTCGATGCTATCCAATCGTCCGGCAAGCTGGGTTATTATTGCCCGATGCCGCTCTTGTTCGGAATGAACGATTTGTTCTATTCGTTGCGGCAAATCCGTGTCGGTCGATTGATTATGCTTTGCTGATAGTTCGGTTTTGATGGTTTTGACTATCGTCTCCTTGAAGTCTTCATACATTTCGTAGGACATCATCATATTATTCTCTTTCATAGTTATTTCGTTTTATGGTTACAATTTCATTTTGGTTTTGCGTTCACGCAGGCGGCGTTTTTGTTCTATCGCTGCAATGGCCATTGCTTCGGCAACGATGTTGAGCAGTGCCGTGATGCGAGCGATATGTTCTTCGGGGCTTTCGCCGGGCTTGCGTTGGAGTTGGGCTGCCGACAATCCGACGGACAAATCGTTGGGCGGTAAAGGCAATGTGCCGATATTGCCCCCGAAGTTTATAGAATCGTTAGCAATTGGCCTCTTATTCCCACTTCCACCTGCATTGCCGAATAGGTCGGTGTATGCCGACCGATAATTGCCTACGGCCGTATGAAATCCCTTCGCAAGCGTCGCCCGATACTGGGTTTGCTGCTGTGCTTGCGCAAAGTGCCGGTTCAGTTTCGAATAGCTGAATTGCCGGTCGATTTTTGAACCTGAAAACTCGAATCCGTTCTTGCCGAACAACACTCCTTGCTTTTGATTGGTCGAGCCGCAATACTTGTAGCGCATACTAACACCTCGCTCTTTCATCCGAAGCTCCAAGTCGTTCCAACTGCTGCAATTCGGCAAACTCGTTTTAATTGCGTCGTATATTTCGTATTTGGTTTTGTCGGGGTCCCGCAAGCGCTCTCGACGTACCGATTCTTTTCCCGGCGCAAGGTGCAATCCGTATTTCTCAGTCAGCGCACGGCAAACCTTGGCATTGCGGATTTTGATGTTCTTATCCGATATGGTTTGTCCGTTGTTCCCTACCCGATTATAGACCAGATGACAATGCGGATGCGGTTGGTCGAGGTGGCGCACCAGCAGATACTGCGTGTCGGTAATTCCCATGCGCTGCATATACTCCTTGGCAATATCCCGCATCAAAGAATCGGTCATTTGCACGCCATCTTTTGGAGAAAACGAAAGGGAGATATGTCCGACGGCATTTTTGATACGCGGGTTCAGTAGCGTTTGGTCTTTGAAATCCTGCACCATCTCCCGAACATCGGGTGGTGTTATGCCCTCGGCTGAGAATATTCGCGACTGTTCTTTTATTACATATCCGACCGTTCCGGCGAATGATGTTCCTGCGATGATTTTACCGATCATCGCGAAGATTCCTTAACAAGCCCTCAATACTTGCCACAATAGCCGCATGACGGGACACTATCCCCGTCAATCCTTTCGCATGAGCAAGGCGGGTGAGTTGATTCAGGTTGTGGGCCATGCCTTTGATTTGGGACATGAAGTCGAGATGTTCGCGGCGCAGACGCTCGCGCACACGACCGGCGGCTATCAGCTGACGGAGAACTTCGGCTGTTCCATGACCGGAGGTACGGACAAGCGATTTCAGCTTGAAGTGATGTTCGGCATCGAGCCGTAACGATAGCAGGTATTTCTTGCGGCGGCCCTCGCTTATGGCAGGTCGCCCGCCTTTGTTAAGCGGTATTTGTTTCATGGATTGATTTCGTGTTAATAGACCAACGGGATGTTGCCACCGAACAGCGGCAGCACGTTTTTGTACTACAAAAACACAAACTTGCATTACTACATTTTCATACCCCGCTTGCGTTTGAGCGCAATATGCGGTCGGAACTGTTTCTCCTGCCAATACTCGTTCAAATCCTTATGCTCCCGATAAAGATGCGACCGGTCGATGACGGTGCTATTCGGGCATAACCGTTTCAACTCGGCCGTCGTTTTGCGCCCCGCTTCGTCGTTATCGAAAAACGCATGAATCATCGCGTGCCGTTCGAGAAACGGAACCGCTTTCGGAAGATGGACGACCGAGTTCAGCACTGCAACGTCGATATGCTGCCATTCATCCGGCTTCATCGAAAGATAGGAGAGGAAATCCATAAATCCCTCGAATGCGAGGACAGTATCGGAACGGTTGTCAATTGTCGTAATATGTTTGGGCGATACGCCGCCCTTGAAACGTTCGGAGCGCAGTTCCCATCCTCCGGCATCGTTGCGGAATCCAACCGCGAAATACTCCCTGCCTTTGATTGCATAGTGCACCTCTCGGCAATAGCCGAAAGCCATATCCGGGTCGATTCCTCGCGACGAGAGATAGCCGACTAATGCCGGATGACGGAGCGGGATATCGGAAAGCAAGCGGAGCGCGGGGACGGTCGGCGGAACCGACAACGGCACAGGAACGGCCATCGGTGTTTTCTCACCGCTGCCGAGGAACCGGAGGGCTTGCGTGAAATCGCACCGTTCCAATCGCATCACGAGGTCGATAATCGAACCACCCTCGCCCAGTCCAAAGTCATACCATAGGTTCTGCGCATAGTCCACCTTGAAACTCGGCGTCCGTTCTTCGCGCAGCGGTGAAAGATAAAGGCCGTATCGCGGATTGTCTTTGGTCGGGCGCAAACCCCGTTCGGCAAGGTAGGCCCGAATCGAAAGGCACTTGATAGCATGAATCGTTTTCATAACAATATCTATGTTCAGTGAAAAGAGAAATATTTATTCTTTCACTGAATTATTTAATGGGAACGATTCGATTCAAGGCTGCTTCGACATCGCTGTCGCGAAACAGGACACGCCCACCGATTTTGTGGGCGCAGATCTTGCCGCGATTCACCCAATCGGTGAGCGTCACGAGCGAGATGCGCAGACGACGGGCTGTTTCATGCCGCGTGAGATACTTCGTGTCGGTTTTCGGTTGTATGGGACGCAGCCGTTGCAGCTCGTCGCGCAGGGACTCCCGAATCATCTCCGAGAGTTGGTCGGCAGTCATGCCGTTCAGATAAATTTCCTTTGCCATGGTTCATTTGGTTTAACGCTACAAAGGAATAGGTTTATCGGAACTAACTAAAATAAGTAATTGTGTTACAAGGCGAAGACACATCGAAGACATACGATGTCAAGTTAGGACAATCCACGGATAATTATCCCGTTTTTTGAGGCGGATTTCCATAAATTGCGGAGATTTGCGCCATAAAATCCCAGCGTGTAAAGTGATTAAAAATCATAAAAAACAGGGAGCGACGATTCGTGCTCCCTGTAAAACGGATTGGCGGTTTCCTAAGCGTTATTCGCTTTGTTCTCTATCAAGATACTTTTGCAGCGCTTCGCGAATAGCCGATGAAGAGTAATATTCATCCCGAGACATCCGTTCGTCGCGACAGCCCTCGAACCACCTGCTGCTCAACCAACGGTAGAGTGTCGGACGGGTGATACCCAATGCGGCGGCCAACTCCTTTTTGTTCATCAACCGCCCGCCGTCGAATGCCGGCAACTCGTTTTTGTCCTTGCGGATATATAGCCAGCGGTCAAGATGCCGAAGCGCCTTATCCACGTTTTTCAGTTCTTGTTCATAACTTTCGTATGCCCACACGCGCAAACTTGCCAGGTCGAAGTCTGCAAACTCCGGCCGGGAGCGCAATGCCTCGACCAGCATGTCGAAGCATGCCAGTTCGGAAGCCTTGATTTCTATTTTGCGCCGGCGGGGCATATTTCGTGTAATATTTAATTTTGCTTTTAATTTTACTAAAACACAAAATGCTAATATACATTGATATACATTCGAGGTGTTTGAAAAAGCATTTGAAAAAGCATTTGAAAAAGCATTTGAAAAAGCATTAAACGATAAGCCAATCAGAGTTCGGTCCTTGTGATTTATTCTTTATTTGTCCGCGCTTTCTCAACTTAGTAAGAAGATTGGTAATTTTATCCTTTTTTTGTTTATCATCAAGCAAATCCGGTAATAATCTCCATAATAACTTGTCTATTTCTTTGCGCGACAACGATTTGTGATCGCGCAATGCCGTCATCAAAAACTCTTCGCAACTCTTATTTCCAAGTCCTTTATGCTCCGAATACTCTATTTTTTGTCCTACTTTCTGGGCGATATGCTTCGCAATATAGACTTTGGGCTTGCGGCCTTCGATCAGACGTTTGCTCCTCAATCGGGCAATCTCTTCATCGGATAACGGTTTCCCCAGCTGCACACGGTTCAGCAGTTCGATGTCGAGCAGGTTCAGATCGCTATTTCCTGCCAAAATATTGGCGTAGTTCATGTCGAGGATTTTGCCCGTTATGGTAACTTCGACGCGATTGCTGGCCAAATTGTAATCCGGCAGAGGGAATAGTCGCTGTCTTTGATAGTTGTACATCTTACGGATGCCGCTGCCGATCGTATCGACCATTTTCAAACCAACCATGGCCGCTACCAAAAATTGATTTCTGTATCGCTCCTCGGGAGCATCGCTGATAAGCACCCGTTCGATATTGCCCGGAATGAACGAGCCTTTGTTCGAGAATACCAGTTTGTCGTCGTATTCCACCACGTTGATCTGACCGCCGAGCGTATAATCCTGATGGGCGATGGCGTTGTTCAATGCCTCGCGGATGACATACGGTTCATAAGTGTCGATCTCTTCGGGGAAAAGTGTCTTGTGTTCCGGGTTGATGTAGCGGTATTTCAGATTGCGAATCTTGTCGTATATTCTATCAACAGCCAGAATGAACGGGCAGGAGGCAATCATGTAATCGCGCTCGATATTGTCCTGTCCGCGCAGAATCCATTTGATTTTGGCGACAGCGGGAGAGATCAGATGCTCGCTCTCCTCTTTACCGAGCAACACCACGGCTGTTTTGGTAATCTTTCCCCGAATCGTGATTTTCGCCTTGTTCAGAAAAGTCGTATCATCCCACGAAGCAATCTCGTTGGCCTTGTCCTTATGGGCGTTCGTGTATAGCTCTCTTGCCTTGACAATGGCCGCCGAATCCAGATCTTCCAATGAAGCGTCTTCGATTATTTCCGCACTCCAATCTTTCAATTTGGCTTGATTTCTTATTCTCTCGATTTTGTCCATACTCAACGCCTGCAAGGATTCTCCGTCGCGACCGTAATAATGGCCTTGATAGTCTATGGGAATGCCCTGCGGAGCGGGCGGTATTTCGAACATCACAACTCTTTTGCCGTTCTTGTAGCGCAATTCATGTATCTCGACGAACGTATGCCGGCCCGTAGTCTGATCGGCAATCTTTTTCTTCATTGCATCGAGCGCCGGACGGCTATTCTTATATTGGCTTCCGACAACATCGTGCGTGCGGTTCTCCACGCCGAAAACCAGCCATGCGCGCGACATGCCTTTCAGATTGGCTTCGTTGCTCAATGCCGAGAAGTATTGTCCCAGCTCCTGATCTCCGAACCCGTTGGACGCTTTCTTAAACTCCACCACCTCCGTTTCCGCAGGCAGTGTCAGTAATGAATCGAGTATGTTTGTCAGTTCCTCAACCGTCATATATTTCTAATTTTCTGTAAAGTTACAATTTATTTGCGAATAATAGGAGCAACAACCGTCCATGCCGGAATTTGTTTGACATTTTGTTACCGCGGTAAATTTTACGGCGGTAACATTTCGAATTACCTGCCGCTGAAATACGGATGATTCATCAACTCCATGGCGGTCTGCTCTTCGGTAATCTTGATGTATTTCATGAACTCCTTTTCGGTTTTGTGGCCTGTGATTTTCATGATGGCGATGGTCGGGATGCCCGCCAGATACATATTCGTTGCTCCGCTGCGGCGGGCCGTGTGGGTCTTTACCAAATCGCATTTATCTACCAGATGCGTCTTCTTTTCCCCGTTCTCGACGTATGACACTTCGATTTTCTCCGTGATACCCGCCTCGCGGGCAACCTCCTTGATGAATTTGTTTACTTTCTGTTCATAGGCCTTCGGCAAACGGTTTTCGTACTTGTCCAGTATCGCCTGCAATTCGGGCCGGACGGGAATGACAACGTGATTGCCTGTCTTCTGCTGTTTGAGGTCGATTACCCGCTGTCCGCTTTCCAACGTGCGGATATTGCCCTCGTTGATAGTCGAGTAGTCGCTGAATCGCTGTGCCGTATAGCAACCGACCAAAAATACATCGCGGGCAATATCTTTGTGTCTGTTGTTCGACAAATCGAGGTCGGCAATAGCTCGAATCTCCGATTCGGTCAGATAGATATTCTCGACATCGGCAGTCAACACACGGAATTTGCGGCTTTCAATCAGGCCGTTGTCATGCAGCCCCTCTTCGCGTGCGGCCCGCATGATGATTTTCAACTCTTTGACATGGCGGCCGATGGTATTAATCGAATAATCTTTCGCCGTAAACCACGCTACGAAATCGTCGTAGAATTTCAGGTCGATGTCGCCGAAGTCGAACCGTTTTCGCTTCGCTTTGCAGAACTCGTCGAACTGAATGATAAACCCTTTGTAATTCTTGATTGTCGATGCTCCGTAACGCAGTTTGTGAATGTTGAGCCTTGTGCCGGCCTCCATTTCGTGCGTATAACGGGCTATGTAGTCGGTCAGCGATTCCCGACTGCGTATGTTGCGGCCGCCGGATGCACTGTGCGGGTGATGGAAGCTGTAAACAATCTTTTCCAGCTTCGTTTTCGTCATCGCATGTTCGGGGTCTTTCGCCATTTCTCCGAGGATGAAACTGCGCAACTCCGACAGGTTCTTCGTCAGTTCGCGTCCCTGCTGCTCGGTGAAATCATCCGTAAAGGCATAGCGGCTTTTAACAGCTTGCTTTTTGTTGTCCCAAGCATCCGCCCACACGACATATTGAGATTCGGCATAGAATGAAGTATGCCGGTCGACATTGAAACGAAGATACACTTTTGCAGCGTGCTTTTCTTCGTCGTGCGAATACGATATGCGAAAGTTGCCATATGCGACAAATTTTATTTCTGCTGCAAAGATAGAAAATTTGTACGGTATTTGTACGGCATCAGCGAAATTTTCTAAAATTCCCAGACCTCGCAATTAATAAGATATTCGCATAATATACTGAAATACAAATTAAATAAGATAAAGACAGATTAATATCAATTAATTTTTATGGCGTCCGCTTCAGACTTCACTGAAACGGCGTTGCAAGTTATTGCAGCGCGGTTTTTTGGGGTTTTGTTCGTAACTTGGTAGCGCTTTGTATAATCATTATTGAACATATCCAAAGCGCTGCAATACATTAGAAGCATGCCTATTCTCATTAACACGAGATGCGAACTCAGTGAAAATATATCCTAAGTTTCCATCTTCGGTTCCATCCATAAGTCGTGCGTATATAAGTGCGTCCGCCTGCGTTATATGACGTTTGATATAGCGTTCGCAGTCTTTCAATTTCGGTTTAAACCCGAAAGGCGGTACGATGATTTTAATGCTTTCAAATTTATTTTCGATATTGAGAACGGTATGGTCAATAGACTCTCTAATGCGATTCTCAATATTACTTTTATCGCATGTTACAGTAAATGCAATAATCAAACGAGTATATTGAAAGAATTTTAATATAAACCATAATACTAATGCGATAATGATAGTTCCCCAAATATGGATATAAGGAATATCGTATGTCGATGCTTTCAGGTAGTTTGGGTATATCCAAAGCGGGAATAAAAAAACGCCCGCAATTTAAATCGCTCCCCGGCATAGTACTTTCCAACTATCTCTGAAGAAAAGACATTGTGAAACTATAAGCCATATAGCATATGTTAAGAGGATAAATATAGCAAGTAACCCAAACTTCATATAATGGAAATCAGTTTTTTAATTTCGCTATATATGTATGTTCGGTAGATTATTAGTTCTACGAATATTATACATACGATAAATAATTTGGCTCTCCAAATTTTTTATATTCTCTTAATAGAGATGGTAACTCTTTTATATATCCAATTCAAAACATAGATGATGAATTTAGGACAACAGCTGATTACATCTCCTTTAATCGCTCCAACAACTCCCCGACGGTAATTGCTCCGTCCATCTGCTGCTTGTCAAAGACCATGAAATAGCGATACCACTCGCCCGCCTTGTTCGCCCATGTCGTTCCGAGTTCCACCTTGTTGCGGCTGTCGGAATTGTCCAATTGATCGCCTTTGGTTTCAAGCAAAACCGTCATGCCGCTTTTGAGCCGCACGATGAAGTCGGGATAGTGGTTGATATAACCGCTTATGCCGAATCCGATGCCTCGTTCGGGATTACGATGCCAGAACAATACGTTATCCAGAGCCGCTACGGCGTTGATGACCTTATGCTCCCAGTCGTTCATATCGCCCTCTTCGGTATATAACCCTTTTGCCAGACCCTTAGATATGGAACGCAGCGTTAATGTTGCGGGGAGTTTGTAGTGCGGTTCGCATTTGATCTGTCCCGTATCGAGCCATTTTCTGAATACCTCTTTCTGATGTTTGCCCAGCAGTTCGACGATTTTGTTGCGTATGGCTGCCGTAGTTTGAGGTTCGAATGTATATAAATCGGCAATCTGCTCGGAATCGAAATCCTTGATTGCGTCCTTGATATAGCGTGCGATTTGCGGTTCGGCGATTTCGTCGAATCGGATGTTCTTTGCAATCGTAGCGGCCAGCTGCTCTTTCTTCGCTTCTGGCGGCAAAGAGATGAAATGTTCCTTAATTACCGCCAACTGTTTAGTCGACAGATTGAATCGTTCGGGGCGATATTCGTCGTTGCCGACTTTTGCCAAATCTACTCGTACGGCCTCGACGTCCGCCCGTGTGAAGTCGACGTTGTGGTCTTGTTTGTCCAACTCGAAGCCCTCGTTCAGCATCGATTTCTCCAACCGAACGTACGATCCCTCCTCCTCGAATATCGAACCTTGATTTACTCGCCGAACGAATATCGGAAGAACGATTTTCGCTGCCTCTTCTCTGAAAAATTCCTTTATCGGATATTGCTCTATTATGTCTTTCAAATCATCGGGTATGTTGTCTTCATGTTTGGCGGCAGCTTCCATTTGTCTGTCGTACTCCTCGCTCTCCTGCCGTGCAAAAGTTTCCAGCTCGACGGTTGTTTGGGGCATCGGACTGCCAATGGCTTCTTTGATTGCTTCGGTATCTATCTCCGGCAACTCGTCCGTTTCGCCAGTCGAATGGGCGACGGGCTGTTCCGGGTGTTCTTCCGGATTGTCGAATAGCCCTGTTGAGTTGTTTGGTTGCGGCTGCGCTTCGGCTGGTACAGCTTCGGCTATACGATAGTCCTTCTTGCTGAATCCGGCACGGTTCAGACTGTCGATGATATTCTCGATCGTCGCGCGAAAATCGTCCGACGAGGTAAAGACATAGGAGAGATTCAGCAAATCGTCCCGATGCTTGGTCGTATAAGGCAGTCGCAGCACACGGCCGAGAATTTGCTCGACATCCACGCGCGACGACTTGTTGGCCAGCGATGCGAGAATATAGGCGAACGGACAATCCCAGCCCTCTTTCAGCGCATTGACCGTAATGATATAACGCACCTGACAGTCGCGGGACAACAAATCCGTATTTTTGATTTCGTCCTTGTTGGCTGTCTTGATTTTTATCTGCTCTTCGGGAATCCCGATGTCTATCAGTTGCTTCTTTATCTTGTCGAACGTAATGTTGTCGTCTGCGGTTTTCGGCTGGGCCTGAAACAGCACGATGGGGCGGATGTAGCGTCCGCCGTCGGCTTCCAGTGCAATGGCTTTCTGCTCCAGGCTGCGTTGCAGGTTGATGGCGCTCGTTATGACGTCGGAGGTCGAACGGTGGTTGTAGACGATGACCGGCAGCTTCACCATGTTGGCCTGTTTGAGTTTCATGGCATCTACGAAACTTATGATGTTGCTCTTCTTGCGGGGTGTCGCCGTCAGGTCGAGGATGAAACACGGGTTGATTGCTTTGAGCATGTCCACACGCAGGCCAGCCTCGAAATTATGGCTCTCGTCGATGATGACGACCGGATTCAGATACGACAGCACCTGAATCAATCCCGTTTCGTCCGATCCCTCTACTCGCTTGGTCATCGTGTCGTACAGCTTGGCATATTCCGCCAGATTCTCGTTTTCGCGATAGACCCGCCGCCCGTCCTTATTGTTAGCTGCGAACGACTGCACGCTCAATATGAAAATGGTCAGCTGTTCGCGGATTTCGGTCGGACTGATGCCGTGCCCGAACAATGCCGACTCCTTGTCGACCACGCGCACTGTGTTTCCGAAATGGCTGTCGATTTTCTGACGGTAGGGATGCGACTGGTCGTTCAAATTCTTATAGGTCTGTTTCAGAATCGTGTCGGATGGAACGAACCACGCCACGACTTTCGGCTTCTCCGTCGGCAGCTTCTCGAAAATCGTCCGCAACGCATTGCAGGCGATGAAGGTCTTGCCGCCAGCTGTCGGAACCTTTACCGTCACGTGAGGTACGCTTGTCACGCTGTTATCGTAAGGTCGCAGATAGGTATGGTCGAGCGATGCCGGCGATATGCCTTTGTCGCTCCAAAAATTGTTGAATGCCACGTCCAGTCGACCGTCTTTCTCCAACCGTTCGATGAACTGTTCGAGGTCGGCGATTACTTCGCGTTGATATTGTTTGAGTTCCATAGCCTAAAATCGTTTAATGTCGCGCGGGATTTTTTTGAAGACGATGTTTTTGGCAGCCATGTCTTCTTTCGACAAGGTGCATGTGTCGGCGTAAATAACATACTGCTCGGCTCGCTCCGTTACGATATGCAGCGTGTCGATGCCGAGCGTTGTCGGACGATTGCGCTCGTAGTAGAAATAGTAACCCGTGGCATTATGGGTGTCCAGCAGGTATTTCGACGCTTCGGTGCGCTCACGCTCCAAATGCCGTTTGGTTTCGGTGTAGTAGATATATTCGCGAATCTTCTCTTCGCCTACAGCTTTGTTCAGATTATTATCTTTATCGAACATCGGTTCGCCCAATTCGTAGTAGTCGAACGCCCCGCCCGTACCGTCTATTGCATTTTTACCCTCTCCGTAACCTTGCATTACCCGACGTACTCGCTCGGCGGTAATATCCTCGGCGTAGTCCTCCATCTCCACGAGGATAAATTTGCGGTTGCCTCCGTCCTTCTTGTTTAGATTCAGTACCGCATGTGCAGTCGTTCCCGAGCCGGCAAAAGAGTCGAGGATAATCGATTGTTTGTCGGTAGAAATTTGTATGATTCGCTCTAATAATTCGATAGGTTTAGGCGTATCGAAAACTTTATCGGCAAAAATTGCTTTTATCAAATTTGTACCATTAGTTGCCGAACCTGCATCATCCCACCATGTAGTAAGTGATTTACCCCCTTTTTCGATAGCTTTTGATAAATAATACTTGCGAGAAAGGGAGGTCTTCCTTTTGATAATTTCTCCATTATCGTATAAATTCTGCATTGTTTCTTGGCTATATCGCCAATACCCTGATACCCCGAGAAACTCGTAATACGGATTGCCTTTGGCTGCTCCGCCCGGACCGTCGACAGGTACTAATTTATATTTCCCCTTGCCGTCCCCGTCATCGAGCTTGAAACTTGCAACATCCGCATCTAAACGATATTGCCGTCTTTGCTCAAAAGTCAGATTTATATTTTTTGAGTAAAAGAGGAGCAAATTATGATTCGGACTTAATATTAAGTCATTTGAAACGCTGCTTCTTGATTTATGGCATATGTTGGCAATGAAATTATTCGCTCCGAAAATTTCATCGCAAAGCAGTTTCAGATTGGCGAGTTCGTTGTCGTCGATCGAAATAAAAATAACTCCATCTTCCGCCAACAGTTTATGCAGCAGTTTAATACGCGGATATATCATGCAAAGCCACTTGTCATGACGGCTCAAATCCTCGCCCTGCTTGCCCACGACCTCACCTAACCACTTCTTTATTTTCGGGTCGTTCACATTGTCGTTGTAAACCCACTTTTCGTTGCCCGTGTTGTACGGCGGATCGATATAGATACACTTCACACGACCTTCATACTCCGGCAGCAGCGATTTCAAAGCCTCCAAATTGTCGCCGTATATGATTTTGTTGCCGCTGCTCGTCGGCGTCCGGTCGTCGCCATCCTCAGCCCGAAATCCGTATTTGTGTTCCAATATCCTATACGGAACATGGTGATGATGATTTACAACCTTATCTTTTCCTATCCAGGTCAGTGTAGGCATAGCTTAGTGTTTTATATGATTGGAAAGT
>CAUDHE010000007.1 GCA_958449275.1 uncultured Alistipes sp. | reverse complement strand
AGCCTCGGAGGTCAAACAGGTTTGAACTTGGCCGTGCAGTTGGCCAAGAAGGGAGTGCTGGACGAGTGTCAGGTAGAGATCCTCGGCACCTCGTTCAAGAGCATCGAGAAAGCCGAGGACCGCGAGTTGTTCAAGGAGCTGTGTCTCAGTATCGGCGAACCCGTTCTGCCGTCGATCGTGGTGAACACCATGGAGGCGGGCGTGAAGGCTGCCGAGGAGATAGGTTATCCCGTGGTGCTTCGTCCCGCGTTCACGCTGGGCGGAACGGGCGGCGGCTTCGCCGACAACGAGGAGGAGCTGCGCGAGGTGATGCGCAACGCTCTCGCGCTCTCGCCCGTACATCAGGTGCTGGTCGAAAAGAGCATCAAGGGCTACAAGGAGATAGAGTACGAGGTGATGCGCGACAAGAACGACACCGCCATCACGATATGCAACATGGAGAACATCGATCCCGTGGGCATACACACCGGCGACTCGATAGTGGTGGCACCGAGCCAGACGCTCACCAACAAGGAGTATCAGCTTCTGCGCGACAGCGCACTGAAAATCATCCGCGCATTGGAGATCGAGGGCGGTTGCAACGTGCAGTTCGCGTTGGATCCCCTGTCGTTCAAATACTACATAATCGAGGTAAATCCCCGCGTGTCGCGGTCGTCGGCCCTGGCGTCGAAAGCCAGCGGCTACCCCATCGCCCGTGTCAGTGCCAAGATCGCCGTGGGACTCACTCTCGACGAGATCCGCATAGCCAACACCCCCGCCAGCTTCGAACCCGCGCTCGACTACGTGGTCACCAAGATCGCGCGTTTCCCGTTCGACAAATTCAGCGACGCGTCTAACGAACTGGGCACGCAGATGAAGGCTACGGGCGAGGTGATGAGCATAGGCCGCACCATCGAGGAGAGTCTTCTGAAGGCCGTGCGCTCATTGGAGACGGGCGTGTGCCACATCTACCACAAAAAATTCGACGACTGCTCGTCGGAGGAGCTTCTGGAATACATCCGCAAAGGCACCGACGACCGTCTTTACGCCATAGCGCAGCTGATCCGCAAGGGTGTCGATCTGCTCATAATCTACAATCACACCAAGATCGACATGCTCTTCCTCGAGAAGTTCAAGAACATAGTCGAATTGGAAAATGCCGTCGCGGCCGCCAAAGGCGACATCGAGATTTTGCGCGACGCCAAGCGAATGGGTTTCAGCGACAAATACATCGGTCAGCTTTGGGGCATGAGCGAAGCGGAAGTATTCTGCCTGCGCCGCAGCGAAAAGATATTCCCCGTATACAAGATGATCGACACCTGCGCCAGCGAGTTCGATTCGTACGTGCCCTACTTCTATTCGACCTACGAGCAGGAGAACGAATCGGTCGTGAGCGACCGTAAAAAGATATTGGTACTGGGCTCGGGCCCCATCCGCATAGGTCAGGGCGTAGAGTTCGACTACTCGACCGTACACGCCATCTGGACCATCAAGGAGGCGGGGTACGAGGCCATAATCATAAACAACAATCCCGAGACCGTGTCGACCGACTACACCATCAGCGACAAGCTCTATTTCGAGCCGCTTACGGTGGAGGATGTGATGAACGTGGTGGAGTTGGAGCATCCCGACGGCATCGTGGTGTCGCTTGGCGGTCAGACGGCCATCAATCTGGCCGAGCCGCTGGCCGAACTGGGCGTCAGGATCATCGGTACCGACATCGAAGCCATCAACAACGCCGAGGACCGCAAGTGCTTCGAACGCATAATGAACGAAGTGGGCATACCCCAGCCGCAGGCCGAGGCGGTGACCGACATCGAGGCGGGCGTGGCCGCAGCGGCTCGCATAGGCTATCCCGTACTGGTGCGTCCGAGCTTCGTACTCGGCGGCCGCGCCATGCAGATCGTGGGCAACGAGGAGACGCTGCGCCACTACCTGCGCTCGGCGGTGGAGATCAACGAGAAGTCGCCCGTGCTGGTCGACAAATACATCCAGGGCAAAGAGCTGGAGGTGGATGCCATCTGCGACGGCAAGGACGTGTTCATCCCTGGCATCATGGAGCACGTCGAGCGCACGGGAATCCACTCGGGCGACAGTATAAGCGTCTACCCCACTTTCAGCGTCAGCAGCGAGGTGAAGCAGACGATCATAAGCTACACCGAGCGTCTTGGTCTCGCGATAGGAATAGTGGGTCTGTTCAACATTCAGTTCATCGTCGACGAGAACGACAAGGTGTACGTCATAGAGGTCAATCCCCGTTCGTCGCGCACGGTGCCGTTCCTCTCGAAATCGACGGGCGTGCCCATGGCCAAGATCGCGACGCTCGTAATCCTCGGACACTCGCTCAAGCAGCAGGGAATAACCGAGATCTACGGCAAGGAGAGCAGCCGCTGGTTCGTAAAATCACCCGCCTTCTCGTTCGCGAAGATCCGCGGCGTGGATTCGTACCTCTCGCCCGAAATGAAATCGACGGGCGAGGCCATCGGTTACGACAAGAGCCTCACCCGCGCGCTCTACAAATCGCTGCAATCGTCGGGCATGACGGTGGCCAACTACGGCACCATATTCGTCACGCTGGCCGACCGCGACAAGATGCGCGCCCTACCGCTCATAAAACGTTTCTACGATCTGGGATTCAACATCGAGGCGACGAAAGGCACCACAGAGTTCCTGCGCAGCCACGGCATCCGCACCCGCTATCTGCGCAAGCTGAGCGAAGGCAGCACCGAGATCTACGACTCGCTGCGTAAGGGACATGTGACCTACGTAATCAACACCATCGACGTCAATCAGCACAGCACACGCCGCGACGGTTACGACATACGCCGCGCCGCAGTGGAGAACAACGTGACGATATTCACCGCGCTGGAAACGGTGAGCGTACTGCTCGACGTGCTGGAAGAGATCACGTTAGGCGTTTCAACCATCGATGCGAAATAGACATGTATAAAAAGGGAATATACGAAATCACGGCCAACGAGCCTTTGACAGCCGATGTGCGCCGCATGGTTCTGAAAGGCGACACACGGTGGATCGACCGCCCGGGGCAGTTCGTCAACATCGAACTGGACGGGTTCTACCTGCGCCGTCCCATATCGATATGCGACTATGGCGACGACACAGTGACACTGATATACAAGGTGGTCGGCAACGGCACCCTGGCGATGAGCCGCATGACGGCGGGCACGAAGCTCGACCTGCTGACGGGACTGGGCAACGGATTCGACCCCGAGGCCGAATGCCTCCGCCCGCTACTGGTCGGCGGAGGCGTAGGCGTGCCGCCGCTGTACAAACTGGCCAAAGAGCTGATCGCCCGCGGACGCGACGTAACCGTCGTGCTCGGATTCAACACGGCGGCAGAGATCTTTTACGAAGACGAATTCCGAGCTTTGGGAGCCAAAGTGTTCGTCTCTACGGCCGACGGATCGAAAGGGACTAAGGGATTCGTGACCGACGCCATACGCGCCAATGCCGTCAATTTCGACTACTTCTATGCCTGCGGTCCCCTGCCCATGCTGCGCGCCTTGTGCGAATGCTGCACGCAAAGCGGCGAACTCAGTTTCGAGGAGCGCATGGGATGCGGATTCGGAGCCTGCATGGGGTGCAGCTGCAAGACCCTGGCGGGCAACAAACGCATCTGCAAAGACGGTCCCGTCATGAAACGCGAAGAGATAATTTGGTAAAACAGAGAGTCATGGCAAAGAATTACGATCTGTCGGTCGAACTGTGCGGCGTGGGGTTGGACAATCCCGTCATCCCCGCCAGCGGCACATTCGGTTTCGGCACGGAGCACAACAACTTTTACGATATCAACATTTTGGGATCGATCTCGATCAAAGGCACCACTCGCGAAGCGCGTTTCGGCAATCCCACTCCCCGCATAGCCGAGTGCCGCGCGGGAATGATAAACTCGGTGGGATTGCAGAATCCGGGCATCGACGCGGTAATTTCCGAGGAGCTGCCGCACCTGCGCGGCATATTCCGCAAGCCGATAATAGCCAACATAAGCGGCTTTTCGATCGACGAATATGCCGAATGCTGCGCCAAGATCGACCGCGAGGAGCAGGTGGCCATAATCGAGGTGAACGTTTCGTGCCCCAACGTACATAACGGAGGAATGAGTTTCGGGACCGATCCCGCGATGGCCGCCGAGGTGACGTGCGCCGTAAAGGCAGTGACGACAAAACCCGTCTTCATAAAACTCAGTCCCAACG
This sequence comes from uncultured Alistipes sp., assembly GCA_958449275.1. Taxonomy (GTDB): domain Bacteria; phylum Bacteroidota; class Bacteroidia; order Bacteroidales; family Rikenellaceae; genus Alistipes. The sequence continues at coordinate 38,423 of CAUDHE010000007.1, read as the reverse complement.
TCACCGACATCGCGGCCATAGCCAAGGCATGCGAGGAGGCTGGTGCCGACGGCATATGTCTCATAAACACAATGCTCGGCATGCGCATCGACACACGTCGCCGCCGTCCCGTCATAGCCAACAAAATGGGCGGCTTTTCGGGTCCCGCCATATTCCCCGTGGCTTTGCGTATGGTCTATCAGGTAGCGGGCGCATGCGACATACCCGTAATGGGTTGCGGAGGCGTGGAGAGCGCGGCCGACGTCATAGAGATGATGATGGCGGGCGCGACGGCGGTGCAAGTCGGCGCAGCCAACCTCAAGGATCCCTACGCCTGCAAACGCATAATAGAGGATTTGCCTTACGAGATGGAACGTCTCGGCATCGAGCGTCTGCGCGACATAATCGGCGTGGCGCGATAATTCGCCAAAAAGTCATCCGAATGAAGCAGTTCGCCGCCACTTTACGTGACGGCGAACTTTATACAAGCTATCGGGTGGTGACGCTGACCACCGCAGGTGTAGCAGGATACACGTCGGCCACGGGTGCACGACGGCCCGCCACGACCTTCACGCTCTTAACATCCCCCGCCGCAATGCTCGCCAAATAGCCCTTCAGCACCTCGGGCTTGACGCGCACCGCCTGCCCGTCGATGCTCAGTTCATACATCTCGTTGAACATCACGCTCTGCGGCTCGGAAAAGAGTTCCACGAACGGCAGCGCCTCCAGAACATCGGCCAAAGTCTTGCCCTCGCGTAACGGATGAGGCTTTAGCGACAGCAGGTAATAATTTCTCATGAATTTGAAGGTATCGCCGCTATCCTCGGGCTTGCCGCCTTCGGGCAGGTGCATGACCACCTTGCCGAGATCGAGCCTGTCATCGGTGAGATCGGCCTCAATCCGTACCCTGTCGTACCCCGAAGCCACAAACTCCAGTACGTAGCGGCCCTTGCGCACGCGCAAATCGAATCTACCGCCTTTCTTGCTTTGGATGCCGAAGACGCTCGGTACCAGCAGATCTTGACATGCGGCCACCGTCACGCCGTCGATCGGGTCGCCGTTTTCGGCCACCACGATACCGCTGCAAACGGAAGCCATCTCGGGACTTATGGCCGACGACCGCTCTACGGTCGCCATCGATCCGTCGTTGAGAAATATCCGCTCCTGCGCACAAGCAAAAGAAGATGCAAAGAGAGAAAAGGCAAATGCCAATAGTGTTATCCTCATAATATAACAAGTTAATCAATAGGCTCCGTAAAACACTCTGCATTGAGCAAGAAGTGCCGGTAAGGATGCTCCCCGCACAACTACGACGAACTGCAAGACATCGCCCCGAAAATGTTCCTGATTATTTCGTGGTGATAAAAACGGCAGTGGGCCGATCCTGAGCTATGCTCGCCGAAACAATCCTGACACTCACGACATCCGCCGCAGATATAGACGAAAAATAATTTTTCATGACGGCAACATCGACATTCAGCGTCTGTTTATTCAAGCATATTTCGAATTTAGGATTCTGCAACACTTTGGGAACATCGTTCCAAATATCGAAAAACGGCACCTCGGAAGCCAAAATATCGGCCAGCGTACGATCTTCGCAATATGAATCGGGCTTGAAATTGACCTGATAACTTTGACGCATATATTTTATGGTATTGCGGCCCGCTTCGGGCATATCGACATCCGCCGCAGACAGCACGATCGGTTCATCGAGAGTCACATCGTGCATCATATCCATCTCGATGCGCTTCTTCTCGTATCCGACAGCCGAGAATTCGGCGATATATTCGCCGCGGTTCAATCTCACCGAGAATTCGCCCTTGCGATTGCTCGCACCGCCGTAGATCTGCGGGAAAACCATGTTATGGCACATGGATACCTGTACCCCCTCGATCGGATTACCGTTCTCGTCGACTACCGTGCCTTTGAACATACGCGCAAATTCCGACGGAATGGAGGTCGAATAACCATTCGGGACAGCCGTAACGACAGTCCCGTCGTCGAGCGTAATGGTCTCCTGCGCCGAAACCGACAATACCGCCGTCGATGCCAACAACAATATCAGCCACTTCATCATAACTACTCTTCGTAAAATACGGAATCATACAATGTCGAACAACGATACGAATATAAGCAAAATTACCACATCGCGCAAATCTAAATTACATTTTTTTACATACGATACCGCTAATTTATCGATACATACACTCCACAGAGCCGCAATATGCTTACATATCGAAACACAATTCAGCATTTTTGGCATTCGAGAGCGGCCCGAATGCACGCCGATGTTACAAATCAACACCTCAAACGAAATTTACGGGAATCATACGCCGCCGAATCGCGAAACCCGATCAAATCGTGCACCGTTAAATTTGCTTCGCTTCGGGGGTTATATTATCTTTGCAGTCGCAAAATAAAACGGAGAAAATCATGGCGTTGATCGACGAAATCACAAAGCGCAGAACGTTCGCTATCATATCGCATCCCGATGCGGGAAAGACCACACTTACCGAAAAACTGCTTCTGTTCGGCGGCGCCATACATGTGGCGGGAGCCGTCAAGAGCAACAAGATAAAGAAAGGGGCCACATCCGACTTCATGGAAATAGAACGCCAGCGAGGCATATCGGTAGCCACATCGGTAATGGGCTTCAACTACAAAAACGTGAAGATCAACATCCTCGACACCCCGGGCCACGAGGATTTCGCCGAAGACACCTACCGCACACTCACCGCCGTCGATTCGGTTATCATAGTCATCGACGGCGCGAAAGGCGTCGAGACACAGACACGCAAGCTGATGAACGTGTGCCGCATGCGCAACACCCCCGTAATGGTATTCATCAACAAACTCGACCGCCCGTGCAAGGATCCTTTCGATCTTCTGGACGAGGTGGAGCGCGAACTGAAGATCCGCGTGCGTCCGCTGGCATTCCCGATATCGAGCGGCGACACATTCAAGGGAGTTTACAACATTTTCGAACACAATCTGTCGCTGTTCACCACCGACGAGCGGCAAACGGCCGATGCCTCGACCGTGGATTTCAGCGACATAACATCGCCCGAACTCGACAAATACATAACTCCCAAATTCGCCGAACAGTTGCGCGAGAATCTCGAACTGGTGGAAGGCGTCTACGATCCGTTCGAACGCGAAGCATACCTCAACGGCGAATTGGCGCCCGTATTCTTCGGATCGGCCGTCAACAATTTCGGCGTGCGCGAACTCCTGGAATGCTTCATCCGCATCGCTCCTTCGCCGCGCCCCTCTACCGCCGAAACGCGTGCCGTCAATCCCGACGAGGCGAAAATGACGGGATTCGTATTCAAGATACACGCCAACATGGATCCCAATCACCGCGACCGAATCGCCTTCCTGAAGATATGCTCGGGCACTTTCGAACGTAACAAGAACTTCCTGCACGTGCGCAGCGGCAAGCAACTCAAGTTCTCGTCGCCCACGGCATTCATGGCCGAGAAGAAATCGATCATCGACTTCGCCTATCCGGGCGACATAGTGGGTCTGCACGACACGGGGACATTCAAGATAGGCGACACCTTCACCGAGGGCGAAAAGCTGAAATTCACGGGAATCCCGTCGTTCTCGCCCGAGCTGTTCCGTTACATCGAGAATGCCGACCCGCTGAAATTCAAACAGCTCGCCAAGGGTATCGACCAATTGATGGACGAAGGCGTGGCGCAGCTCTTCACGTCGAGCCTCAACGGCCGCAAGATCATCGGCACGGTCGGCGCGTTGCAATTCGAGGTGATACAGTATCGTCTGGAACACGAATACGGCGCTTCATGCCGCTGGGAACCCATTTCGATCCACAAAGCGTGCTGGATCGAGAGCGACAACGCCGAACAGCTGGCCGACTTCAAACGTCGCAAGCATTCCAATATGGCCGTCGACAAGCACGGACGCGACGTGTTCCTCGCCGACACGAGCTACGCCCTGGCCCTGGCGCAGGAGAATTTCAAGGATATAAGATTCCATTTCACCAGCGAGTTTTAGATCGCGATATATCGAGACAAATATTCCCCGACGGAAAATGTTTTCGTCGGGGAATATTTGTTTTCACATTAATTTCCGATTCAATATAACAAATACGTCAAATTGCATAACAAATATTGCAATTACGCAGTAAATAACAAACTCCATTTGTTATTAGTAAATATTATACATACCTTGCAATTAAACCATAAAAAAACACAGCTATGAAAAACTTAACTTTATCGAAAGCGTGCTTGTGGACAGGTATATTTGCAACGATCGGATTAATTTCATGCGCCGAACAAGAAAATCTCCAACCACCCGACTCCACTCCGAAACAATGGGAGTCTCATCTGCAATATGCATTATCGCAAAGTGAAAACCACTATGAAAAATATAAACTGGCACTCACGGGATATGAATATCGGGGAACAGTAAATACAGAAATCGAAAAACGACTGCTCATAGACGAAATGTTTGCTGACGATACTTATACATTGGTATACAATGGTAAAGGATTAACCGAACCCGCCATGGAAACATGGGGTAACATGAGAAAAAAAATCTATCGTTACGGCGAAAAATTACGGGCAGACATAGAATCGGATATAGTGGTCGGCGAAACGGATATTATAAATCTCGAATGGAAAATCGAAGATATAACATATCATTCTATAATGATAGCCGATAAAAACGGTAAAATAATTTACGATAACATCGGAACATACGCGATTGTAGAGCGAGTGTCTATAGAAACAAGAGGTATTTATGAAACAGGGACAAGAACAGATGCAGCCGGCAGCCACTGCATACCGTTCAACGTACATGAATACGGGTGCAATGCGATCGGAATCACTCAATGGGAAATAAAACTCAGTTGCTATTCATATTTCAACAAATCTACCAGAGTACTGTCAAACTGGACAATGAGCAGGAGTGCCAATCCGGCTCAAAAAGGATGGACATGCGATGCAAAAATAAAACATTTGAGCGGCGAATCAAATGTATCTTATTTTCATGAGTTCATATGGGGATATGCATACGGAGACGAACGCGCGCCGGCAATTGTCCAAGACGACGGAAGCGCATTCTACATTAGTGACACCTGTCATGGAGGAGAAACCGGCAAAGAAGTACACCGTCCGCCTCTACCGGAGCATATTCCATGATAAACCATCAGCCGCAAGCACTCGAACATGGCCGTCGACAAGCACGGACGCGACGTGTTCCTCGCCGACACGAGCTACGCCTTGGCCCCGGCGCAGGAGAATTTCAAGGATATAAGATTCCACTTCACCAGCGAGTTTTAATAAAAACATTCATCATACAACCGGCAGTCCGCTACCTGCGTGACGGCTGATTTTATTTACCGATGTGACAAATCGGCTACAAATATAATTTTCAGAGACTTAATAACACCTATCTTTGCGGAAGCCATATGACAACAAAAACTAACCCGTGAAAATCAAAACATTATCAGCTTAACAGGCACATTGGTCGCCGTTACCGGCATGGGGATCGCAGTACATAAAGTTGTGATTCCCGGAGATCAAGCCATGAGCGAACTCGCCCAACTTAATTTGGAAGCACTAACCAGTGCCGAATCCCAACCGACAAAGGCAAACAAAACAGACACATATAGCACCTTCGAAGAACAACGGCAACATATGGCGGATGGATACAAGCACTATGATATTGTAACCGAAATTAAAACATCCCATGTTAAATGTTCCGGAATCGGATATATTGAATGTACTCCAGCCACATATATCGAAGTAAAAGATCCATACACTGAGGAGTGTCCATATAATACCGTATGGGACTGTAAATTGAATCGCGAATAAGCACATTCCAATATGAAAAAGTACATCATAACAACATGTGGTACATGCTTATTAATTTGCAGCATCACATATCTCAAACATAAAAAAGATAAAATACCGCAATTATTAAAAGCAAATATAGAAGCATTGACATCAATCGAAGATTGGAGCGCCCAAAAGGTAAGAACTAAAACATCTCGAGAAATCAAGGAAACTATTTACTTGCATCGCGACGATCTGAATATAGACGCTATTATAATACACACATACACAGAATCGACATGTCAGGGTATAGGTAATATTCCTTGTACTACTGGCTGCTACAACGACTCTTTCGATATAATCGGATATGCAGACCATTGCACAAAAAAATGTAATAAGTATCAGCCATGAAAAAGATAATCATAATAATTGCCATCGGCGCGTTATTCGCATGCAACGCGAACAGGCCCGACACAACGACCCCCACGACGAAAATAATCGTTGACACGGACGACAAACTACCCGTATCCGATACGGAATTCTTCAGCCACACCGACATAGTGCCGTTAGAAACAAACGACAAATCACTGCTTGCCGACATTTCGAAAATAATGTTCGAGGACGACTTCATGGCAATAGCCGACTACAAGGGAAATCAAATATGTCTGTTCGATTACAAGGGACGGCATATACGCACGATACGTCACGTCGGACGAGGGCCAAAGGAGTACATAAGTCTGTCGGCGGCAACACTCGACAAAGAGCACAAACGGTTTATCGTATTCGACGACATGACGGAAAAACTGAGGTTCTACACTTACGACGGAACATGGGTCGGCGAGAAAAAACATGACTTACTGGTCAACAATATGACAAATGCGAACGGGAAACTATACATGACGCAATACGACACATACGACAATCAGAAACATTATGTTGCCGAATTGCCTCTGAAAGGCGACGGCGAGGTAGTTCAGATATATCCGTTCACAGCACCACTAAAAACAAATCTGAGCATATTCGGCACCAACATATCCAACTGCGGGCAGAATATTCTGCTGTCGCAGCGGTTCGACTACACGATATACGAAGTAGCCGACGACAAGGTAACACCCAAATACACGGTCGATTTCGGAGCGGGAAGCGACTGTCGGAATATAGTAAACAAAATGGGGGATGAAAAATTGGAGAAGACTCTGCTCAGAAGCAATTACGTCTATGGAATAACCGACATGATAGAGACCGACAGATTACTGATCTTCAAAACGAACCTTTCGGGCACAATGGTATACGACAAGCAGAGTGGACAGACGAGATACTGCGCCACGATAAAAGTCGACGGAATACCGTTGAGTACATCCATAACGGCGACCACTGAAAACAATACCGACAAGATGGTTTCAATTTTGGGGACTGCACATCTGTTGAGATTTTTGCCATACAAGGCCGAGTACAAAGATCCAATGAGAGACGATTTTCTGAAAATAATTGACAATATTACAGAAGATGCCAACCCCGTACTGATGATTCATCATATAAAATAAAACACTTGAAAAGGCTCCCGCCGCATGGCAGGAGCCTTTAACCGATACAGACGGAATCAGTGCACAAAAAAGACCCTATCTCGCGCCGCACTCGTCGCACACCAGCAGCGACGAATCGCCGTAAGACAGAAAACGGAAATCGTTGTCGAGAGCATAACGGTAGATTCTGCGCCAGTCGTCGCCCGCATAAGCCGAGACCAAAAGCAACAGCGTAGACTTGGGTTGATGGAAATTTGTCACTATACGGCTCACCGTGCGGAATCGGAATCCGAGCGGTGTAATCATTATCTGCGTGGACGCCTTCAAACGGTCAATACCCTCGCGACGCATATACCCCGCCATATCCTCCAACGCATCGCGCCCCGAGTAATCCTCGGGCAGGTCGTAACACTCCCACTGCCCTACCACTCTGCCGCAATCGGGATCGCCGTCGCGACGTATGCGCCACCCGAGCGCAGGCAGCGACTCCAGAGTACGCACCGACGTGGTACCCACGGCTGTCACTTCGCCGTAATGCGCCGACAAAGCCTCCAAAGTCGACAGGCGCACCTCGAAATGCTCGGTGTGCATAGGATGCTGCGCCGCATCGTCGCTCTTGACGGGCAGGAACGTACCTGCCCCAACATGCAGCGTCACCTCGTCGAACTCGAAACCTTCGCCGCGCATGCGGGCTATCAGATCGTCGGTGAAATGCAGTCCCGCCGTGGGCGCCGCCACCGACCCCTCGAATTTGGAATACACCGTCTGATAACGCGTCAGGTCGATATCCTCGCTTTCGCGATTGAGATAGGGCGGAATAGGAATGCGCCCCAAATATTCGAGCAACTCTCCGAACGTCATGTCGGCATCCCACGTGAAGCGCACGACGTGCTCCCTCTCGCCGCGTTCGGTGATCTCGGCACGCAACTCGCACGCACGGCCGTCACGGTCGAAATCTATCTTCACGAATCCCGATTTCCACTTTTTCAGATTACCGACTATACAGCTCCATTCGCACTCGCCGCGCACGGAGAAAGCCCGTTCGTAATCGGCTGGCGAATGAGGCTCGAGACAAAACACCTCGACACGCGCTCCCGACGGCTTGTGTAGAATTATGCGCGCGCGGATTACCTTCGTATTGTTGAACACCAGAAGCGACCGAGGCGGCAGTTCGCGCGCCAGATCGCGGAAACGGCTCTCGGTTATCGAGCCGTTGCGATATACGAGCAGTTTCGAATCGCTGCGTTCTTCGAGCGGAAATTTGGCGATGCGTCCGTCGGGCAGCGGATAATCGAAATCGTTGATATCAATATGACGTTCCATAACAGATCGAAAACTTGATCCTGCAAATATACTAATAAGCTAAGGCAAAAGCAAACGAGTCCGCATTTTACCGCAACAGCCCGATACCGCATACGGGCGGCATCGTCGGAAAAAGTGTTAACTTTGCACCTCGACAATCGTCCTGCACGGATTTTCGCCGTCGGCGGCATAAGCGCACGAGCCTCGGCGGACAGACGGCAGCGGACCGTCGACAGAGAAAAAGCGGTTAATACAATCGGAAGATGTTCAAAATAATACTCATAATGTTCTCGGGAATGGCTGCGGGATACCTGCTGCGACATGCGAAAGGCACGGAACGAATATCGGGTTCCGCCTCGGCGACGATAATACTGCTTCTGTTCCTGATGGGATGCGAAATAGGAGCCGACGACAATGTGATGCGCAATCTCGCCGCGCTGGGCGGCGAAGCACTCGCGATAGCCGCAGCAGCGGTGACGGGCAGCATTACAGCGGCACGCGCGGCATATTTGTTACTGTACAAAAAGAGAGGAGGCGACGATGAAAGGTAGCCTTATCATAGTCGGGGCATTCCTCGCCGGTTGCCTCGCGGGCCGCATGGGATTATTACCCGACCGAATAGACATCGGCGACATTACGTTGTGGGTGCTCTATGCGCTCATGTTCCAGGTGGGCATGGGAATAGGATCCGACAAACGGCTGAAAGAGATTCTGCGCACCCTCTCGCCGCGTATGCTGCTCATACCTGCGGCAACCGTCGTCGGCACGCTCGCGGCATCGGCGGCGATATCCTTCGCTCTTTCGCACCGGACCACCGCCGAAACGCTGGCCGTAGGGAGCGGATTCGGATATTACTCGCTCTCGTCAATACTCATAACTTCGCTCAAGGAGGCGTCCATAGGCGTGCAGGCTGCCGCCGAGCTCGGAACCATAGCATTGCTGGCCAACATATTCCGCGAGATAATAACCCTGCTGGCGGCGCCTCTCATGGTACGGGGCTTCGGACCTCTGGCCCCGATCTGCTCGGGCGGCGCCACATCGATGGATACCACCCTGCCCGTCATAACCCGCTTCTCGGGACGCGAATGGGTGTTCGTATCGATCGTCCACGGCATGGCGGTCGACTTTTCGGTACCTTTTCTCGTACCGTTCTTCTGTTCGCTGTAACGGTCAGAACTTGACATACAGCCCGAACAGCACGTTGCGCGGACGTATGCGCCAACTCGCCGACGAGGCACTGAGTCCGTCGAAAAGGGAATAGGAATATTCGCGGGCATCGAGCAGATTTCGCGCCGAGACCGACAGTTCCCAACCGTTCTTGAACGAATATGCCGCCTTGGCATCGAGCAACGCGATATTCTTATGATTGTCCGCGGCAACAAGAGAGCGATAATGCTCGGCCGCCAACTCGAACCGCAGCCCTTTTACGGGCTGCAACACCGTAGTAAACGATTGGTTCATGTCGTCGACGGAGTTTTTCGTCCCCGTCACGCCCAATCTCAATTCGGACACGCCGTACGAGAGTCTGTATTCCGCCGACCACCATTTGGCGATGCGCAGGTCGAACATGGGACCGACGGACACACGCTGCGAATCGTACGGATCGTATGCTCCATCCTGCACCGTACCGCTCTCGGTGAACCGCCATTCGAAATCCATCCCTATCTTGCCCCTCAACGCATCGACTCCTTTGCTTACGCCGCCTTGCAGATATCGCGTCGAGGTTCTGCAATCGGCGCGAACGGCCGAAGTCACTATGTAATCGCCTACGAAATCCTGCGACGGCACGGCCCGAAGAACCGATGACGAATATCCCGCATTCAGATTGACGAAAAACGATGACAGCGGATTCTTGTACGCGACGCGCACGCCGAACGATGCCGAACGGTCGTTGGCGTCGATGCAATAGCCGCGCGAGATGTAACGATAATCCTTCATGACGACGCCGGAACCGATAGCCGCCTCTTCGATCGGCGCGACGACGTATGACGCCGAACCCGATACGGACAACATGGGCGATACGGCATATCTGAGCGAAAACGAAGGCGACATGACGGGATCGCCGACACGGCGCGGGGTCGATAGATCGATACGGTCACGAATAGAATATACGCCGTATGCGAGCGGCACACGAAGCGATGCGTTCACGCGTCCAGAATTGTAATTCAACGAGGGATTCAGTTCCATTTTCGACATGCTCACCCGCATATCGTTACGCAACTGCCCTATCGGCTCGGCCGAACCCTCCAACGACGAGTCGAGCCGACGCACGAGTTGCGAGAATCCCCCCGACAGCGAGAGGTTGAAACGTCCGAACCGCCATCCGAACGAAACGGATGTATTCGACCGAAATGCCCGTGCATCCACGCTCTGACGGACACAGCCTCCGTCACGTTCCACCGCAAGCGTCTGCGGCGAGCCGAGATACAGGTTCTTCGAACGGATCGTAAAGGTACGGCGCCCCAGACGCAGGATAAATTCGAGTTTGTTTTTCACCGACCTCGACGGAGTGTCGGCCTGCTGAAGATTGGGGTAAGTACCCGCGGTCGTCCGCCATACGTCGCGCCACACCAGGTCGGCCGAAAGCGTGTTGTCGAGGAAAAACTTCTCGGTGTTGGCCGTGATGCGGGTTTCCGCCGTTACGGTATGCGACTCGTCGGCCGCCGCCGATGCGCTGTCGACCGAAAACGCATCCTCGCCGACGAAATAGGTGGTCCGCGCCGCATCTTCGGAAGTCAGACGGTCGTAGAGATAAGATGCACGCACGTGCAGATTGTAATCCTCCGACAAACGGATCGTGTTGGCGGCATTGTAAAGGTGCGACGTATTGAATCGGGTGCGGCTGCGATCAATGGGCGCCGCCGACACTCCCACCCCGATATATTGCGGCAGAGAGTATCGGTCGCCGCCCGTCAGCCCCAGTACGGCAGTCTCCGTACCGAGAAAGGCTCCCGTGTCGTTGCTCTTCACGGTCTGCATGACGGAATACCCTTTGGCCATACACATGGCGAACACCGACCCGTCCCACAGCAGAGGCGAAAACCCCGCGCCCGCCGAAGCAGAACCCGTCCAGCGATTCCGCACCCGCGCATCCATCCTGATATTCAAGGCTGCCTTGTCCGAATACTCTATATCGCGCAGTACCTTCTTCGGCTGATGGTTCTCCATCACGTCCACACTCTTCACGTCGCGCGGTGATATGTTCGACGTAGCCAGGCCGTAACGGTCGCCGAGCATGTCTACACCGTCGATATACAGTTTGTTTATGGCCTCGCCCTGATACTTCACCTGCCCCGATTTCGACACCTCGATGCCCGGCATCTTCTTCAGGATGTCGGCCAGCGACTTGTCTCTGACATCGGTGAACGACTTGGCATCGTATGTTACGGTATCGCCCTGCATCGACACCCGAGGAGCCTTCACCACCACCTCGCGTATGGGAGTCGCGGCGGGATCGAGAGCAATCTTCACGGGGGCGGTCCAATCCGCGGGCACGATTTCGCGGGAAGCGTAACCCAGCATCGAAACCTGCATCCCGACACCCTCCGACGGAACGGCCTGCTTCAGCACGAACGCTCCCGTACGATCGGCGACGGCATAACGCAATATCTTGCCGTCGGCGCCGACGAGTTTCACTACAGCACCCGCCACGGGTTCGCCGTCGGAAGAGTCGGTGACCACGCCCCGAATGTCGGCAGCGGTCTGTGCCGATACGGACGAAGCCGCAAGCGACGACACAGCCACGGCAATCGCGGCAAAAATCGCTCTCAATACACCCATGCCCGATCAATGTTTATAATCGGTCTCCATCATTACTATCGACATATCCGTCTCTTCGGGTGAGTACGTGCTGCCGTCGACCAGTTCGATATTCATCTCGCCCTGACGCACGCCGTAGCCCAGCGGATCGTTGACGTAAAGATGCTTCTGACGCAGATACTTCTCGCGTGCGGCGGTCACGTAGTTGCGGTCGACATACTCTATCGGACGCTCCACGCTCTGCAAACCTATAATTTCGAACGTATATTGCCCCTCGCTGTCGGCCACGGCCATGATAAGCCCGGGCAGCCCGCCGAATTTCCACGGCCCCACGCTCGCGGGAATCTCTTCGGCGAACCATGCCGTATAATGTCGGCCGCGGAAATCGCACTCGGCGCGACGGCATTCGTAACCAAGCACTTCGCGGGTCTCGTCGCCGATGGTCCACTCCTGCACGGGCGTATCCTCCTCGACTCGGTAGTACATCGACAACACGGCATCGGTAATGGTCGTTCGTCCCGCCTCGGGCCAGTTGCGATATATGCAGATCTTGGTCCCCTGCTTGAAATTTTTCATGTTCACGACGAGACCGTCGGGATTGGCCTTGCGCATGGAATCGAGAGCCATATCGTAATGGGAGTAGAATTTGGTCGTCTCGCCGTCGATCTGCAACACCATTCTATCCTCTTTCGATCGGACTTCGCCGTTGCCGACATTAGGATACTCGGCCTTGTAAACGCACTCCAGCGACGAGCGTCCGATCTCACGGATAGCGGTTATCGCTCCGTTGGAGTTGGTTTTGGATATCGACAACGATTTGATCTTCGAAGGATCGAGCTGGGCGTACGACGACGCGACGGCCGACACGAAAGCGGCAATAAGCAAGATACGTTTCATTACACTCGGATGTTTATTGGTTTTTGACTACCGCAAAACTACCGTTTTCCGCTGCGCGGACGTGTTAATGCTCGGTTAAGATATGTTAACGAATGTTAAGCCGCCCTCCCGCACGGCAGACAGCCAAATTACAACCCCTTTCGCGCAACGGCCCACGCCAGCCGATTGTATGCCGCAAGTACAGCGGGACGCACTCGGCGCGGCAAGGAATTGAGTATGCGGACTTTGGTCGCTATACGGTGCGAAAGACGGTTATACGAGAAAAACTCCACGGCGCGGGCTGCGGCATCCGTTCCGCCGCTCACGCTCTCGATCAAAGCCTTGCCCAATGCCGCACGGGCCACATATTCGTTGCTCCGATCGTCCGCCGCGGGATCGTAAAGGTCTTCGAACGAAAAACGCGTCTGCTCGGGACGGTAACTCGCCGCCGAACGGTTGGAGGCCGATCGCGAATAGACGACCGTAGGTTTCGGCGAAAACGCGACCGAGGCCGACCGCGCGATCTTGGTCCACAGATATTGATCCTCACCCATGCGCATCCCCTCAGGAAACCCTCCGAGTTCCAGCGCAAGATCGCGCCGCAACACCGCAGCCGACGGGATCAGAACGTAACGGGTCATCGACTCGCGAAAGAAATCGACTATCCCGCCGTCCGACATCTTAGGAGTGTCGCCCACGGTAAGCCGCCCGTCGCATTCGACATAAAATCCCGAACCGCAGGCTCCGCAATGGGGATAACGAGCGACGAGCGACGCCATGTTTTCCAAATGGTCGGGACACCATCGATCGTCGCCGTCGAGCAACGCCACCCACCGTCCCGAGGCCATGCGCATGGCACGATTGCGCGCCGCGCTGACCCCGCCGTTAGACTGACGCACGAGAGTCACGGCCGACGACGCGATGCGTTCGACGATCTCGGCACTGCCGTCTGTCGATCCGTCGTCCACCACTATTACCTCGCGCGGAGGCAGCGTCTGATCCGACACCGAACGCAACGTCGCCGCGATCTCGGCGGCCTTGTTGTAGAGCGGAATCACGACCGATATGTCGTTTGCAATCAAATCGAGCCTCATTATATTAAAATCTTAATTGCAAATATAACCTTATTTCATTAGTTTTGCAATAACATAAGTGCGGTCATATAATTGCCGCATAAACTCTGTACGATGCGACTCTCGACAAAAATAACGGAAGCCGTACGCAACACGTTCGACACCGCGCTTTTCTTCGCCACGATGGCCGTGAAGGAGGATTTTCGCAACCATGTGGCCAGGGCGGGCGCAACGGATATGAATCCGTCGCGACGGCTTGCCGTGCTCGGCAACGGACCGTCGCTGCGCAGCGAACTGACGCAGCTCACGGCGCGGCGCGAATGGGAACGCACGGACATGATGGCCGTCAACTTCTTCGCTCTGGGCGACGAATTCACTGTCATCCGCCCGAAGTATTACGTTCTGTCGGATCCGCAATTCTTCCGTCGCGCGGGCCGCAGCGAACGCGTCGAAACACTCTACCGCACGCTCGGCGAACGCGTCGAATGGCCCATGACGCTCTACGTGCAATACTACAATCCCGAGCGGTTCGACTACCGCGCCGCAATAGGAGACAATCCCCGCATACGAATCGTCCCGTTCCATACCACTGTTTTCCGCGGATTCCGCTCGGTGGAGTTCTGGTGTTACCGCCACGGTCTGGGATCGGGCAACTTCGGCACGGTGGTTCAGAACGGCGAGTTCATCGGATTGCTTTTGGGCTATCGACACATCGATCTTTACGGAGTGGATCACACGCTTCTCGACGGACTCACGGTCGACGACCGCAACCGTTTGTGCCGCATCCGAAGCCACTATTACGATGCCGCTCCCGCGACACCCGAGCCGATATTCGTCAACGCCACCGATCCGCCGCGGCCCTATACCATGCACACATATCTGGCTGAAACGGCCGAACTGTTCCGCGGCCACGAGGTGCTGCGCGACTATGCCCGATCGATCGGAGCACGCATAGTCAACCGCACTCGAGGTTCGATGATCGACGCCTACGAAAGAGGTTGAACTATAGCGACCGTTTCGGGCGGCAGCCTGCGAAGACCGCATGACGAGCGAATGCGAATCGCGTGCCGCCGCAGGGACAAGGTTGCGACCCGCGCGGCTCGCAGGAGTCGCAGGAGTCGCAGGAGTCGCAAATACAAATAAAATCCCGCCCGATTTCTCGATGAAATCGGGCGGGATCGTTCGTTCAGAATGTCCGACGGCTACTCTCTTACATTCTCGTACAGCGCCTTCACATCGTCGGCCGTCAAAGCATCGTCGTAGATTCGCGCTATGGCCACATCGCCGTTCCATGCGCCGTTCAACTGCGTGTTCGACTGGGTATTGCCGCCGATACAGAACGCGCGCGAGCGGCTGGTGGCAGTCGTCATGTGCTTTATGCCCGTACAATCGGCACTCTTCTTCAATTCGCCGTTGACATAGCAATGGATCTTGCCGGCAGCCTTGTCCCATACGCCTACCACATGATAGTAGACGTCGGCATCGGGAATTACATCCGTGCTCGCGAAGCACCAAGCGCTTCCGTTGTGCTGTATGAACTCGAGACCTTTGCCGCGCGACGTATTGGCTATCATGATGGCCATACCGCCCGAGGTTGTCGCCGAGAACGCCTTGATCTCCGATCCGTTGGGCGCCTTGCCGGGCTTTATAAGCGCCTCCATCGTATAACCGTCGTCCAATGCCGCCATCATAGCGTCGGTGTAGTCGACACGGTAGAATCCCGAGGTTATGCCGCTGCCCGCCTGCTTGTGCGAGAACGAAGGCGTGTATTTCAGATAGACGTCATTCCAGCTCATCGAACATGCGCTTCCCGCCACATACTTCACGGTATTGCCCGAGGCCGAGATATCGCGAGCCGATCCGTCTTCGTCGAACACCACGTCGAGAACATCGGCGATCGGACCGCCCGGAGTGGCACGCTGAATGACGGTAATCGGAGAAACCATGCTCTCATCGACGGGAGTAACGAGATTCACGACGGCTTCGCGACGCTCCTTGCCGAATGCGGCAACGGTAAGTTTCACCTTATCGCCCTCTTTTACGGCCGTCACCCAAGCGTCTTTCGACTCCACGCTCCACTCGTCCACGTTCGTGGTGGTGACATCCAGCAGAATCTCGCCGCCCTCTGCCGCAAAATACGCCTTGTTCTTGTCGGCAAAAAGCTCCATATCCTTCTGGGTAAGCTCCACCACGGCTTTCAAGTCCGCCTGTTTGGCACAAGTGAAAGTGATCGCCGCAGTGCGCACCTCCTCGTCCAACTCCGTCGCGGTGAGCGCGAGTCGGCTGCTGCCTGAATCGGCGCTGTTCACTGAAAGCCACGTCTTGCCGGCTTCGTCGATCTCGTAAGTCCAATCGGCATTGGTGTTAATCGATATTACGATCGCCCCCCCCCACTTATTTATCATGCTTCGGTTCGACTCGGCCGTGAGCACATATTTCTTCTCCTGCTCGACGGTGAGCAACGCTTTCTGTTCGATCTTGTTGCACACGAAAGCCAGCGTGGCTTCACGGTCGCTGGTCTTATCGTTGGCCGCCACGTCGACACTGATCGCAATAGGTCCCGACGAGCCCTTGCCTTCGCTCGGCGTGACAGTCAACCACGACTCGGCAGCCTCGGGAATACGTATGAACCAATCGTCGTTGGCCGTAATCTCGATTTGTCGGGTTTCGGCCTTATTCGTGAACTCCAACTTGCGGGCACCGAACTCGTCGGCGCCTTCGATGGTCATATTCGGCTGAATGTAATCCGAATCGTCGTCATTGCAGGCGACGAACGCAAACACCGATAACGCCATGAACAGATTAAGAAGGAAAGTTCTTTTTTTCATAGACAGTTTAGTTTTAATAGTTTAATGGCTTTATTTCGTTTCGATTCAATCACGGTACGTCATTCAGGGATTAAAATTATAGAATTATTTTTTATTGCGCAAACTTTGGACACCGAATTTTATTGTTTCAAAACGACAAAGCATCGTCTATTTTCATCAACCCGCTGCGTCACACCTATATACGAGCTCGGTAAAACTTTTGAAACGAAACCCGTACGCAAATGTCGTTTAAATAAAATCACATGTTGTTTCAAAACAAAACCGATACGCGTTTTGAAATTCAAAAGATATCGCCTAAATCGGACGGGCCTCGAAGCTCCCTTCGCGCCTACCGTCGACGCGTCTTTGTCAATCGTTGAAAGCGATCTTCATTATGAGCGACGTGGCGCCCTGATTCTTCACCGTATAATCCTTGGCCGTAGAGCTCACTTTAGCCAGCAAAGCATCGTCGTCTCGCAACGGAGCGAACCATCTTTTCAACTCCTCGGCCGACTCTATCTTGGTGGCCGCCCCCAATGCCACCATGTCGCGCGCCTCCTTGAATTTGGAGTAATTCGGACCGAAAGCTATGGGCAGGGCGAATGTGGCCGCCTCCAAAGTGTTGTGGATTCCGACACCGAAACCGCCGCCGATGTAGGCCCACGAAGCATAACGGTACACCGAAGCGAGAATGCCCACAGTGTCGAGTATAAGCACCTGACTATCGGCGAGCGTCTGCGGATCGCACTGCGTGTAGCGCACGGCACCGCCGCGAGTCGAGGCGATTATGCGGTTTATGCGCGTCTCGTCCATTTCGTGCGGAGCGATGACGAACTTTATCCGCGGGTTTTCATCTACGAGTTCCAACAGAATATCCTCGTCGGGTTTCCATGTCGACCCTGCGATGAACAGCGAGGACTCGCCCTTGAAAGCCTCGATCGCATCGATGCGTTTCACCGCTTCGGCTATGTCGGCCACACGGTCGAAACGGGTGTCGCCCGCAACTATGACGTTGTCGAAACCTATGTCGTGCAACAATTCGCGCGACTCGTCGTTCTGTACGAATATCTGGTCGAAAGCGTCGAGGGCCTGACGCCACAAAAATCCGTAGCTGCGGAAAAAAATCGAATTGCGACGGAATATCGACGATATGACGTATGTTTTCACGCCGCGCTCCTTGAGTCCGCGCAGATAGTTGAGCCAAAATTCGTACTTTACGAATACCGCTATTTCGGGATGGGCTATGTCGAGAAATCGCCTGACGTTGCGCGGAGTGTCGATGGGCATATAGAATATGTAGTCGGCGCCTTCGTAATTTTTACGCACTTCGTAACCCGAAGGAGAGAAGAAAGTGAGCAGAATTTTGAATTCGGGATACTGTTTTCGTATCTGCTCCATGATGGGACGGCCCTGCTCGAACTCGCCCAGCGACGCGACATGTATCCACACGACTCTGTCGGACGGCGATATCACCCGAGCCATTCGCTCGAAGATGGCTTTTCGCCCCTTCGTCCACAGCTTCGCTTTGGGATTCCACAGCGAGGCCAGCGCGATCAGGCGTGCATATACGGCTACACAAAAATTATAGAGAAGCATAAATGTCACAGTCGTGATTTTGCGCGACAAAGGTATGTTTTTTTATTCAACCCTCCAAATTACCATCCTATTTCGACTGCATTCGGGATATAACGGACATCATACCGGCCGTCGGGAAACATATCTACCGCTATCAGATCGAATTCCACGTCGCCACGCAGAGCAGTTCGGGCGACATACGCTTCGGCCGCCCGACACATGGCTGCACGTTTCGACGTCGTGATCGTCGACTCGGGAGACGCCAAAGCGCCCGCCCTGCGAGTCCTGACCTCGACTATGTGGGTGACGCCCGACCGCCGAGCCACGATATCGATCTCGTAACGCCCCGAACGCCAGTTTCTGTCGCAGACGAGAAATCCGTTATCGCGAAGATACTTCACGGCGATCTCCTCGCCGCGACGTCCCGTAATCGATGAAGTGTTCATTCAGGCGGCCGATATTTTTGAATACCTATTTTATATATTAAGCGATTCGAGACTACAGCAAAAAACTCAGATCGTCGCCCGCATTCACCTCGAACGGCTGCACGCCCTTCTTGAAAATCCGCATGGGACGCGAACCGATCAACTCCAGTCGTCCGTCGTGCACGTGAAGCATACATCCCTCGCGCAAACCCGCAACCCAACGGTCGGGATTGGCCTCGATATACTCCAAAATACGCTGTTCGCGCGTCTCGCCCGCATGTCCCTCGGGATTAGCGTCGAGATAGTGAGGATTGATCTGGAATCTTACCGCTCCTACGGCTTCGAACGATTCGGGCTGCACGATGGGCATGTCGTTGGTGGTGCAGATGGTGGGACACGCCACGTTGCTGCCCGCCGACCATCCGACGTAGGGCGTGCCCGATGCGATCTTGGCACCGATCTCGCCGACGAGTCCCTGCTCCTGCATCTTCTTCACAAGCGCAAAGGTGTTGCCGCCGCCTACGCACACGGCCTGCGCGCGGCGGATCATACCGCGCGGATCACTCTCGCGATGCACCGAACGCACCCGAACGCCTATCTGTTCGAAACGCGCAGCCACTTTGGCCTCGTAGGCGTCGTAGGAGAAAGTCACGGCGGCATAGGGCACGAACGCAACTTCTTCTATGCCCGCAAGAAAAGCGCCTATGCGTTCGATGGGATATTGCAGGTATTCTTCGCCCGCATTGGTGGAATTGGATATGAGCAACAGATTCATAACGAATTATTTTACAACATTTTAACCGAAGAAACACATCGTTTCGGGGGAAATATTTCCGTCCCGATGCCAAAATTAATAAAAAAAGTGTTACTTTTGCGCAGAATTGCGAAAGATTGAAACCAATCGATAATTAAAATTGTTAAACTAAAAATTTAAAGTTATGTCAGAAGTTCAGTCAAAAGTTGTCGAGATCATCGTTGACAAGTTGGGCGTTAAGGAGTCTGAGGTAGTACCCGAAGCAAGTTTCACCGCTCATCTGGGCGCGGATTCTCTCGACACCGTGGAGTTGATCATGGAATTTGAGAAAGCATTCGACATCCAGATCCCCGACGAGGACGCCGAGAAGATCACTACCGTAGGCGACGCTATCGCATACGTGGAGGCACACAAGAAATAATTTTGACACCATTATAATTCGCACGGCACACGGGCGCGAAATTCATATGACAGGCAGGAGAGTCGTCGTTACCGGCATAGGCACGATCAATCCGTCGGGACATTCGGCAGAGGAATACTTCCGAAATCTCGAAAACGGAGTGAGCGCAGCGGCTCCGATAACGCGGTTCGATGCCTCGAAATTCAGAACCCGTTTCGCTTGCGAAGTAAAAGAGTACGATCGAACCCGTTATTTCGACCGCAAGGAGGTGCGCAAATACGACCTCTTCGCGCAGTACGCCATGATTTCCGCCGACGAGGCGATACGCGACGCATCGGCCGCCGATGCCGTCGATCCCGAAAGGGCCGGCGTGGTATGGGGTTCGGGTACAGGTGGAACGACCACGTTCTACGAAGAGAGCAAGGGCTATATCGAGGGAGATCGCATCCCTCGATTCAGCCCTTTTTTCGTTCCCCGCATGGTGGCGGATCTCGCCGCCGGTTTCATCTCGATCAAATACGGTTTCATGGGGCCGAACTATTGCACAGTGTCGGCTTGCGCGTCGTCCAACCATGCCATGATCGACGCCATGAACCTCATCCGCTGGGGCAAGGCCGATCTTATCGTGACGGGCGGTTCGGAGGCCCCGATCAACGATCCGGGCGTAGGCAGTTTCTGCGCCATGCAGGCGTTGTCGACCCGTAACGACGATCCCGCGCATGCGTCGCGACCGTTCGACGCCGACCGCGACGGATTCGTCATCGGCGAAGGCGGCGGAGCGCTGGTATTCGAGGAGTTGGAGCACGCTTTGGCACGCGGAGCGAAGATATATTGCGAAGTCGCGGGCGGAGGAATGTCGGCCGACGCATATCACATGACGGCTCCCCACCCCGAAGGCAAGGGGGCCATGATGTCGATGCGCGAAGCCGTAAGCGACGCGGGCATCGATCTCACCGAGGTCGATTACATCAATGCCCACGGCACGTCGACGCCGTTGGGAGATCTGGCCGAGATAAAGGCCGTGCAGTCACTGTTCGGCGAACACGCCTACGATATGAACATTTCGTCGACCAAATCGATGACGGGCCATCTGCTGGGCGGCACCGCGGCCATAGAGGCACTGGCCTGCATAATGGCTATCACGCGCGGAGTGATCCCGCCCACGATAAATGTCGAGAACCTCGATCCCGCAATCGATCCGCGCCTGAATCTCACCATAGGCACGGCGCAGCGTCGCGAGGTAAGGTGCGCGCTGAGCAACACTTTCGGATTCGGAGGCCACAATTCATCGATCGTTTTTCGTAAGATTTAACACATTATTCGTTGTGATAGATTTCATTTTGCGCCCCCTGCGTCGTAACTTCGGCAAAGACAAGGTGTTCTATGCCGCTATCGACGACATGCTGGGTATAGTCCCCCACAATATCGAGCTGTACAAACTGGCTCTGATCCACAAATCGGCGTCGGTGACGCTCGACGACGGACGCCAGATAAACAACGAACGTCTGGAATTTTTGGGCGACGCCGTAATCGAGAGCGTCACTTCGGACTACCTTTTCATAGAGTTTCCAGACAAGAACGAGGGCTTTCTGACGCAGTTGCGTTCGAAGATGGTATCGCGTCAGGCTCTGAACGAAGTGGCCAAACGAATCGGACTCGACGAGCACGTCATAGTGCACCATTCGGGAGGCGTGTCGCAGAAACACATCTACGGCGACGCTTTCGAAGCGATGATGGGCGCCGTATACCTCGACCAAGGCTACGAGTTCGTCAATCGCCTGCTGATAAACCGAATATTCGTCGACTATCTCAAGGTCGACACGCTGCTCGAGTCCGAAACCGATTTCAAGAGCCGTCTGATAGAATGGTGTCAAAAGAATCACCACACGATAAAGTTCTGCACCGAACACGACCGCACCTATTCGTCGGCGCATCCGTTTTTTTACTGCAAAGTGTTGATCGACGACATCGAAGCAGGCTACGGCGCGGGCGATTCGAAAAAGGAGGCCGAACAACGCGCCTCGTACTCAGTATCGCAAAGCTTCAGCGACGAGGATTGCGCCAAGTTGCTGGATCGGTTCGACAGCATGTCGGAAAAGAAGAAGGCGGAATAACCTGAGTCGGGCAGCAGCCTGCGAAGCACGCATATGAGCGTATGCGAATAGCGGGCCTTCGCGGGGCAAGGCTGCGGCCCGCACGACTCTGACGAGTCGCGTTAATATTCAATATCATTTAATAATCCGATCGCCGATGAAGAACCTGCACGATAAACTGATGTCCCGTGGCGCCGCGGCGCTCTCCGACGCCGAATTGCTGGCTCTCCTGGTAGAATCGCCCGACGACTCGCGCGACCCGCTCGTCGCGGCCGAGAAGTTACTCTCCGCAGGCGGTTCGCTCGCGGGGATAGCCCGCACCGATATCGGACGTCTGCGCATGGCCGAGGGTTTGGGACTTCGCCGCGCCGAGCGCCTGATCCTCTCGGCCGAACTGGGCCGACGCGTCGCAGCGTCGACCGAACGGGAGGTGGAGTGCATATCGACCGACGCCGACGCGGTACGCCTTATGCGCCCGATCTTCGACTCCATGCGGCACGAGGAGTGCTGGGTTCTATACCTTACCTCGTCGAACCGTCTGCTCGAACGCAGGCGCGTGAGTCAAGGCGGCGTGCAGGCCACGGTTGTGGATCACCGACTGATAGTGAAACGTGCGCTGGAACTTCTCTCCACGCAGATAATCATGGTACATAACCACCCCTCGGGGGCAGCCGAACCGAGCGAAGCCGACAAAACGCTTACCGAAAAGGTGCGCGATGCCGCCGCGTTGTTCGACATACGCCTGCTCGATCACATCATCATTTCGCGCGAGGGCGAATTTTCGTTCCGCCGCATGTCGATGTTGTAACGCCGCAAAAGCCATAAAAGGCGAAAGCAGGCGGCATCGGGACTATGTTTGCCGAAAAATTCATATCTTTGTACGACATAATGAAACTATTATAAAGTCGATTCGAAAATGACACAAGAGGAGTTGTTCAAAAAGCTGGTCGCTCACTGCAAGGAGTACGGATTCGTATTTCCGTCGAGCGAAATATACGACGGTCTGGGAGCCGTTTACGATTACGGTCAGAACGGTGTGGAACTGAAGAATAACATCAAACGCTACTGGTGGGATTCGATGGTGAAGCTCCACGAGAATATCGTGGGTATCGATGCCGCCATATTCATGCACCCCAAGACCTGGGAGGCATCGGGCCACGTGGCTGCGTTCAACGACCCTCTGATCGACAACAAGGACTCGAAGAAGCGCTACAGAGCCGACGTGCTGATCGAGGACTGGATCGCCAAGCAGGACGAGAAGATCGAAAAGGAGGTCGAAAAGGCCCGCAAACGTTTCGGCGAGTCGTTCGACGAAGTTCAATACCGTTCGACATCGCCCCGCGTGCAGGATACCGCCGCCAAGCGCGATGCCGTACACGCCCGTTTCGCCGAGGCGATGAACGCAAGCGACCTCGCGGAACTGCGCCAGATCATTCTCGACTGCGAGATAGCATGCCCAATATCGGGTACCCGCAACTGGACCGACGTGCGACAGTTCAACCTGATGTTCTCGACGCAGATGGGGTCTACGGCCGAGGGTGCCAACACCATCTACCTGCGCCCCGAGACGGCGCAAGGTATATTTGTCAATTACCTCAACGTACAGAAGACGGGACGTATGAAACTCCCGTTCGGCATAGCGCAGATAGGCAAGGCGTTCCGCAACGAGATCGTAGCCCGCCAGTTCATTTTCCGCATGCGCGAATTCGAACAGATGGAGATGCAGTTCTTCGTACAGCCCGGCACCGAGATGGATTGGTGGAACAAATGGAAACAGACGCGTATGGCATGGCACCGCGCTCTCGGATTCGGCGACGACAACTACCGTTTCCACGACCACGAGAAGCTGGCGCACTACGCCAATGCCGCGACCGACATAGAGTATAATTTCCCGTTCGGATTCAAGGAGGTGGAGGGTATTCACTCGCGTACCGACTTCGATCTGGGACGCCATCAGGAGTTCTCGGGCAAGAAGATACAGTATTTCGACGCAGAGCGCGGCGAGAGCTATGTGCCCTACGTGGTGGAGACCTCGATCGGAGTGGACCGCATGTTCCTGCAAATCATGTCGGCGGCCTACACCGAGGAGAAACTCGAAAACGGCGAGGAGCGCGTAGTTCTGCGTATCCCCGCCCAGTTGGCACCCACGAAAGTGGCCGTCATGCCGCTCGTGAAGAAAGACGGACTCCCCGAGGTGGCGCAACGGATAATCGACACTTTGAAGTACGACTACAACGTGACTTACGACGAAAAGGACTCGATAGGCAAGCGTTACCGCCGTCAGGATGCCGTCGGCACACCGTTCTGCGTAACGGTCGACCATCGGACGATTGAAGACGGCACCGTCACCGTACGTCACCGCGACACCATGACTCAGGAGCGAGTGGCCATCGATGCTCTGCCCGCAATGGTCGACGAAGCGGTATCGTTCCGCAACCTGTTCAAGAAATTGAATCTGTAAGCGTATCGACTTACGTATGGGACGCATTTTGGCGATAGACTACGGTACGCGGCGCACGGGGCTCGCGGTGAGCGACCCGCTGCGAATAATCGCGGGTGCGCTGGCCACGGTGGAAACCAAGCAGCTCGAACGTTATCTCGCAGACTATTTCGCGAAAAACGACGTTGATATAATAGTGCTCGGCAAACCTACGCAGATGAACGGTGCACCGTCGCAGACCATGCGCTACATAGAACCGCTGGCGGGACGTCTGCGTCACGCCTATCCCGACAAGGAGGTCGTGTTGTACGACGAACGTTTCACGTCGGTGCTGGCCCACCGCACGATGCTGGAGAGCGGAATAGGCCGCGAAGCGAGGCGCGACAAAGCGTTGGTCGACCGCATATCGGCCACCATCATCCTACAGTCGTACATGGAGTCGGCGGCCATGCGGAGGTGAGATTTTCAAAATCGAGAAAAAGACAAAAGTATGATATACCCGATAGTAATTTACGGTTCGCCCGTATTGCGCAATAAGTCGGTGGACATCGCGCCCGACTACCCCGAGTTGAAAAAACTCGTCGACGACATGTTCCTGACTCTGACCGAAGCCGAGGGCGTGGGGCTCGCAGCTCCGCAGATCGGCAAGAACATACGTCTGTTCATCGTCGACTGCACTCCGTGGGCCGAGGACGATCCGTCGCTGGCCGACTACAAGCGCGCGTTCATCAATGCCGAAATATACGAGCGATCGGAGCAGACCGATCTCTTCAATGAAGGGTGTTTGTCGCTGCCCGGACTTCACGAGGACGTGCGACGCCCCGTGTCGATACGCATGCGCTACGTAGACGAAAATTTCGTTGAGCACGACGAAGAGTTCAGCGGACTGCCCGCGCGCGTGATTCAACACGAGTACGACCACATAGAAGGGCAGGTGTTCACCGACCATCTGTCGCCGCTGCGCCGCAATCTGCTCAAGAGCAAGATGGTTAAACTGGCCAACGGCAAGTATCGGTGTGCCTACAAGACTAAATAATCATCTCGCGATACGCGAATAAAACAACCCCCGTCGGTGTCGTCCGACGGGGGTTGTTTATAATAAATATCGCCCGATTGATCGGGCGATATTTCCAAACGCTACTTCTGGTTCAAAGCCGCGTGAGCCGCCGCGAGGCGCGCGATGGGCACGCGGAAAGGCGAACAGCTTACGTAGTTCAGACCCGCATAGTGGCAGAACTCCACCGACGACGGTTCGCCGCCGTGCTCGCCGCATATGCCGCACTTCAGATCGGGACGCGTACCGCGGCCTTTGAACACGGCTTCGCGGATAAGTTGGCCAACGCCGTTGCGGTCGAGGATCTGGAACGGATCGTTCTTCAGAATGCCCTTGTCGAGATAAGTGGGCAGGAACTTGGCTATGTCGTCGCGCGAGAATCCCAGCGTCATCTGCGTCAAGTCGTTGGTACCGAACGAGAAGAACTCGGCCACCTCGGCGATCTGATTCGCGGTAACGGCGGCGCGCGGTACCTCGATCATCGTACCGACCAAATAGTCGATACGATCGTTACGTTCGGCGAACACGGCATTGGCGGTCTTGTCGATCACCTCCTTCTGATAACGCAACTCCTTGTGGTTACCCACCAGCGGCACCATGATCTCCACCTTGACGGGTATGCCCGAAGCATGCACGTTCATTGCGGCCTCGATGATGGCACGGGCCTGCATCTCGGTGATCTCGGGATAGGTGTTGCCCAAACGGCAGCCGCGATGTCCGAGCATGGGGTTCACCTCGCTCAGATACTCTACCTTGGCCGCTATTTTCTCGAACGGAACGTTGATCTCCTCGGCCAGCTCGCGCTGCTCCTTCTCGGTGTGGGGAACGAATTCGTGCAAAGGCGGATCGAGCAGACGTATGATTACGGGATAACCGTTCATGGCCTTGAACAACCCCTCGAAATCACCGCGCTGCATGGGCAGCAGCTTGGCCAAAGCCACGCGTCGGCCCGCCTCGTCGTCGGCGAGAATCATTTCGCGCACCGCCTTTATACGGTCGCCCTCGAAGAACATGTGCTCGGTACGGCACAGACCTATACCCTCGGCGCCGAACGCGAATGCCTGCGCGGCATCGCGCGGAGTGTCGGCATTGGCACGCACCTTCATCGTGGCGTACTTGCCCGCCAAATCCATCAACCGGCCGAAATCGCCGCTCAGATCGGCATCCTTGGTAGCCACCTGACCGAGATATACCTCGCCCGTCGAGCCGTTGAGCGAGATCCAGTCGCCCTCCTTTATGGTGTATCCGTTGACCTTGATGGTACGGGTCTTGTAATCGATCTCCAACTCACCCGCGCCCGACACGCAGCACTTGCCCATACCGCGAGCCACCACTGCGGCGTGAGAAGTCATACCTCCGCGCGCGGTGAGAATACCCGCTGCGTCGAGCATGCCTTTCAAATCCTCGGGCGATGTCTCGATACGCACCAGCACGGCCTTCTGTCCTGTCGACGCCAATACCTTCTCGGCATCCTCGGCAAAAAATACCACGGGACCCGTCGCGGCGCCGGGCGAAGCGGGCAGACCCTTGACCACCACTTTGGCATTCTTAATCGCAGTCTTGTCGAATACGGGGTGCAGCAACTCGTCGAGCTTGGCGGGTTCGCAACGGAGCACCGCAGTCTTCTCGTCGATCAGCCCCTCACGCAACATGTCCATCGCAATCTTCACCATCGCGGCACCCGTACGCTTGCCGTTGCGACACTGCAACATCCACAGTTTACCGTCCTGAATGGTGAACTCTATATCCTGCATATCCTTGAAATACTGCTCCAAATGGTGCTGTATCTCATTCAACTCGGCGTAAACCGACGGCATCACCTCCTCCAGCGAAGGATACTTGGCGGCACGGTCCTCCTCCGATATGTTCTGAGCCTTGGCCCAGCGGCGCGAACCCTCGATCGTAATCTGCTGCGGCGTGCGGATACCCGCCACCACGTCCTCGCCCTGAGCGTTAACGAGGTATTCGCCGTTAAAAATGTTCTCGCCCGTAGCGGCGTCGCGCGAGAACGCCACACCCGTGGCCGAATTTTCGCCCATGTTACCGAACACCATAGCCTGCACCGACACGGCGGTACCCCACTCGGCGGGAATGTTGTTGAGTTTGCGATAGAGTATGGCGCGATCGTTCATCCACGAACCGAACACGGCGCAGATAGCGCCCCACAACTGGTCCCACGGATTTACGGGGAACTCCGATCCCGTCTGCTCCTTCACGGCCTTGCGGAACGCCGCAACCAACTCCTTCAAATCGTCGGTCGTAAGGTCGGTATCCATCTTCACGCCACGCTTTTTCTTCTGCTCGTCGATCAGCACCTCGAACGGATCGTGATCCTCCTTCGAAACGGGCTTCATACCCAGCACCACATCGCCGTACATCTGCACGAAACGGCGGTACGAATCCCATGCGAAGCGGGGATTGCCCGTACGCTTGGCGACAGCCTCGACGGCCTCGTCATTCATACCGAGGTTGAGAATGGTATCCATCATACCGGGCATCGAAGCGCGCGCACCCGAACGAACCGACACCAGAAGCGGCATTTCGCGATCGCCGAATTTCATGCCCGTCAGATTCTCGATGTTGGCCATCGCGCGCTCCACCTCGGGGCGAAGCATCTCGATTACGGCCTGCTTGCCGTGACGATAATATTCGGCGCATACCTCTGTCGTTATGGTGAATCCCGGAGGAACGGGGATGCCGATCAAATTCATCTCGGCCAAATTGGCGCCCTTTCCACCAAGCAGTTCTCTCATCTTACCGTTGCCCTCGGCGGCTTTATTGCCGAAGGTATAGACACGTTTTACGTCTGCCATAATTTTGGTTTTTAGAATTTTATTATAGAAATTAGTTTGTATGTCGCACCTATGATTATACAAAATTATAACTTTTTTACTAATATCCAACTGTTTCGTCGAAATAAATGAATACGGGCAAACTGCCGCCGAAACCGCCGCAATATTTCGCTCCGTCGAATGTGGGGAGCGGACGTCCGTCGGGCGTCAACATCCATCCGCGAACGTAAACGTCGCAACGCAGGGCGTCGATGTCGGTGAATATGCGGTCGCGCATCTCCCAACGTCCCCGACGGAAACGGTTGCCGCGGCCCGCTTTCTCGGCGCGAGCGGTTCGGTCGGCCAATCCGTATTCGTCAAAATTTAATTTATTGTGCGTTCCGAGAATTATAATATTATTATCATTCCCGAGCAGGTTCTTTTCGGCGATCAACACCCCGAGCGAGGTCGAACGGCGATCTATTATCACCGCGAGAGACCGCCCGCGCGTTTCTCCCTCGACGCACAATGCTCCGCGCCAAGGCGTCACCCGTCGCGGAAAGAACGAATCACCGAGATAGAGCAGAGCAAAATCCAAACCGTCGCCGCTGTCGGCCGTACGGTGGATGTAAGCATAATCGACGGTGCATGCCTCGATTATGTCGCGAACCACGCTTTCGTTCTCCACTCCGTACAACGCCACCACATCCATAGACATGGAATCGATCACACGGGCCATGTTTTCGATCTTGCGCCGATAACGACGCGTATCCCAACGCATACGCCCCTGCGGAGTATAGGCGCGATCGTCGTAAAACTTCGAAGGCAGGGTATCATAAAGCGAATCCACGTCGTAATACGCCACGCCGAAAGGACGCGTGCCCGCAGTCTGGGCAATACACGAACCGCACAGCGACAAAAGCATTATGATAAACGCCGCGCGCACGTCACTCGGCGATTACTCCAGAACCGACCAGCACATCGCCGCAGTACCATGCGGCGAATTGCCCGGCTGCCATTCCGCGCTGCGGTTCGTCGAAAAGAATATACAATCCGTCTTCGCGACAGATCAGCTCTGCCTGTTGCAAGGGTTGGCGGTAACGTATTCTGACAAGGTAACGCCGCCGCTCGCCAGCCTTCATGGCATCGGCCTCGTCGATCCAGCGTATCTCGTCGCAGCTCAATCGCAACGCCCTGCGGTAGAGACCCGGATGGGCGTCGCCCTCGCCGACGTAGATCACATTGTTCGCCACATCGGTGGCGATTACGAACAACGACTCCTTGCGCCCGCCGATTCCGAGTCCCTTGCGCTGCCCTATCGTATAGAAATGTGCGCCGTTGTGAGTGCCGATCTTCTTGCCGTCTCGGACGGTATAACGATACGGAACGGCGATATCCTTGATGTCGGCATCGTCGGAGCGACGCGAATACCCCGCCCACGAAGGGAGGATTTCGTGCACGTTGCCCGCCTTGGCGGCGAGCTTCTGCTGGAGGAAAACGGGCAGATCGACCTTCCCGACAAAACATATGCCCTGCGAATCCTTGCGCTTGGCGGTGGCAAGCTTCTGTTCCTCGGCTATGCGGCGCACCTCGGGTTTCTGCAGATCGCCTACGGGAAACATCGCGTAACGCAACTGCTCCTGCGAAAGCTGACAGAGAAAATAACTCTGGTCCTTATTTCCGTCGGCCCCTGCGAGCAATCGATACACCGTACGCCCGTCGCTACACTCTTCGACCTTGCGGCAATAGTGCCCCGTGGCTACGAAATCGGCACCCAGCTTCAGAGCTTCGTTCAGAAAGGCGTCGAATTTTATCTCGCGGTTGCACAACACGTCGGGATTAGGCGTGCGGCCGCGCTCGTACTCGGCAAACATGTAATCCACCACGCGCCTACGATATTCGGCCGAAAGGTCGACGAACCTGAACGGGATATCGAGACGCTTCGCCACCAGTTCGGCGAACACCTGATCGTCGTACCACGGGCAGTCGCCCTCGAGCGTCCCCTCGGTATCGTGCCAATTACGCATGAACAACCCTATGACCTCGTGTCCCTGCCACTTGAGGAGATATGCCGCTACCGAAGAATCGACTCCGCCCGATAATCCGACCACTACTTTTGCCATTTCGAAAACCTTTACCGAAAATAAGAGGACAAAGATAATGAATCTTTGCAATTACACAAAACCGCCTCCCCCGATCAAAAACACATCCGATCATTCGAGCCGCAACCCGACAACCATACCGTCAGGTCCATTAGGTTTGACGAAGCGAAAAACGGATGGAATAATAGACACATCTTTTTTTATCGGCGACTCGTCGCCGCATGCCGGCAGACAGCTTCGTTTTCCGCTCGGTTTTAGCCGAACTGCCGAAAGCAGAAGACATGACAATACCGCAAAAACACCCCCTCCCGAGACAAATCGGTTTTGTCTCGGGGGGGGGTGTCGTTATAATACCCTGCAAGCAGGCTGCCCGAAGCATTACTTCACCATACCTATATAATTATGCGGAGTAATGGCACGCAACTCGGCTTTGACGCTTTCGGCCACGTCGAGCGTCTCGACGAACTCGCGAATGGTCTGCTCGGTAATATGGCCTCCCGTGCGGGTCAGAGCTTTCAATGCCTCGTAAGGATTGGGATACGATTCGCGACGCAGAATGGTCTGCATGGCCTCGGCCACCACGGCCCAGTTATCCTCCAAATCGGCCGCCAGCTTGGTTTCATTGAGAATCACCTTGCCCAATCCCTTGCGCAGCGACGCGAATCCGATAAGCGAATGCGCCACGGGCACGCCCGCGTTGCGCAACACAGTCGAATCGGTCAGATCACGCTGCATGCGCGATACGGGCAGTTTGGCCGAAAGGAACTCGTAAACGGCATTAGCCATGCCGAAATTGCCCTCGGCATTCTCGAAATCGATGGGATTCACCTTGTGCGGCATGGCGCTCGATCCCACCTCTCCGGCCTTCACCTTCTGACGGAAATACTCCATCGAAATATACGTCCACATGTCGCGCGCCAAATCGATCAAAACGGTATTGATGCGTTTCAAGGCGTCGAACGCGGCGGCCAGATTATCGTAATGCTCTATCTGCGTGGTGTATTGCGATCGCGAAAGCCCCAGCGTATCGTTCACGAACGAGTTGCCGAAAGCCACCCAGTCGATCTCGGGATAGGCCACATGGTGGGCATTGAATCCGCCCGTAGCTCCTCCGAACTTGGCGGCGGGAGCCACTGCATCCAACTGCGCGATCTGCTTCTCCAAACGCTCCACGAATACACGGAACTCCTTGCCCAGACGCGTCGGCGACGCAGGCTGTCCGTGGGTATGGGCCAGCATCGGCACATCGCACCATTTGTCGGCCATATCGCGCAACTCGGCTGCGACACCCTCCAGAGCGGGCTTGTAGACATCCGCAAGAGCCTCTTTCAACAAAAGCGGCGTGGCGGTATTGTTGATATCCTGCGAAGTCAGGCCGAAGTGCACGAACTCGCGGAAACGATCCAGCCCCAACGCCTCCAGCTTCTCCTTGAGCAGATACTCCACAGCCTTCACGTCGTGGTTGGTTACGCTCTCGATCTCCTTCACGTGCTCGGCATCGGCCATCGTAAATTCGGTATAAAGCTTGCGCAACTCGGCGAATGCCGACTCGGGAACCTCGCGCAACTGCGGCAGAGGCAGACGACACAAAGCAATGAAATACTCTACCTCGACGCGCACGCGATAGCGGATGAGCGCATACTCCGAAAAATAATCGGACAAGACCGCCGTGACTCTGTTATATCGGCCGTCCACGGGCGAAACGGCTAAAAGTTGGTGTGACATATCGAATGTGTTAATCAGTCGTCAAAAATAACACTTTTTATCCACACTCGAAGCATATATTTCTCGGAATGGCGATTTTTTTGTATTTTTGCGAAAGTTCGTCTTACGACAGACCTTTTTCTCGCCTCGGCATAGCCCGAACAAGTTCGGCTCTGCTTTCGGCTTATCGAAAACGTTACAATATAATTCGGCACCGCATTATGAACATATTTTCGACTCTGATCGACGCGATGGCATCTTTCGTCAAAAACAACCCGCTGACGGTGGTCGTAATCGTCATGCTGGCGGTATTCGTGCCCTCGCTCTTCGGGGCGTTGCTCATAGGCGCGCTCATACTCGTGCTCCTGCTGGTGGCATGGCCCGTCATCATGCTGTTCCGCCTGCGCCGCATGAGACGCCGCATCGAGGAGGAGGCCGCCCGCAATTTCGGCGGGGGATACGGCACTGACAGACAATATACGCGACGCGAGAGAGGCGAACGCAGCGCGGGCGACGTGAAGATATACACCGCCTCGGTTCGGGAGAAACGCGTGAAGTCCAACGTGGGCGACTACGTCGAATTCGAGGAAGTGGAGGACAAGAGCGACGACAGGAATGATGTTGAGAAAGTTTAGCCTAACTCATTCCATGTGTCAAATAGGATACATCTATTCTCAATCATAATATATGTCGGGTATTTTTTTGTGATAACCTTGGATGTTTGCAAATAATAATATATCTTTATAAAGATTATTAATCTTAATATTGTTTATGTTATGAAAAATTATTTAATTCTGTGCCTTATCACAATCATTGGATTAATTGGTTGCACAAAAGACAGCGAATACGTTGATACGGTACAGAGTATTCCGCAAACACGTGCAGTTCCGACTATTGGGTTTGATTGGGAAAATGCAGATTGGATGCCAACCCCGCCAACTCAAACTAAAATTCCCTCTCCGTGGGTAGGACAAGGAAGTATTGTATCTACTTATGGTTTAGATATTGTTAACGATAGAAAAGCAATTGACGGTTGGGAATTATTATATAGTACATTTGATCCCAATGCAACAGGACAGTTAGTCAACCCATATTTTATTCTATACAATAAATATAGGGGAATTATGAGAATATTCATATACACAACTACTCAATTTGTTGCGCAATCATCAAATATTCAAGATGCCATTTCTATTGTTTCTAATCATCCTACCACTTTGTTGAGATTCTTGGAATCAGATTTAATTGATGCTACAGCTCCTGTATCGCAGATTTATCAACAAATGCAACCTGTACCATCTGACGGATCGCTACCATTAGCTGCTAATAAATGGTATATGATGCAATATGAATTTGCATACGATCCGAATATAGCTTCGATCCCATACGATCAGATACAACTAAATTGGCGACTCAATTATTACAATATTCAAAATGTTTCTATTGGTGGCAATGTCGCGGGTGAATTAAAGGGTATTATTGGATCGACTCAACCTAATTTCTTCTCAAAATTAAAGGAACCTATTACGGTTGCAGGAAGTGGCGCGTTGGCTATTATAGGGCAAAATGTAATATTGAATCATGCTATTAATCCTGAAACAGGAGAAAATAGCATGGGAATAAGTAAATACACATTCAAAGCAGTATATGATGGAATAAGTTCTGCCGTAACATCGTCTATAAAAGATTTGCCCAATGCAATAGGCTCATTTTTAACTGGAATATTCGGTGGGGGAAGTACAAGCACTCCTATAAGCTTAAGATTAAACGCAAGCATATCAATGACTGGTAGTAGCACTGGAGCAGGCTCTTTTCCGTCAAGCCCAACATCGATGTGGATGCCCGGAACCAACATTTCTTCATCAGCAGTCGGGCTTATCCCCTTATATAACCAACCGTTAGGTGTTATCAATTTTATTGGTAATCCTAAAATAACATTCCAAGAAAAAGTTTATGTTCGTAAAGAATACGATTGGGAAGGTCATGACTATTTAAGAACAGATAGTTATTTATATCCACCAAAGTCATTCGATTTTTCTCAATATTTATTAATAAATCCAGCAGTGTCGGCAATTGCAGACATTGAGGTAGTTAAGCAGGATTTGGTAACCGTTCAAAAAGTTAATCCCGATGATACTGACGGTGGAGCGAGCATAAATCGTGATTACTATTTTTACACAAGCGACGGATCGGATCCTGGTTTTTATATGGATTGTTACGTAAGGCTTTGTGTCAAGGTTACACCTAAAAACGGAGGAGCAGAATCAATGATTGTAAAAACATTCAAATTGGATTGGGATTATGAATCGGAAATTGTATCATTTGAACAATAACCTTAAACGATAAATATTATGAAAAACGTGTTGAAAACCTTAATTGCGGCAATCGTGTTGACTGCATGTATCGGTTGTTCCAAGGACGATCGGGAATCATCCGCCATGATTTCATATGACCTGAAGATTCACGGCGATGAAGAGATTTACATCGGTCCTATGGAGGCGGTCGATGCTTCGACGTCATTCACATATACGCACAAAATAAAACTGCCCGGCTACAAATCAAGCGTGACCGTCAATCTGAACCCCGGCAATTATTACATCATGCTGAAAGGCGGGATTATAAAACGCGGGTTCCAGATTCAGGAAAACCGACAGACGCAAATTTCCATAACCGACAATTACGATGCGATAGTCAGTTACTGACAAAATGCCCCGTCGGGCTTCCCGACGGGGCGTATTTTTGCATATGAAAAATAATTCCGTAACTTTGCCGTAAGTTATTGGCGCGATAAATGAACCAATCGCCCGCATGTTATGTTCGAATCGATAGGCAGATATTTCCTGCTGATGCAGAAGGTGTTTTCGCGTCCCGAAAAGATGCGGATCTACCGCGAACGCATATTTTACGAAATGGAGGCTTTGGGTCTCAACTCCATAGGACTTACGGCCATCATCTCGGTATTTATCGGCGCGGCCATCACCCTGCAAATGTCCATAAGCCTCGAATCGCCTTTCATCCCGCGATATCTCATCGGTTACGCCACACGCGAGACCATGACTTTGGAGTTCTCCTCCACGGTGGTAGCCCTGATCCTCGCGGGTAAGGTAGGCTCCAACATCGCCTCGGAGATAGGCACCATGCGCATCACCGAACAGATCGACGCGCTGGAGATCATGGGCGTGAATTCGGCGTCGTATCTCATTCTGCCCAAGATCGTGGCCACGGTTGTGTTTTTCCCGTTCCTCACCATCTTCAGCATGCTCATCGGAATAGCGGGCGGCTACCTGATCGCCGTACTGACGGGCATAATGATTCCCGCCGACTACATCGAGGGTCTGCAATACTGTTTCGTGATGTGGGAAGTGATCTACTCGCTCATCAAGATCGCCGTATTCGCATTCATCATAACCAGCATATCGGCCTATTGCGGCTACTACACCAAAGGCAACTCTCTCGAGGTGGGCAAAGCCTCTACGCGCGCCGTGGTATCGAGCTCGATAGTCATAATGATATTCAATCTCATTCTCACGCAATTGCTGCTCACGTAAATGATTAAGGCGCAAAACATAGTCAAGTCGTTCGACGGGCGCACGGTACTGAAGGACATTTCGGTAGAGTTCCTCACGGGGCGCACCAACCTCATCATCGGCCGCAGCGGCTCGGGCAAAACGGTGCTTCTGAAGAGCTTGGTGGGTTTGCACGAGATCGACGGGGGCGCCATATTCTACGACGACGTGTGCTTCTCGACGCTCGATTTCAAGGCCCGCAAAGCTATCCGCAAGGATGTGGGAATGATATTTCAAGGCGGCGCTCTGCTCGATTCATCCACCGTGGCGGAGAACGTCAAACTGCCGCTCGACCTCTTCACCGAGCAATCCGAGGAGGAGAAACTCGATCGAGTGAACTTCTGCCTCAAGCGCGTGAATCTCGACAATGCACACAAACTCTATCCGTCAGAGCTGAGCGGCGGCATGGTCAAACGCGTCGCCATAGCCCGCGCCATAGTGCTCAACCCGCGCTATCTGTTCTGCGACGAACCCAATTCGGGGCTCGATCCGCAGACCTCGATCGTGATCGACAACCTCATCCGCGACATAACCGAGGAGTACGCCATGACCACCATCATCAACACCCACGACATGAACTCGGTGATGGAGATCGGCGAGAAAATAGTGTTCATCTACGAAGGCAACAAGTGGTGGGAAGGCTCCAAAAACGACATACTGCACGCCGACAATCCCCGGCTCAACGACTTCGTTTTCGCGTCGGCGATGGCCAAACGCGCGAAAAAGGTCGAAGAATACGAAGCGGCACGCCGCCTATGACCGATTCTTGCACGATAGTTGACGCCTTGTCGGCACCCGTCCCGCGCTGACGGCCGATGCGACCCGACACGCGTTATATCGCATATAAATTAACGAAAAATTTTGAAAAACACACGAAAGTATGTATCTTTGCGGTGTGAAAGATAACAGAGTTCTATAATTATAATAACTGAATTTATGTCACAGATTAAGATTGGTATCAACGGTTTCGGACGTATCGGCCGTATGGTATTCCGTGCAGCTTGCACTCAGACCGACAAGTATGATGTAGTAGGTATCAACGACCTCTGCCCCGTAGACTACTTGGCTTACATGCTCAAGTACGACACCATGCACGGTCAGTTCGACGGTACGATCGACTATTGCACCGAGAAGAACCAGCTCATCGTAAACGGCAAGGCTATCCGCGTAACCGCCGAGAAGGATCCCGCACAGTTGAAGTGGGACGAGGTAGGCGCCGAGTACGTGGTAGAGTCTACCGGTCTGTTCCTCACCGAGGAGAAGGCTCAGGCTCACATCGCCGCAGGTGCAAAGTACGTGGTTATGTCGGCTCCGTCTAAGGACGCTACTCCCATGTTCGTTTGCGGCGTTAACACCAACACCTACGCCGGCCAGAAGATCGTTTCTAACGCATCTTGCACCACCAACTGCTTGGCTCCCATTGCCAAGGTTCTGAACGACAAGTTCGGCATCACCGACGGTTTGATGACCACCGTTCACTCGACCACCGCTACTCAGAAGACCGTAGACGGTCCCTCGTTGAAGGACTGGCGCGGCGGCCGTGCCGCTTCGGGTAACATCATCCCCTCGTCGACCGGCGCAGCCAAGGCCGTAGGTAAGGTTATCCCCGAGTTGAACGGCAAACTGACCGGTATGTCGATGCGTGTTCCCACGCTGGACGTATCGGTAGTAGACCTGACCGTAAACCTCGCCAAGCCCGCCAAGTATGACGAGATCTGCGCAGCCATGAAAGAGGCTTCGGAGGGCGAGTTGAATGGCGTGCTCGGTTACACCGAGGAGGCTGTCGTATCGTCTGACTTCCTGGGCGATCCCCGCACCTCTATCTTCGACAAGGCTGCCGGTATCGCATTGACCGACACCTTCGTTAAGGTCGTATCGTGGTATGACAACGAGTGGGGTTACTCGAACAAGGTTCTCGACCTGATTTCGGTAATGAAGGCTTACAACAAGTAATCGTAGTCAAAATCCGATATGCAAATCGGCTGCCCGACGGGCAGCCGATTTTTTATATGCCCGTCGTAAGTCTGAGACTCGGAGAAATGATGTCTCGCTCCCCGTCGCGATGCAATCTCGGCTGTCGGCCGAAATTGCATCGCCTCATTCGGGCCGCGACTTGCGGCACGCGCGACAATACACATGCGTCAGCCGATCCCGCGGCAGGAACGATTTCGGATTAAGGGCGGACGCGGCTGACGCGTATGTATTATTGCGACTCTTTGAGTCGCGCAGTTCGCCGCCACAACCATCCTTCGTCGTTTTTATATTCGGGTCGCAGCCTGCGGAGAACGCAACGATGCGAATGCCGTTGCGGGCCTCCGCGGGGCAGAGGCTGCGGCTCGAACGACTCTGTCGAGTCGTATTACTTATAATGCTGTTCGCCGACGGCGGAGGACAAAACGAGCCATGCGAGTTGCAGTCC
>CAUDHE010000006.1 GCA_958449275.1 uncultured Alistipes sp. | reverse complement strand
GTTATCGGCATTGACTCTGAAATAGGGCTGCTTTTCCAGCATGGCTGCTTTGAGCTCGGCTTCGTCATAGATGGCATAGACCTGCTTCGTCTCGTCACCTTCTACCTTGTTGTACATGCGGAGATAGAAACCGTCGGTGAATTTTGCCGCGTCGTCACCCGTCACCTCATAGTGTCCCTTTATGACGGCGCTGGTTACCGATGCGTAGGGATTGGGATATAAGTCGGGATTGGCGAATCTCTCACCGCGCATGGTGTTCTCTGGTATGTATACCGCTTCGGTATCGTTCATCGATACGTATGCGTCACCGTTTTGCAGGCTCTGATAATCTTCGCTGTCATAGGTTATGTAGTCGAGAAGATAGTTACCCGACTCATTTCCCGCGGCGGGGAATTTAATCTCTTCGGATCCCGGAACACCCGTTACTCCGTAGCCGAAGGAACGTGCCCAGAATGTACGGTAGGGGGCGGTTGCGGGCGTGATCCAAGTCGCATCGTTTTCGAATGCCGAATTGAGGTCGGCCGTGCTTGCATTCAGGTTCTTCAGCAGCATGGTCGTTCTTGCGGTCGCGGTCAAAGCCCATGACTCGGGAACGAATTTGAGCGAATAGCTTTTCGCTCCTTCGGGATCTG
This sequence comes from uncultured Alistipes sp., assembly GCA_958449275.1. GTDB lineage: Bacteria > Bacteroidota > Bacteroidia > Bacteroidales > Rikenellaceae > Alistipes. The sequence continues at coordinate 42,027 of CAUDHE010000006.1, read as the reverse complement.
TTACTTCCGGTTCTTTGATTGCAGGGTTGGGATTCATCGCTACCTTTACTTTGGCGGCTACGCGCTCCACGTAAATTTCGGCAGCTTTCGAAGCCGAGGCTTCGGCCTCTTCGGCAGTAGCATATATGAATTCGGGATTCACCTTGCTTGCAATTGTGTATACGCCGCTTTCATAATGTCCCGAGTTGTTCATCAGAAAATGACTTCCGTTGTTATGTAATTGACCTTTTTCGCGGGTAAGGGTGCGAACGCGATCCAGACAATCGTTCTGCGACGTCTTATTGGCGGGGTTTACGTAGGCCATGACCGATGCGGGCATATTGGCGCCCTCGTTGAGTTTGATCTCTACCGTGTTCGAGTAGATGGTCGCTATCGAATTACCGTCGGGTTGCTTGTTCCCGTTGATGTTTTCGCGGGTAGAGCTTCCTACCACGTTTCCCTGCGCATCGTAGAATACCAGCAACAATTCGTCGATCTTATTTTCGCCTTCGCTTCCGTACTCGTATGCTGCGTCGGCACGGGTCCCTGCGTGATCGGGCATCACGATGCTGATGTTGGCGAACGACGTGGTCATGTCGGGTGTGACTTTCGCCGTTTCGCCGTCGTCTTTCGAGCAGCCTGCGAGCGCGCCCATTGCCAATGCGACGAATGCGCCCAAATAGAAATTACCTTTTTTCATAGAGTTTAATATTAAGGATTGTTGAAACAATTTTTCGCATGATTATTCGATCAGGCCGAGTTCGCGCAACTGTGCCGCGGCATCGGCCGCCTGCTCCACGCCGCGGGTCGCGGCATCGCCGAACAGATGTACGGCACGGGCGTAATCGCCGTTCTTGGCCGCATGTATTCCGCGTGCGTAGTCGGCTTCGGGCGAGTCGCCCGCTTTGGCCAGGTAACTTGCCGCGCGGTCGAGTTCGTTGCGTCCGAGCGCTATGTTGGCGGCATTGAGGTTGGCCGCAGGGTCGTCGGGATACATTCGCACGGCGATTTCGAACACTTCGCGATATTCGTCCGAACCTTTCTCGAGGCTTTGTGCCACCGCATACATCTCGCGAAGGCTGAGCTTCTGAGGTGCGCTCTTCATCACGGCCTTGATCTCTTCCGTGTCGGTGTATGACCGTACGACATACTCTACCATGTAGTCAGAGTTGCGGAGTGCGGGGTATACGTTGTCGAGCAGGAACCGGTATTGCTCGGGGTAGAGGCTCTTGAGTCTCCATTCGCGGGCGTCGGGTTCGAGGTCGGCATTGTCGATGACGGCCAACATGCCTTCCTTGTCGGTCATGTCGGATGCGGCCACGTATTTGCGCAGTCCCGCCCAGTTTTCGGCTACCCACGACGAACGCATGATGGAGGGATCGAACGTGTAGAGTCCGCGCACGTAATTGCGCAGTGCGTCGGTGCGTCCTTCGGCCAGACGTTCGTTGTCGGCATAGGGACCTTCGGGCGATGCGAAGCCCTCGATCGTCACGGCTACGATGCGCGTGTCGGTGTCGTTGCGGATTATGTCGATCGTTTCGCGTATCTTTTGCAGTTCTTCGGGGTTGCGGCGATAGGCGGGATTGATTTCTGTTCTGTTGACCTCGAAATCTATGTAGGCCGAACCTCGGGCCTCGCGGGTCTTAATCAACTCCGCTTCGGGTGTGATGAATACGTATGCGGGGGCGAAGCGGTCGGGCGAGAAACAGATCGCGGCCAGATTGCTTACGGCCGATCGGACAGGTACGGCACCGCATCCGCGCAACTCTTCAGCCATAACCAGGCGCGCCGACTCCATCCATGCTTCATAGGGCACTTTGGCCGAGTAGCCGATGACCTTGCCCGTGCGGCTGAGCGTGGCATCGGCGGCGAATTTGCCGTGGCGAAGGTTCTGTATGTGTCTGTTTCGTCCAGCTACGACCACGCACGGCAGTTCCGTCCGTTTTCCGTCGCAGGTGATGACGGGGGTATAGATCATTTCGGCGTCGGCGTCGAGTTTCAGATTCGACGCATCCAAATCCATCGTAACGAAGAGATTGTTCTCCGAGCGCTCCACTTTGAGAGCCTTTACGCGCGAGTCGTCGGTTTGCGATCGAGCGGGAGCCGACAATGCGACGGCGAGCGCTGCGACGACTGCGCACAGTTTGTGTAATCTCATATTATATAAATGTGTTAGCTTGTTGACGATCAGAATACGTATACCAGATTTACGGCAGCCTTGGTGGGCCCGAAATAGTCGTGGCGGCCTTTTCCTACGCGACGGCCGCAGCCCTCGCACTCGAATTTGTCGTATTCGGCGCGTATCCAGCCTGCGCCTATCTCTCCTTCGAGACTCCAGTGCCTGCCGAGCAGCCAGGCGTAACCGTAGGCGACGCCGAGGCCGCCGGCCCATCCTTGGTAACGACTGTCCTTGAATTTGCCGAAGTCGGTGCCGAGGAATTTGAAATCGGTGTCTAAATGTCCGATGTTGTATTGTCCCGCGATCGCGTGCAGACCGAAGAAGTGGCCTCCGAGGGCTTCGCACAACCAGTAGCGCGCTTCGGGCTGCACGAGCCAGTGTTTACGTTTTCGGCCGCGCGACAGATCCCATACGTTGAAATCTCCGCTCAGGTCGATCGACCAGTGCCGAGCCACTCCCGCTTCGATGCCGAGATTGACGTTCATGAAGGCGTCCGAAAGGATGTTCGTCTTTATCGCCACGTCTTGCGCCTTCACCTCCGAACGGAATGCGCAGGTCGCGACTATCATCAGAAGAAAAATCGTTCGTTTCATCATTCGTTTGTATTTTAATCTTATTTGTGTTTGCAGTGTACGGTATCTTCTTCGGTCACGCTTACGCACGCTTCGCCGCATACATAATATTTATATACAGTGGGCGGCATGTGCCGTCGGTTCGTTGTTTTTCGGTTATTCCCTCGTAAAAATCCTGCTTTCCGCGGTCGGAATCGGCGGAAAGCAAATTGTGTGTTGTTTCGTGTTTCGGCAGGTCTCTTATGATTCGTAACGTAAATTCGGGAACGCGGCTCGATTGCGGTGTTTCGAGATCGAGATGTCGCTTTGACTTATTGTCTTTGTTTACGATTCTATTACGCTGACTCTTTTAGATTTATTAAATCGCCTTTTCGGAACAAGCGTTACAAAGATATGTAAAATCCCCCCCCCCTTCCAAGAAAAAACGAATGTTTTTTCGTTAATTTTTAAAAATTTATTTCTCGGTCTCTCTTTTTTCGACTCGTCGGACATAAGCAGTCGTTTGCATCGAATCGTGCCGTATCGTCGTCGGAATGCTCTCTTTCGGCGTTTTTACGGTTTTTTCGATTTTCAATTTTCGGTTCGCGGTTGGAATTTGTCATGTGAGCCGTCGTCGGTCGCCGCGAACGAGTTTTTTCGGAGTGTCGGAAGGTTTCGAAATTTTCCGAAACGGGATTTTTTTAGGTTCGTCGCGGTTGGTGGATGATAAAATGTTTGATTACAGTGTTTTATATCGGTTGAGGCCGATGCGGCGGCATCTGATTTGCAAGCGATTCTGTTGTGGACCAAAAATAACCTCGAATTCATGGCCGATGACGATTCGGATCACATTTTCTCATGCAATTATTTTTCTGTGCAATATGCTTTTTATCAGCGTATTGCGTGAGGGGGGGGGGATTTTTCGGAGAAAATAATCATTATTTTTCTTTGCGATTTTTGAGAATGTGGTTATATTTGCGCTCGTATTCGAGTAGCTCCATTGCGGAGAGGTGTGGAATACGATATGCCTAAAGGGAAATTGAGGGGTGCGTATCGGGGTTTCGACAGAGGGTTCGTGCGCATTTTTGATGGTAATATCAGCTATTTAAGGTTAAATACGGACATAAAATGAAAATGAATGTCGGAAACAAAGTAATTCTGTTTTTGTGCATGTTGCTTTGGTGTGCGGGTGCCCGTGCCCAGAAAGCGGCGGTTAAGACGAATCTGCTTTACGATGCGGCGGCCTTTACGGTCAATGCGGGAGTCGAAATCGGTCTTGCTCCGCGCTGGACGCTGGATGCTTCGGCCAACTACAACGGTTGGACCTTGTCGCACGATCGCAAATGGAAACACTGGCTCGTGCAGCCCGAGGCTCGTTATTGGTTCTGCGAGCGTTTCGCGCGTCACTTCGTGGGTGCACATCTGCTCGGCGGGCAGTACAACATCGGCGGTCTGAAGAACGGTATCAAGTTCCTCGGGACCGATTTTTCAAAACTCTCCGACCGTCGCTACCAAGGTTGGTTCGCGGGAGCGGGCGTGGCTTACGGCTATGCATGGATTCTGGGCAGGCACTGGAATCTCGAGGCGGAGATAGGCGCGGGTTACATCTATACCCGCTTCGACAGCTATCCCTGCGCCGTGTGCGGCAGCAAGCTGGCCGAGGATCGTCCGCATCATTACGTGGGACCCACCAAGGCGGCCATAAATCTGGTATACACATTCTAAACGCGATATGATGATTATGAAAAAGATATTTTGCATTCTCGTTTCATGCTTGTGCGCCGTCGCTGTCGGCGCTCAGTCGATCGCGCATCGTCAGGTTCGGGTGTCGGCGGTCGACGCGGCCCGCACCGAGGGCAATCTGTTCGTGTCGATAGATGTCGACGTAGCCGATCTGGAGTTGGGAACCGACATGGAGATCGTGGTGACTCCCGTGCTGGAGTCGGAGACGGGCAGCATGCCGCTGGAAAGTTTTATCGTGGCGGGACGCACCCGTTATTTCCGCCACCTGCGCAACGACTCTCCTCTGAACGAAAATTCGCTCTATCGTGTCGGGCGCACCCGTACCGTCGAGTATCGTGCGACGGTGCCCTACGGCGAGTGGATGGCCGAAGCGGAGCTGATCCTCGCGACCGAGTTGCGAGGATGTACGGGCGAGGAGATCTCGCATGCCGACGATCTGCTTGCCACGCTCGATTTCGCACCCAAGACTTTCGCACCCGTTTTCGTATACATCCCGCCCAAAGGCGAGGCTGTGAAGATGCGCGAGGCCAAGGGTTCGGCTTTCATCGATTTCCCCGTCAACCGCACCGAAATATACGAGGATTATCGTCAGAATCCCGTGGAGTTGCAGAAGATACGCAATACCATCGATTTGGTGAGGAACGATGCCGATACGCGTATAACGGCCGTGTCGATAAAGGGTTATGCCTCGCCCGAAGGTCCTTACGACAACAATATCCGTTTGGCCAAGGGACGTACCGAGACACTCAAGGAGTATGTTCGCAAGCAGTATGATTTCCCTGCCGATCTGCTCGCCACGTCGTACGAACCCGAGGACTGGGAAGGGTTGGAACGTTTCGTGGAGAGTTCCGATCTGAAGAACCGCGACGGTATTCTGGTGTTGATCCGCGGCGATCTGGCTCCCGATGCCAAGGACGCGAAGATCAAGTCGACCTATCCCGAGGAGTATGCCTATCTGTTGAAAAACGTCTATCCCGCACTGCGTCATTCGGATTATGCCGTCGAGTACGAGGTGCGTGCATATACCGATGTGGAGGAGATCAGGCGTCTGCTCAAGACCCAACCTCAGAAACTCAGTCTGTCGGAGATGTATCTGGTGGCCGAGCAAATGGAGCAGGGCAGCGACGAATATAACGAAGTGTTCGAGATCGCCGTACGCATGTTCCCCGACGACGGCACGGCAAATCTGAATGCCGCCAACTCGGCGATGGGGCGCGGCGACATGAAGAATGCCGAACGCTATCTGACCAAGGCGGGCGACGGTCCTCAGGCGGTTTACGCCCGTGGTGTGTTCGCTGCGATGTCGGGCGATTACGATGCGGCGGCACGTCTGTTCGAAGCGGCCGAAAACGGCGGTATAGCCGAGGCCGAGGATGCTTTGCGACAAATAGAGAGAATAAGAAAGTAATCGATAAATATAAATAGAGAAAATGAAAGTCTGGAGTAAATTTTTTGTCGGCATGCTTGCGATGGGCATGTTTGCCGGATGCAACAACGAAAGCGTGAACGAATCCGATCCTACCCCCCCCCCTCACGGATGGCTCTAAGGATGCGGTTTACATGAGTGTGGACGTCACTTTGCCGTCGCCTAACGGCACGCGAAGCGAGACAGGGCCCGACGGAGGTTCGACGAGCGGTACCGAGGTAGGTCAGGACGGTGAGAATAAGGTAAATTCGCTGCTGCTCGTGCTGGCCGATACCGACGACAACTACATCGGCCACAGCATTGCGGGCAATCTTTCGACGTCGACCGTAGCCGGCAAGCCGACCGTATCGGCCACGGCTGCCATATCGGCTACCGCTTTGAAAGCCTATTACGACACCAACGACGATCCCGAGAAGAAGGTTCATGTGTTCGCGTTCTGCAACCCCACGTACGAGTTGATCGACGTGTTGGGCAAGGACGACAAGTCGGCATGGCTCGATGCCGTTTGCACGGTCGTGGAGACCGCCGATGCGAAGAATCACAACACCGTGATATGGAGCAGCGGTTCGTTCCTCATGTCTAACGCGAAGATCGCCGAAAAGAAACTTCCCAAGACATACGACGTGTGGATGACCAATTATGCCAAGGAGACCAATCCGTTCGACTTGTGCGGCAACAACGACGCGTCGGTCAATAACGAAGGTGCAATCGAGGTCGAGCGTTCGGTAGCGCGTTTCGACTACCGCGACGGCAACGATTCGGGTAAGGAGCGTACTTACAACATCGGTGTGACCGACGGTGCCGCCGACGGCAGTCTGCAAGTGGAGCTGGTGCGCATGGCGCTGGTGAACATGAGCAAGGAGTTCTACTATCTGCGCCGAGTGTCGGACAACGGTTTGGCAGGCGGTCCCAATTTCGCTATCTGCGGTTCGGAGTACGGTGCGAATGCCGCGAAAGACAAGACGGGCAACTACGTGGTCGATACCGACTGCGATTTCAAGTCTAACGCGCAGTTGAACGATGCCGGTGCCGAACTCGAAAAACATTTCAATTATCGTTTCTTCAATAACGACGGCACTATCGATGCCGATACCCGCAATCATTGGGACAGCTACGATATGTCTCAGGTGCTGGGCAGTACGGAGCTTTCGGGCGATGAGTGGACGGGTGGCCCCGCGGGTTACGACAAAACGGGATATCGCATCTGGCGTTACGTTACCGAAAACACGATTCCCGACGTGAATTCTCAGAAGAACGGAATCTCGACGGGTATCGTATTCAAGGGTAAGCTCATAGTTCCCGAAAACGGAGGTGCCAACGAAACCCTCGAAAAGGCCGTGAACGGCACCTACGATGAGCCCGACACTTACACCAAAGTGATCGACGGCAAGAAATACCCCATCCTCTATGTGTTCAACAACAAACTGTATGTGGGTTGGAACGACCAGATAAAGGCCGAGATCGAGAACGGAGAAGGTTCGCCCATCTACAATGCCGCCATGTCGGATGCCAAGGGTAAGGACGGAGTCTCTTTGGGTGTGCCCAACGAGCTGTATGCCAAGGTGCTGGAGACCAACGGTGCCGATGCGGCCGCTTTGTCGGCCTTCAAGAAAGCTGCCGTGGCGGCCGGTTTCACCCTCTACGAGGCCAGCGACGATGCCGAATCGGCGGTCGGCGGCGGCAAGAATTACGGCGTGGGTTACTTCTTCTATTACTATTATTGGAATCGCCACAACGACAACAACGCTCCCGCCGCAATGGGCCCGATGGAGTTCGCAGTGGTGCGCAACAATGTCTACAAACTTTCGGTAACCAAGATCAATCGTTTGGGCCATCCCCGCGTTACGGAGAACGATCCCGATCCCGTCGATCCCGATACTCCCGACGAGAAGGGCGATGTTTACCTCCGACTTTCGGTAGAGGTTCTGCCCTGGGTGGTTCGCGTCAACAATATCGAATTCTAAAAAATGCGAAGCAAAAAACGAAATATGATTTCACGGCTCGTCGGTGCGGCATTCGGTGTCGCACTGATGACGGCCGCCTTGTCCTCGTGCGAGACCATCTACGAAGATCTCGAAGCGTGTCCGCACGGCGTGTCGCTGCGTTTCATATACGACTATAATATGGAGTATGCCAACGCATTCCCCAAAAAGGTCGACTGTCTGACGCTGCTGATCTACGACGACAAGGGCAATTATGTCGACACCCGTACCGTCACGGGTCCCGAGTTGGGCGACGAGTCTTATCGTATGCGACTCGATCTCGCGCCGGGCAATTATCGGTTCGCCGCTTACGGCGGCATGGCTTGCGACGAGAGTTCGTTCTCGTTCGTGCGCACTCCTGCTGCGGGAACCATGCGCGACGATCTGCGGGCTGTGTTGGACGCTGATTGTCTCACCGCTCCCGAGCGTAAGAATCTGCACGGGATGTATTGGGGCGAGCTGACGATGGCCACCGCCGACATGTACGGCGAAGGCGTGGTGGAGATGATGAAGAACACGAACAATATCCGTATCGTTTTGCAACAGATGAGCGGCGATGCCGTGGATGATAAGGATTTCGAGTTCCGCATCACCGACGACAATACGCTTTTCGGTGCCGATAACGATCTGATCCCCAACGGTAGTGTGACCTATACTCCGTGGGCGCGAGGTCAGGCCTCGACGGGCGTGACCGACGACGAGCGCGAAGTGGTGGTGGCTTATGCGGAGTTCTCGACTTCGCGCCTCATGACCAAGAACAGTCCCAGGCTTATTGTGAGCCGCAAGGAGGACGGCGCGAACATCATCGACATACCTTTGATAAACTATCTGTTGCTGCTCAAAAGCGATCTTTATTCGCAGATGCCGTCGCAGGAGTTCCTCGATCGCGAAAGCGAGTGGTCGTTGATCTTCTTCCTCGACAAGAGCGGCACATGGATCAGGACTTATATTAAAATTAACGACTGGACTGTCAGAATCAACGATTCGGATCTGTAAAAATGAGAAATTCGGTACATATCGCGATTTTGTGCCTCGTCTCTCTCTTTGCTTCGGGGTGCGATAAGTCGGTGGCGGATGTTCCCGCGCCCGAAAAGGAGATTTGGGTGAATCTGAATATCGGCGTGGCATTGTCCGACGCCGCGAAGCCTGCGCGTTCGACACGTGCCGACGTATACGAGGATCCCGCCAACGATGCCGAGATGATGCAGACATTGCGTATCGTCGTGGTCGACAAGGACGGCGACGTGGAGGCCAACAGATTCTTGTATGCTGGAGCGGTGGTCGAATACGGCGACGAGCATTTCAAGGTGCGCGCCAACGAGACCAAAAAGGTGTACGTATTTGTCAACGAGAATAACAAATCGGTGAAGGTACGCGATTACGAAGGTAACCCCGTGGCCGATTTGCATCTCTATCTGGGTGGAATCGAGGTGGGAAAACCGTTCCCGAGCGAGGAGATCGCGGGACTGGAGGTGCGTTTGAACGACGGTGTAGGCTCGGAGCTCGATGCCCGGGGCGATGCCGACGAAAAGTATGCGGGCGGTCTTCCGATGAGCAAGTGCGAGGAGATAGAGGTTGGCGACAAGGATCTGTCGCACAATATCATCCTGCATCGCGCGGCCGTGAAATTCACGTTCAACATAACGAACAAAAGCGGCAGCGACCGAGTGCTGACGGCGCTCGCCATCGACAAGATGTCGAGACGCGAGTATTATTTGCCGCATGTGAACGAATATGGCGACGGACTCGATATCCTCGATTTCGATGTGCCCAATGTGGGCAATAACGAATATTACACGTTCGAAAAAACTTTCGATGACGGAGGTTTCGCGTTGCCCGCAGGAAAAACGGTCACTCCGCCGCTCGTCTATCTGCTCGAGGGAAAGTATTCCCCCGAGAAATCAGACGAGGATGCCAAAAACTACTCCATGTCAATTTCGGTAAACGGTGCCGATACCGATTACGGCTATCTCACCAATCTCGACCGATTGCCACGCAATACGCATGTGGTGGTGAACATAGTTTTCGGCGTATCCGACGTGAAGTGGGCGGTCGATCTGCGGCCGTACGGCGAAGTGACGCTCGATCCCGATTTCGGACTGGACAGAGATTAATATCATACCGAAGAGATGAAACGAAGTATTCAATATATTCTGTTGTGCATGTCGGTATTCGGTCTTGCGGCATGTACCAAGGACATGACCGACGATTACGGCGGCGGGATCATTCCCGAGGGCGAGTGTATGGTTACGGCCGATGTGGCATTCAAACCGTTGTCTTCGGGGCTGAACGGGGCTACCCGCGCGGGTGGCGAGGCCATAAAGCAGATTGAGAGTCTCTGCGTGTTGCTGTACGACGAGAACGGCAAGCTGGCATATAAGCATTCGATCGATGATTTCGAAGCAGACGATGCGGATCGCACTAACGCCGATGCCGACAACGGTCATGCGGCCGAGAGCCGAACGCCTCATGCCGAATTCGGGCTGAAGATACCTTACGGCCGTTATTATATCTATGCCGTGGCCAACATGGACGATCTGGCTGAATACGATGTCACGACGGTCGAGAAGCTGAAGGCCGTGTCGCTGGAGTGGGACAAGAATGACGTGGCGCGAAACAACCAGATGTTCGGCTGCTTCATCGAGGGCGACGGCAAGACCAAGGAACCTGCCGAGGCTCCGCTGATCGCCGTCGCGAAGCGCGAAATGTCGTTGCACGCGTGGATTCGCCGCGCGGCATCGAAGGTTACGGTGGCGTTCGACGCTTCGGGGTTGAAAGACAACATTTACATCTATCTCCAATCGGTGCAGATAAAGGATATTCCTTCGCACTGTTGGCTGGGCAAGGACAACACGCCTGGCAAGGATGCTCCCGAAGATACGGAGTTGATTCGCGAAGGCGAGATGATCGAATATGCGAAGGGAAATACCACGTGGGACGACAACTATCCCGCGCGACTGACCAACGGTAATCCCGTTTACGGAGCGGCGAAGCTGTCGGCCGATGCCGAAGGCCGTATGTCCGTCGACGAGCAGATCGCGGCCCAGCACGGCGAGACAGTCGAGGCTCTGTACTTCTACGAGAACATGCAGGGCCAAGGCATAAGCAAGAAGCAGGACTGGGACAACGACAAGAAAGTCGAGTTTCCCGACGGCAGCGACAAGGACGATGCGGGTAATTTGATAAGCCCCAATGCCAAAGACCAAATGCCTTACGGCTCTTATATCGAGGTGAAGGCGCATTACGTTTCGCGTAATGCGGGCGACATGAGCGAGGGCGATATTACCTATCGTTTCATGCTCGGCAAGGATACCGACCGGGACTACGATGCGCAGCGTAACTACCATTACAAGCTGACGATGAGGTTCAGGGGCTATGCCAACGACGTAGACTGGCATATCGATTACGAGCGCGAGAAGGGTATCGTTATCCCCAATCCCTATTACATCTCGTATCTTTACAACCATTCGATGATGCTCCCCGTTCAGGTCAACACCGAACCCGGGGTTACGGTCACGGGCTTGAAGGCCGAGATTATAGACAACCGCTGGGCACCCGATCAACCTAATCCCGATTTCGAATATTATAAGGCCGCGGATAAGGAGGGCGAGAATCCTTGGAATGGATTTCTGTCGCTGCACGAGACGACTGCTACAGTCATAACGGGGCAGGCTCCGTTTACGCAAACTTCGAATAAGGCGTATTACGAGCAGGCTCCGAAGCGCGGAGAGCGAGTATATTCGGATATGACGTACGGTCCGCATACGACCGCCGGTTCTTTGGATACCGACATGTACCGTGTCGACGGTGTCGAAGAGTCGGAAGTGACGGGTAATGTCTATCGTTTCTCGCTGCCTATGTATACCCGTGCCAAGCAGTTGATTAAGGCGACCGCGCACACGGGAAACAATCCCTATGTGGCTTATCAGCGAAAGGCCGTGGTGAGAATTACTGCGTCGTTGAGCGACGGCGGAAAATACGAGGACGATGTTACCATCTATCAGGTGAGGCGTATAGTGAATCCCAAAGGTGTATGGCGCAGGTGGAATAACGATAAATCGTTCCATGTGGTATTGAAACGGTTGCCTATGGAGTCGGCCGTAAAATTCGAAGCGTTCAACTCGGTCGGACCGTGGAGAGCGTATGTCATAAAGAATCCCGACGGATTGGTGACATTGAGCGTCGCGGATCCCAATATCTCCGAAAAAGGGACGGCCGATATCGAATTCGACGGTGAGACGATGGCAGGTATGGAGATCATATCGGGCAGAACGGATACCCCGATCGATTTCAATATCGATTTCAACGGTACGGCAGCCGATGAGAATTCGTCGCGCTATGCCATTGTAAGGGTCGAATATCATAACAATACATGTTATCACCTTATTTTCGTGCGTCAGGGATATGCGCCCGATGCTCTTGTCGAGGGCGGTACGCGCTGGCATACGGTTAATATGAGAAATGCGACCGAGGAGGCTTCGAGTCCGATAGATGAGGGTTCGTTGTTCAAGTTCGGCAACCTGAATCAACCGATAGATGCGAAATTGAATAAAAACTCGAAAACCCCGTGGATTAACGTTGTACCCGATGATTTCGGCAAAAACGAATATTATTCTTGGAGCGGTTGGGTTAGCGGCATAACGAATAGTCCGAGTACGGGTAGTTTCGATGATCCTACGGTGAACAGCAACACTATTCGTGTTGCTTCGTACGACGATTTCGCAGAGTTGTACAGGGCCGATGAAATAGAGCAGGGTTTCGGCGTATTGTACGGCGACGATGCTACGGAGGTGTCGGACGACATAGACGAAGTTTACGGTTACGACTATACTCGGTCGGGAGCGTACGGAATGCGAGGTTGTTTCATCTATAGTCGAGAGACTGGCAAGAATCTGTTTTTCCCGATAGGTGCGTCGGGATACGGACACCGAAAGGATAATCTCAACGGACATCGAGGCGTTTTGCGATATTCCTGCAACAAGAGATGGGGATATTTCGATGCCGTGGGCGGCAGCTATCCCGAAGGGACCATGGGAGCGCCTCTTTTCCATGATTTGTTCATGCGTCCGGGCGCCATATATTGGCTGAAGGAGAATATGGCTTTAAACGATATCGCCACAGATAATACCGACCGTAATGCCGGTGCGATCGGATGGGATTTCAACTACTTCACGTTCGATTTCTTCCCGATCTCGAAAGGCAATGTATTCAATGGCGATAGCAGCGACGCCTGCTTCGTGCGTTGCGTCGAGAAATAGCGGCGGTCGAGATTCGTAATATGCAAAACCCCGAGAGTGAAGCACTCTCGGGGTTGTTGTTGCGGTATGACGGCCGCTACATAATCTCCTCCAAACGGGCTGCGGGCGATACGCCGAGGTCGCTGAAGATGTTGTCGCAGTAACGGTAGTAACCTGCGACGGCTATCATGGCGGCATTGTCGGTGGTGAATTTCATTTCGGGGATGAATGTGCGCCATCCGCGTCGGCGTCCCGTCTCGGCCACGGCGTCGCGCAGTCCCGAATTGGCCGACACTCCGCCTGCTATGGCTATGTTCCTGATCCCCGAATCTTTCGATGCCTTTATCAGTTTGCTTAATAAGATATCGATTACGGTGTGTTGCAGCGATGCGCACAAGTCGGCCTTGTGCCGTTCCACGAAGTCGGGTTCCGCAGCGACCCTTTCGCGCAGGGTGTAGAGAAACGAGGTCTTCAGCCCCGAAAACGAGTAGTCGTACTCGCCGCGCACGTGGGGTTTGGCGAACGAAAAGGCGTCGCGATCGCCCTCTTTGGCGAGTTTATCGATCACGGGGCCGCCCGGGTAGGGCAGTCCCATCACTTTGGCACACTTATCGAATGCTTCGCCTGCGGCGTCGTCGATGGTGGTGCCTATGATCTCCATCTCCGACGGTGACGAGACCTTTACGATCTGGGTGTGCCCTCCGCTGACCAGCAGACATAGAAACGGAAAGTCGGGGTGCGGCATGTCGCGGTCGGGCAGGTCGATGAAGTGCGAGAGTATGTGCCCTTGCAGATGGTTGACCTCCACGAGCGGAATGTTGTTCGCTATCGACAGCCCTTTGGCGAACGAGGTGCCTACCAGAAGCGAACCCAGCAGTCCCGGCCCGCGCGTGAAAGCTATGGCGTCTATCTTGTCGGGCGCTACGCCCGCCTCCTTGAGTGCGGTATCCACCACGGGAATGATGTTCTGCTGGTGGGCGCGCGATGCCAGTTCGGGGATCACGCCGCCGTATTTCACGTGCACGGCCTGCGAGGCTATGACGTTCGAAAGCAGTGTCGTGTTGCGTATCACGGCCGCCGAGGTGTCGTCGCAAGAGGACTCTATGCCGAGTATGGTAATATCCATTTTTTAAGATGTTGTTTCTGTTTTTAATAGAAATTATCTACATTTGTGAGTTTAATGACGCTTGTCGCGATGCGCAAAGTTACTAAAATATTGTTAAAGGCGTTATCAGTCACTATTTTGTTTCTGATATTTTGCCCCATTGCGGTCGCATTGCTTATCGATCTGCCTTCGGTACAGAATTTTATAGTCGACCGCGCCGCCGAATACGTATCGCGCAAGCTCGGAACCACGGTGTCGATCGACCGTATACGCATAGGCGCTTTGGGCAGCCTTAATGTGGATGGATTCTATGTCGAGGATTATGCGCGCGACACTCTGCTTTACGTGGGAAAGCTGCGCATACATCTCAGCGATTTCCCCGGCAAGTCGGGCATAATGCTGCGTAACGGGTCGATATCCGACGCCGTTCTGAACATTCGCGAGATGCCCGAAGGCGAGACCAACATAAAACAGGTGGTAAGCCGTCTTTCGAAAGGAAAGAAGAAAGAGAAAGGCGATTTCGCCGTCAGCATAAGCGATGTGCAGGTGAATGATTTGACGCTCGTGATCGAGCGGCGCGAACATCGCGAACCCGAGTACGGAATCGATTTCAGCGACATGCACCTTAACCACACTTCGGCGTTCATCGACGATTTCACTCTCGACGGCGGCATGGTGGGCGGTTATATCCGCAATTTTTCCACCGTGGAGCACAGCGGCTTTACGGTGCGTAATTTTACGGGCCGTTTTCTGGTCGATCGCGGACTTATCGATCTGCGCGATTTCGAGATCGAGGCCGAGGATTCTGACGTGCGTCTGCGCTCGCTGGCTCTGCGCGGCGACGATTGGAGCGCTTACAGGGATTTCATCCATAACGTGACTATCGAGGGCGACCTGCACGATACGCGCGTATCTACGGACGACATAGCCCATTTCGCGCCTAAACTGCTGCCGTGGAAACTCGCACTGGACGATGCCGACATAGGCGTGAGCGGTACGGTGGCCGACCTGAAGGTCGACGTGCGCAACGCGGCGTTCGGACGAAAGAGTTCGTTGCGCGCCGATGTGTCCTTGCGCGGTCTGCCCGATGTGAAGCGTACCGTGATGAGGCTCGACCTCAAGCGTCTTGCCACCTGCGAAGAGGACGTAGAGGCCGTGGCCGAGGGTATAGTGGGCAAAGCATTGTCCGACAAGTTGCGTTCCATGATGAACGCGGCGGGCGATATCGTATGCGCGGGATCGTTCGTCGGCGGGTTCGATTCGTTCGATACCAAGGCGAGCCTCACTACTCAGGCGGGAAACGTCTCGCTGGCAGCGACGCGCAGACCCGTGGCGGGTGCGCGCAAAACGGCGTCGCTGACCGCTTCGGCCGACGTGCGTCATCTGCGTTTGGGGCGTTTGCTCCGTAACTCCTCGCTCGGTCCCGCTTCGGCTGCGCTGCGTTTCGCGGGCGTCGTGGGTGACGGCAGTATTTCGGGCGATGTGGACGGCGTGGTCGGTTCGTTCGAATTCAAGGATTGCGTTTACGATTCGCTGAAGATAGCGGGGCGCATAAACGACCGCAGCTTCACGGGGTCGGCGCACAGCGATGGAGGGCCTTTGCGCATGGTTCTGAGCGGCATGGCCGACATGAACGGCGAACATCCCATATACGATTTCAAGCTGCATTTGGTGCAGGCCGATCTGCATGCCATGAATATCAACAAGCGCGATTCGACGGCTTTGCTCGCTTTCGACGCCGATCTGTATGCCACGGGCGACGGCGCGGACGACATGAACGGTTCGCTTTCGCTCGATAACGGCCGTTATGTCTACAATATCGACACTCTGCGCAGCGGCGAGATGAAAGTGTCGGCGCGCAGTGCCGGCGGAAAGCGTTCGCTTAATTTCACCTCCGATTTCGCCGATGCCTCTTTCACCGGACCTACGAGCTATGCCGAACTGGTGAAGTATTTGAGCGCGTCGATGCGTAAATATCTTCCCGGGATATCGGACGACACGCCCGTCGATTACCAAAGCGGCGGCAGCGACGGCTATTCGGCTTTGTCGGTGACGGTAAAGAATGTCGATCCGCTGCTCGACGCCGTATCCGACGGTTTGCAACTGGCGCCCGGGTCGAAATTCAACTTCGTACTCAATCCCGCCGCCAACCGAATACTGCTGCGCGCCGAGTCAGATTATTTGGAGCGCAACAACGTGTTGGCCACCAATCTGAATCTGAATGTCACCAATCAGGGCGATTCGTTGGCCATGTATCTCGGTTCGGAGGACTTCTACGTCGGAGCGTTCCACATGCCGCAGCTTTCGGTGATGGGAGGCGCCAAGAATAACCGCGTGACCATGTCGGCCGGTTTCTCCGATCCTGCCGATTCGCTTTCGGGCGTGGTAGGCCTCGCCGCCGAGATCGTGCGCGATCCCGTGAACGGCATGCGCCGTGTTGCGATGAACATATTCCCGACCACCATAACGCAGGGGCGTAAGGATTGGCGGATAACCTCCGATCTGATAACCATAGATACGGCTCGCATCGAGATTCGCGATTTCACGGTCCGTAGTGACGGCGAAATGTTGCATGTCGAAGGCGTGGCGTCGCGCAGCCGCTCCGATTCGCTTACCGTGCGGTTGCGCAATTTCAACCTCGCTCCGTTCATGGGATTCGCCACGCGCATGGGATACTCCGTCGGCGGCTACGGCAACGGCGACGCTTCGATGAAGGCGGTGCTGAACCGAGGCGAGTTGACGGCCGATATCGATCTCGACAGTTTGAGCGTGAACGGCATTCGCGTAGCTCCGTTGTGTATCGATTCGCATTGGGATTTCGAGCAGCAGAGAGCGCGTGTGGTGGTTAGGAATCTCGGCACGGGCGTCAACATCGTGCGCGGATATTATGCTCCCGTATCGCGTCGTTATTATGCCGAGGCCAAACTCGACAATCTGCCCATGTCGTTGCTCGATCCCGTTCTTTCGGGCGTGGTGTCGGATACCGAGGGCAAGGCGTCGGCTTCGCTGGAGATCATCGGGCAGGATCGCAATGCCGAGCTGAGCGGTACGATCGACGTGACCGATCTGGGGACCACGGTCGATTTTACGCGCGCCCGTTACACCATTCCCGAGGCGAAGATCAAGGTCGAGAAGAATCATCTCAAGACCTCCAATGCGCGCGTATACGATTCGGAGCAGAACAGCGGGCTGCTTACGATGGATCTCAGTCTTGAGCATTTGTCGAACATAGCCTACGAAATGCGTCTGGTGCCGCGCCGCATGGTCGTGCTCAACACCACCGAACGCGACAACGATCTGTTCTACGGCAAGGTATATGCTTCGGGCGTGGCGACCGTACGGGGCAACAAGAAAGGCACCACGCTCGACATAGTGGCCTCCACCGAGGGCAATTCGCAGTTCTTCATGCCGTTGTCGGGTAAAAGCGACGCCTCGAACGCCGACTTCGTGATATTCGAAAAGCCCGGAATGCAGATCGATTCTACCAACTATCTGCTTCGTAAGAAGATGATGTTCGAGCGGCGCAATCGAGGCGTGTCCGCCGGCGCGAGCACCATGAATATCAATATCGAACTCACGGCCAATCCCAATGCCGAGGTGCAGCTGGTGATCGATCCCACCGTCGGCGACATAATCAAGGTGCGCGGCGACGGTACGCTGAATATGAGGATCGTACCGCGGGCCAACATATTCGACATGTACGGCGACTACACCATCACCGAGGGCAGCTATCTGTTCACGTTGCAGAACATAATAAACAAGCGTTTCATCATCGAGAGCGGATCGACTATTCAGTGGGTCGGCGAACCGATGGACGCCCGCCTGAATATCAATGCGGTCTACAAGTTGAAAGCATCGCTTCAACCGCTGCTGTCGTCCACCACGCTCGACAACATAACCCGAGCCGTGCCCGTGGAGTGCATCATCAATCTCTCGGATCGACTGACAAACCCCACGGTCACGTTCGATATAAAGGTGCCGAATGCCGATTCGGAGATACGTAATGCCGTGGCCAATCTGCTGAACAACCAGCAATCGATCGCCACCCAATTCATGTATCTGCTTGTGAGCGGAAGTTTTTATTCCGATTCGTCGGCTTCGTCGAACATAGGAGCCACGGCCTCGGCCACGACGGGTTTCGAACTGCTGTCGAACCAGTTGAGCAACTGGCTTTCGAGCGACGATTATAATATAGTATTGCGTTACCGCCCGCGCTCGGAGCTTACCAGCGACGAGATCGACTTCGGATTTTCGAAGAGTCTGGTGAACGATCGCCTGCTGGTCGAACTGGAGGGAAACTATTTGGTCGATAACAAGATGGCAGCCAACGGCAACATGTCCAACTTCCTGGGAGAGGCATATATCACGTGGCTTATCGACCGCAACGGTAATCTGAAGCTGCGCGGATTCACGCAGACCATCGACCGTTTCGACGAGAACCAAGGTTTGCAGGAGACGGGAATCGGGATATATTATAAGGAGGATTTCGACAATTGGTCCGATCTGAAGCGTCGCGTGAAGGAGCGGTTCATGAGCAAGCGTCGGCGCGAACAGCGCGAGAAGGATGTCGAATCGGCCGTGAATGCCGAGTTGCAACGGCGCGACAGCATCGAACGCGAAGCCTCCGAAGCCGGCAATGTTCGTCGCCGCAGGTCGGCCCGCCGTGCGGACGACTCTGCCGAGGCGGTGAAACCCGATTCGACGGAGGCGACGTCGCGAATTACGGAACAGAAATAAAACTTAAATAATTAAAGAAAAAAATTATGATTGATTTTCTTCAGGCTGCCGAAACGGCAGCATCGGCAGGCGAGGCCGCAGCGGCGGCGAACAGCGAAGTGACCCGTATGGGACTCTGGGAACTCTTCACCAAGGGCGGATGGCTCATGTGGCCGTTGCTCATTCTGGGCGGTGTCACCGTATTCATTTTCGTGGAGCGTTACATGGCCATCCGTAAGGCGTCGGTGCTCGACATGAACTTCATGAACCGTATTCGCGACTACATCTCGGACGGTAAGATTCGCGCCGCCATTGATCTGTGCCGCAAGACCAATACCCCCATCGCCCGCATGGTCGAGAAGGGTATCGAGCGCATAGGACGTCCCATGGGCGACATTCAGTCGGCTATCGAGAATGTCGCCAATCTGGAGGTATCGAAGCTGGAGAACGGCCTGCCGTTCCTCGCCACCATCGCGGGCGGTGCACCCATGATAGGTTTCCTCGGTACGGTAATCGGTATGGTACAGACCTTCATGGATATGGCTGCGGCGGGCGGTACGGTCGACATGTCGCTGCTCTCGGGCGGTATGTACGTGGCGATGGTTACGACGGTAGCCGGTCTTATCGTGGGTATTCCCGCCTATTTCGGCTACAACTATCTCGTAGCCCGTATCGAGAAGCTGGTGTTCCAGATGGAGGCCAACTCGATAGCATTCATGGATATTCTGAATCAACCCGTAAAATAGGCAGCTATGGCAATAAAACGAGGATCGAAGGTCAACCAGTCCTTCTCGGCATCGTCGATGACCGACCTGATGTTCCTGCTGCTCATATTCATGATTATAGCCACCACGCTGATTAATCCCAATGCCGTGAAACTGATGTTGCCCAAAAGTTCGAATCGGTTGAAGGACAAGGCGGTGATGACTGTGTCGATCAAGGATGCGGGTTCGGGACGCTACATCTATTACGTCGAGCTGGAAAACGTGGGGTCGCGCGAGGGCGTCGACCGCGCTTTGAAAAAACGTCTTGAAGGACAGGAGGAGCCTACCGTGTCGCTCCATGCCGACAAGACTGTGCAGTGGGACGAGATAGTGCAGGTGATGAACATCGCCAAGGATAACGGTTACAAGCTTATAGCCGCCACCCAGCCTTAGGCGGGGCGGGCGGTTTCGGGACTTTTTGCGCGAACCGTTTCGAACGGATCGGGTAATCCAAACTTTTGAGATTATGAATTACTACGACGAAAATGACGACCGACCGAGACTCTACGGAGGTGTCGCCGCAGCCGTTTATACGGTAGTCGTCACGGCTTTGCTGCTGCTGGTTTACATTCGTATCGAGGTGACGGAGCCTCCCGCGATGATTGAGATAGTTATCGAGGAGGAGCGGCCGCGTCCCCGACCGCGTCCCGTGGTCAGCACGCACTCGCCGCGCCACGAAAACGTATCCACCGTAAGGGAAAATTCGCAGCAGGTGACGGGCACCGACGAGAAGACGCAGACGGTGAACACTCGTGCCATCTTCCACAGCAACAAGGATGGTGCGGACGAACCCGAGGACGTGGGCAATCCCTATGCCCGCGAGGGCGACGAGAACCTTGCGAGCGGTAACGGCGGCGGCCTGAATCCCGTCGGTAACGACCAGTTGGACGAAGGGTTGCGCGGTCGCGGTCTGGTGGGCAATCTGCCCGTGCCGTCCTACCCTGGCAATACGAGCGGAAAGATCGTTATTCGTGTTGCCGTGGACCAGCACGGCAAAGTGACGAGCGCGGCTTACGAACCCAAGGGTTCCACTTCGTCGGATGCTGCTTTGATAGCGGCAGCCATCGATGCCGCCAAGCGTGCGCGTTTTACCGAGAGTCGCAGTTTCGTGCAGGGCGGAACGATAACCTATAATTTCCGACTCAATTGATCCGACTGCTTATGAGACTGATATGTTGCATGGTTCTCTTGTCGGCGGCCGTTGCGTCGGCTTACGGTCGTGTTTCGGACTGTGCCGACGGAGCGGCAGCCGAGGTTCGGCGAGCATCGTACGGCGACGACGGGCCGGAAAAGAACGGTCCGCGCATGACCTTCGAACGCTCGTCGCACGACTTCGGCGATGTGGCGCGTCACGGCGGCGATCTGATAAAGGAGTTCCGTTTCGTCAACGACGGTAACGCTCCTTTGGTGATCAAGAAGATAACCAAATCGTGCTCGTGTCTTACCGTGACCTATTCGCGCAAACCGATTCTCCCGGGCGAGTCGGCGGTGATAAAGATCAAGTACGAGCCTCATAAGATCGAGGCGGGAATCTTCCATCGCGTCATACAGATCTACACCAATGTGTCGGACGATGTGCGTCTTATAACCATTCAGGGCAATTCGATAGACGACAAGACCTCGCGCAAGCGCAAGCAGTAGGGTGGTGATGTATATTAAGTATTATCCCTCCATTCGGTGCAACCGAATGGAGGGATAATCATATTATCGGCATCGCGGTGCGATGTCGGCGGTTCGCCGTCACTCCGCGCGGCGGATCTGCAACTCGCCGTAAGGATCGTTTGCGTCCTCCGCTGTCGGCGAGCATGCCTTATTTATTCATACCTGCGGAACACCATTGCCGTGCGCGATGTGTTGTATATGCGTATGTGGGGGCGCAGGGTTCCGTCGCCGATATTGACGGGGAACGAGAAATGCTCGTCGTCGCCGCGTTGTCGTCCGAGCCCGCCGAAACGCTTCTCGTCGGTGCTGAGCGCGAGCATGTATTTGCCCGCTTCGCGTACGGGCAATCGATAGTCGGGTATCGACGCAGAGGGGTGCCAGTTGAATACGAACAAGAGATCGCGATGCGAAAATACCATCGTCTTGTTGTTCTCGTCCATGTGCAGATTGTAGGGATAGCCGTCGGAAAGAACCTTGTGTTCGCGCACCAGACGCAGCATTTCTCTGTCGAAATCGGCCAAATAGGAGTAACGCAGCCTCTCGTCGTCGCGCAGCGACCATTGGCGCCGCGCATGGGCGTATGACCATCCGTTTCCTTCGCGCGGGAAATCGATCCATTCGGGATGACCGAATTCGTTGCCCATGAAATCGAGGTAGGCATCGCCTCCCGCGGAGATGGTTATGAGGCGTATCATCTTGTGCAGAGCCATACCGCGATCTACGACCAGACTCACGCTCCCGCGGTCCATCGAGTCGTACATCGCCTTGTCCATCAGGCGGAATGCTATGGTTTTGTCGCCCACCATGGCCTGATCGTGCGACTCGGCGTAAGCTATCGTCTTCACTTCGGGCAGTCGGTCGGTCAGCACGTTCCATATCTCCCATATGTTCCACTGCTCGTCAGGGGTATCCTTCAGCATCTTTATCCAGAAATCGGGTATGGCCATTCCGAGGCGGTAATCGAATCCCGTGCCTCCGTCGTCGATGGGGATGCAGATGCCGGGCATGCCGCTCACCTCTTCGGCGATGGTGACGGCCGAGGGACGGAAATCGTGCACGAGTCGATTGGCCAGAGCCAGATAGGTCATGGCGTCGAGATCGACTCCTTCGTCGAAAAATTTCTCGCGACAGTCGAAATCGACATATCCGTGATGACGATATATCATCGATGTTACGCCGTCGAAACGGAATCCGTCGAAACGGAATTCGTCGAGCCAGTATTTCACGTTAGAGAGCAGAAAATGCTCCACGCCGCCTTTGCCGTAATCGAATATTCGCGAATCCCAGTGAGGCTGGTAACCCGCCGCGCCCGCTTTCGAGTAGTGGTGATCCGAACCGTCCAGTTGGTCTATGCCCTCATTGATATTTTTCACGTAGTGGGCATGCACAAGATCCATTATAACGGCCATTCCGAGCGAGTGGGCCGTGTCGATCAGCCTTTTAAGCTCCTCGGGCGTGCCGAAGCGCGACGACGGGGCGAAGAAGTTCGACACGTGGTATCCGAACGAACCGTAGTAGGGGTGTTCGGCCACGGCCATGAGCTGCACCGTGTTGTATCCCGCCTGCTTTATGCGGGGCAGAACTAGATCGGTAAATTCATTGTAGGTCCCGACACCCTCCCGCTCCTGCGCCATGCCCGTGTGTGCTTCGTAGATGAGCAGGTCGCCGACGGAAGCCGCGTCGAACGACTCGCATTGCCATTCGTAAGGTTGCGGCGTCCAGAACTGGGCGTTGAAGTTCTTGGTCTGCTCGTCCTGCACCACGCGCGCTGCGTAGGCGGGTATGCGGTCGTGCCGGCCGTTGGCGCCGTGTATGTGGAGCTTGTAGAGCGAACCGTGGGTGAGCATACGGCCGTACATCGCGTCGGGGAAAAATGCGCTCCACACGCCGCCTTCGCCTTTGTCGAGACGTATCTGCGTGCGTTGCCACGAGTTGAAATCGCCGAAAATGTATGCGTCAGTCGCCTCGGGGAGCCATTCGCGGAACCACCAGCCGCTCAACTCCTCGTCGCGCTGCCATCCGAAATAGCGGTAGCCGTTGGCGTAGTCGACTATCGAGCCCGCCTGTCGAGTTATCTCTTTCATTCGGGCGAGATATCGTGCATGACGTTCCTCGATGCGGTCGGCCACGGGACGAAGCCATTCGTCGCGCTCTATCATTCGGAGTCTTTTCGGGGTGGTGTCCATAGTTTTTAAGATTGAGTGTATACAAATATAACAAACTATTTGCAAAAATCGTTTAACGTGGTTTAAAATGTTGCGACTCGCAAGAGTCGTGCGGTCCGCAGGCTGCCGCCCGAGCGAAATCATATAAATATATCCCGCCCCAAACGGTTTTGACTGATTTTTGCTATATTTGCGAATGCGGACGCGTCGTTTCGTCTCCGCCTGACATTAAATACTCTCCCTTATTTATGAAGAAAAATCGTTGCTTTTGTCTGTTTTCGGTCGGCGTCTTATTCATGGCTGTCGCGGCCGTATTCTCGTCTTGCGGGGCCGACGGCCGTGTTTCCATCGCAGGCATGCGCTGCGAGTACGCCGCAGAGCCTCAGGCCGTCGACGGCGAGACCGTGCGTTTCACTTGGTATTACCGTACCGATGCCCGGCGCGTGTCGTTCAGTCAGCGTGCCGTCGAGGTGCGCATAGCCGAGAGCGAGGAGGCGCTCGCCGACAGGGAGAGTTGCGCGGCGGTAAGCCCTAAGATCGTCTCGACCCGTCCGTTCGTCGAGATGTCGACGGCGAACCTCTCGCCCGACACTCGTTATTGCTGGCAGGCGCGCGCTTACGATCGCCTGGGACGCGAGGTCGCCCGATCGTCGACAGCGTGGTTCTCGACGGGAAAACTGCACGGCGAGCCGTGGACGGGAGAGTGGATCACCGACTCCTATGACAAGGATTACGAACCCTCGCCCATGTTGCGCAAGCATTTTACGACGGACGACGATGTCGTGCGCGCTCGGTTGTACATCAGTGCGGCGGGTTATTACGATGCTGCCTTGAACGGCGTGCCGGTATCCGAAGATCGTCTCAATCCCGCGTTCACCCATTACGACAAGCGCAACCTCTATCTGGTGCACGACGTCACGCCGTCGATCCGCAAGGGCGACAACGTGCTGACCGTCACTTTGGGTAACGGATTCTACAACGAATATTCGGGCATGGCCGTGTGGCAGTACGAGTCGGCACGCTGGCGCAATCGTCCGCGCATGATCTGCGAGCTTCATCTGGACTATGCCGACGGCCGCAGCCGAACCGTGGTGTCCGACGGGTCGTGGCGTACGACCGTAGGTCCCGTGCGCGGCAACGTGATATATGCGGGCGACATCATCGACGCGCGTTGCGAGGTCGAGGGGTGGGACGATCCCGCTTTCGACGACGATTCATATCCCGCGGCCGTGGTGTGCGAGGCCCCGTCGCCTCTGCTTGCGGCTCAGTCGATGCCCTCCATCCGCGAAAGCGAATCTTTCTCGCCCGTGGAGGTGAACCGTATTTCCGACCGCGAATACGTCTTCGGTTTCGCCGAAAACATGACGGGCGTGTGCACTCTGCGCGTGACGGGCGAGGCGGGTACGCGCATTACGATGGAGCACGGCGAGCTGCTCCGTTCCGACGGTACGGTCGAGATGCACAACATCGATTTCCATTCGCATACGGTGGGCGAATACTCTCTCCAGCGCGACATATTCATCCTTAAGGGCGAAGGCGAGGAGAACTTCACGCCCAAGTTCCATTACAACGGATTCCAATACGTCACCGTTAAGGCCGACCGTCCCGTAGAGCTGGACGCCAATAGTCTCACGGCGCATTTTCTGCATACCGACGTGGAGTCGACAGGCGATTTCCGCTCGTCGAACGAACTGCTTAACAAATTGTGGCGTGCCGTGCGGCGCTCCTATCTGTGCAATCTGCAAGGCATCCCGACCGACTGCCCTCACCGTGAGAAGAACGGATGGACGGCCGACGCCTTTATAAGCATGGACATAGCGTTCACCAATTTCGACGCCATTTCGGTGTACGAGAAGTGGATGGACGATTTCGTCGACAATCAGCGCGAGAACGGTACCATATCGGGAATCATTCCGAGTGCGGGGTGGGGCTACGGCGACTGGCCCGGACCCGTATGGGATGCCGCTATGTTCATCGTGCCCGACGCCGTTTACAACTATTACGGCGACAGCCGAGCCATAGAGAAGATATGGCCCGCTGCTGAGCGTTACCTCGCCTATATAGCCACGCGCGAGAACGCCGACGGTACGGTAGATTACGGACTCGGCGACTGGTGTTTCTACAAGACGCAGACTCCGAGCGATTTTACCGCGGCATGTTTTTATTATTACGACAACGTCCTGATGGCGCGTTTCGCCGAGATTCTCGGCCGCGACGGCTCGAAATACGCCGCCAAGGCCGCCGAGTTGCGCGATATGATAAACGACAAGTATCTCGATCGCTCGACGGGTGTCTACTCCATAGGACGCGTGACGGCGCAGGCGGTGCCGTTGGCTTTGGGTATCGTGCCCGACGGTATGGCGGATAAGGTGGCGGCGCGCCTGAACGATGCGGTTGTCGAAGACGATTACACTTGCGACTTCGGTTTGCTGGGCAGCAAATACGCCCTGCGCATGCTCGTGAAGCACGGTTATGTGGAGACGGCCTACCGCCTGGCCACACAGACGCGCGTGCCGTCGTGGGGCAACTGGATCGTGAGCGGGTTCACCACGCCGCTCGAAACGTGGGCTTTGCGCGAGAATTTCTCCGATTCGTCGGCCAACCATGTCTTCTTCGGCGATATCGCCGCATGGATGCACAGCGATTTGGCGGGTATCAATTTCGATCCCGCCAAACCCGGGTTCGAGAACATAATCATTCGTCCGCATTTCCCGCGCGACATGGAGTGGGCCGAGGCGTCGTTGCGTTCGGTGCGCGGCGATATACGTTCGGCATGGCATCGCGACGGCAATCGTATAATTTTCGAGGTGACGATTCCGCTGAATACCGTTGCCACCATATATACCGACGGGGTGTATAGGATAAAGGGCGACGGCTCGACATACCGTTTCGTGGTGAAGGGCGATGCGGTGAAATAAAACCGTGCGCGATTAACAGATAAAAATATGAAGCGTTTCTGTTTTACCCTTTTTGTTTCGGTCTGCGCGTTTGCGGCCGAGGCGCAGAATGCCGATTCGTTGGCAGGCGCATATATGAACGGCGAAGACTGGTTCGCCCTTCGACGGCATGTAGAACAGAGGAGGGGAGACATGTCGCCGTTTTTCGCGACGTTTTCCGAAGCGCTGGTCTATGGCTATTTCAATCGTCCGCAAGAGTCTTGCGACGCCATAGATCGATTGCTCGACAGTTACGGCGACTATCTCGGGTTCGATAACATAATGTCGATGACCGTGCAGAAGTCGTTGACTCTGCGTAATTCGGGCCGAAATGCCGAGGCTGCCGCATCGATCAGGGATTTTCGCGAACGTATGACCGAGAAACTCTCCGAAGAGCAGACGGCCATGCTCCGTTCGCAGGAGACGTTGTGCGACGAATTGTCGAAATATGGGCTTTTCCGACGTGCCGACGGCCGAACGACTGCCGATATCCCGTTTAGGTTCGACACTTTGAACGCCCGAAACGCCTGTATGCTGGTGCTCGACGGCGAGTTGAACGGCAAGGCGTTCGACGTGGTGTTCGATACCGGCGCGGGGGTGAATGTGGTGAGTCCCGAGGTGGCCGAGCGGTGCGGAATGGAGTTTCTCGACGCTGCTGTCTCTGCGTCGGGCATAACCTCGGCCGCGGGGCGGATAGCCGTTGCGCGCGAGTTCCGATTGGGCGATGTCGTATTGGAGAATGTGCCGTTCTATGTGTTGGACCTGCGTACGGGCAACGATCAGGCCGACGAATATCTGTCGCGGTTGCAGATCATAATGGGTGTACCGACTATGAACGTGCTCGGGAATATGCGTCTGGATATAGAGCGCAGAACGATGACCGTTTCCGACCGACCGTTCGACGACGAGGATATATGTTGGGCCGATCTGTGTTGCGTTAACGGCAATATGCGTGTCGAGGCTTGGCAGACGGACGGCGTGCGACTCACCCTCGTTATGGATACGGGAAGTCAGTCGAGCAGTTTCAATCCTAATTATTATGTCCGTAACAGAGAGCGTCTGGAGGAGGCTGGCCGTCGCGATTCGATAGGGGTGGCCGGTTTCGGCGGAGCCGTCAGAACCGAGGTGCTGAATGTTCCTTACGAGAGCATCGAGGTAGGCGGCCGCACGTGTTATCTGTGCAATGTGGCGGTGCATCTTCCCGACAATGCGGCGGGGCACATGTTCAATCGGTTGGACGGAACGCTGGGTCTCGATCTGTTTTTTCACTTCAAATACGTATATCTGGATATGGAGCGCATGCGCCTGGGGACGAGGTATTGATCGCAGTTTGCCGACGGCGACGGAATGCACGAGCCGAGGCGAGTTGCAGTCCGCCGCGTGGGGCGGCGGCGAACTGCCGACATCGCGACGCGATGTCGAATTTTATGAAGATGATAAGCAAAAACGGCTGCCCGATTGTCGGGCAGCCGCGGCTTCTTCTCGGATTCAAGCAGGGTGCTTCTTCCCGATGGCTTTCGGCCTGCGCTTTCGGCGCGAATGCCGTCAAGCCACTCGCATGGTTATGTTTTCGTTTTCGTCGCGGTCGATCGTCACGCGTCCGCCGACTTGCAGTTTTCCGTCGATGATGAGGCCCGACAAAGGCTCTTCCACCTGATCGAGCAGCGTGCGGCGCAGTGCACGTACTCCGTAACGCGATTCGTAGCCCATCGTTGCGAGCCGCTGTTTGGCTTCGGGGGTGATCTCTACCTCGTAACCGAGCTGCTTGGTGCGCGAGAGTATCCCGTCCAACTCCAGATCGACTATTCGTTCCACGTCGTCCACGGTGAGCGTGCGGAAGTAGATGATGTCGTCGATGCGGTTGAGGAACTCGGGCGCAAAGGTGTATTCCAAAGCCTTGCGATACTCGACGTAAGGCGTCACCACGCAGTTGGTATCTTTCGACGGTGTGTTATAACCCACCTGTACGCTCTTTTCGGCCACTGCGCGCGATCCTACGTTCGAAGTGAGGATTATCACGGTGTTGCGGAAGTCGACCTTGCGGCCCGAACCGTCGGTGAGGTGTCCCTCGTCGAAAATCTGCAGCATCGAGTTGAATACGTCGGGATGCGCCTTCTCGATCTCGTCGAACAGAATCACGGCATAGGGTTGGCGACGCACCGCCTCGGTAAGTTGTCCGCCCTCGCCGTAACCCACGTACCCCGGAGGCGAGCCGATCAGTCGTGCGACGTTGTGCTTCTCGCCGTACTCCGACATGTCGATACGGATAAGCCCTCGTTTGCTGTCGAACAGCCACTTCGAGAGCTCTTTCGCCAGCAGCGTTTTACCCACTCCCGTCGGACCGACGAAGAGGAATACCCCGATGGGGCGTCCGGCATCTTTCAGGCCCGCTCGCGAACGCTGCAGTGCCCGCGAGATACGCTGTACTGCCTCGCTCTGTCCTATGACGCGGCCTTCGAGGTATTCGCCGAGCGAGCGCAGGCG
This sequence comes from uncultured Alistipes sp., assembly GCA_958449275.1. Classification (GTDB taxonomy): domain Bacteria; phylum Bacteroidota; class Bacteroidia; order Bacteroidales; family Rikenellaceae; genus Alistipes. The sequence continues at coordinate 13,098 of CAUDHE010000006.1, read as the reverse complement.
CTCCGCTTCTCCGTGCGATACGTGTTCCGCGGGGATGCCCGTCATCGAGGTTATCACTCGCTCCACATCCGCCGCTCCGATCTCTGTGGGATTGCTCTGCATGGCTCGGTGCCACTCGGCGCGCTGCTCGTTGAGGCGTGATTTGAGGGCCACCTCCTTGATTCTGGCCGTTGCGGCTTTTTCGTAGATCAGTGCCGTGACAGCCTCGCGGCGTTCGCGCTCCACGGCCTGCAACTGACGTTCGGTTTCGCGGATCACCTCGGGTTCGTGTGCCGCGCCGATGCGGGTTCGCGCACCCGCCTCGTCCATGACGTCGATGGCCTTGTCGGGAAAGTGACGGTCGGTTATGTAACGCTCCGTAAGGGCTACGCATGCCTTCAGCGCATCTTCCGAGTAACGTACGTTGTGATGCTTCTCGTAATAGGGCGCGATGTTGCGGAGTATGTCCAGAGTCTGCGCGGCTGAAGTGGGATCGATCATGACCTTTTGGAATCGACGCTCCAGAGCTGAATCGCTCTCTATGTTCTCGCGAAACTCGTCCAGCGTGGTGGCGCCGATGGTCTGCAATTCGCCTCGCGCGAGTGCGGGTTTTAGTATGTTGGCGGTGTCGAGACTGCCCTGGGTAGCTCCCGCACCCACGATGGTGTGTATCTCGTCGATGAATATGATCGTATCTTTCGACCGACGCAGTTCGTCGAGCAGTTGTTGCATGCGCTCCTCGAATTCGCCTCGGAATTTGGTGCCCGCCACGAGCGATGCCACATCCAGCGAATAAATGGTTTTATTGCGTATGGTGTAGGGCACGTCGCCCGAAGCTATGCGCAGGGCAAGCCCCTCGATAATGGCGCTTTTGCCCACGCCCGCCTCGCCGATGAGGATCGGGTTGTTCTTCTTGCGGCGCGACAGAATCTGTATCACGCGGTCGATCTCCGTCTCGCGGCCGATTACGGGATCAATCTTGCCTTCGCGTGCCAGTCGGGTGAGGTCGACACCGAATTTGTCGAGCATTGCCGACGCTTTGCCGTCGGCGGCGGTCTCGTCGTTGAGGTCGACCGCATGGAATCTTATCTCCGATTTCAGGTCGGGAAGGGGATCGGTCAGTTCGGCCATGGCCGCAGCTATCGTCTGTGCGGTTATTCCGTACAGCGTGAGTATCTGCGATGTGGCCGTTGTGGTGTCGGCCGCTATGTCGAGCAAAGCGTGCGCCGTCGATACGTTGCGTACCGATTTGTTCTCGGCGAGCAGTTTCTCGCGGTATTGCTTAAGGAACTCTTCGGGTGCCGCCTCTTCGTTGCGCGGTTGCGTTTTCATGAGGTTCTCGATCCGAAGCGGCGCCTGAAACAACTCCCAGTCCTTGAGTTTCGAAACGAGTGCGCGATAGGCCATCGTCCCGTCCTCGCGGAGAATCTCCAGCGCGATATGATCCTTGTACGATTGGCGTATGTCGGCCTTCGTGAGGTCGAAAGTCACGCGGGCGAATACGGCATCCAGAGTCTTCGAAATCTTATTTCCCATATCAGTGTTTTTTGTCATTTTCGGCTATATAACGTATGGGAAATGTCAAATATTATGTTAAAAGGTGAAAACGGGTTTTCGCCGTCCGCCGACAGCGGGGTGCGGACATAAAAAACATCCCGATGAAACTCTTCATCGGGATGGGATAATCGTTTTTCGTAATGCCCGAAGGGCATTATATCTTCGGCGGCTGCGGGGGTCGCGCTTTGCGCGAGCCGCCGAAGATAACTCCACGACGGCGAACCGCAATCGCTAAAGAATGTTTTGCGGGTATGTCTCCGTTACTTCTTTACGATGTCTATATTAAGCTCGTCGAGCTGCGTTTTGTCGATGTACGAGGGTGCGTCGAGCATCACATCGCGTCCCGCATTGTTCTTGGGGAATGCTATGTAGTCGCGGATCGACTCCGAGCCTCCGAAAAGAGCGCACAGGCGGTCGAATCCGAAAGCCAGTCCTCCGTGAGGCGGCGCTCCGAACTTGAAAGCGTTCATCAGGAAGCCGAATTGCTCCTGCGCTTTCTCGGGTGTGAATCCGAGGATTCGGAATATTGCGGCCTGTAACTTGGCGTCGTGGATACGTATCGAACCGCCTCCGATCTCGGTTCCGTTGCATACGAAGTCGTAGGCATTGGCACGCACGCGTGCGGGATCGCTTTCGAGATACTCCACATCCTCGGGTTTGGGCGAGGTGAAGGGGTGGTGCATGGCGTAATAGCGTTGCGTCTCGTCGTCCCATTCGAACATGGGGAAATCGACTATCCACAGAGGCGCGAACTTCTTCGGATCGCGCAATCCCAACTGCTCGGCCACATGCAGACGCAGAGCGCAGAGCTGTGTGAGGGTTTTGAATTTCTTGCCGCAGAGAATGAATATCATGTCGCCGGCCTTGGCTTGCACGCGTTCGGCGATCTGTTTCAACTCCTCGGGCGTGAAGAACTTGTCGACGGACGATTTTACGTTTCCCTGCTCGTCCATACGGATCCAAACCAATCCTTTGGCTCCCACCTGCGGGCGCTTCACATATTCCGTCAGAGCGTCTATCTGCTTGCGGGTATACGAAGCGCAGCCCTCGGCGGCGAATCCTGCCACGTATTCGGCATCGTCGAATACGGGGAACGAATGTCCGTGGGCGAGGTCGGTCACGTCGTGGAGTTCCATGCCGAAGCGCAGGTCGGGCTTGTCCGAACCGTATTTCTCCATCGCCTCGATCCAAGGCATGCGGCGGAACGGCTCCGTGAATTCGGTGTCCATCACCTCGCGGAACATGTATTTGGCCCAACGCTCGAATACCTCCAATATATCTTCCTGCTCCACGAACGACATTTCGCAGTCGATCTGCGTGAATTCGGGCTGACGGTCGGCGCGCAGATCCTCGTCGCGGAAACAGCGCACGATCTGGAAATAACGGTCGTATCCCGCCACCATCAACAACTGCTTGAGTGTCTGCGGCGACTGGGGCAGGGCGTAGAACTGATTGGGGTTCATGCGGCTCGGCACCACGAAGTCGCGCGCGCCCTCGGGGGTCGAACCCACGAGATAAGGGGTCTCTATCTCGAGGAATCCTTCCTTGTCGAGGAATGTGCGGATGGCATGCGCCATGCGGTGACGCAGGATCATGTTGCGTTGCAGCGGTGCGCGGCGCAGGTCGAGATAACGGTATTTCATGCGAAGTTCGTCGCCGCCGTCCGAGTTCTCCTCGATGGTGAACGGTGGCGTCTGTGCCTCGTTGAGCACGGCGATGGCATCTGCCGCGACCTCTATGTCGCCCGTGGGCATTTTGGGGTTTTTCGAGGCGCGTTCTATTACGCGGCCTTTGACCTGAACGACATACTCGCGGCCCAGCATGGCGGCGGTGTTACGAGTATGCTCCGACGAGTGCTCCTCGACGACGATTTGGGTTATTCCGTAGCGGTCGCGAAGATCGATGAAGGTCATCGCTCCCAGATTGCGGATCTTCTGAACCCATCCTGCGAGCGTCACCTCGCTGCCGACGTCCGACAGACGCAACGCCCCGCATGTATGACTTCTGAACATAGTATTGCAGTATTAAACGTTTTCGATTAACGATTCGCAAAAGTAATAATTTTTACCGATATACTCGCACGGGCCGGCGCCGATTTGTTTTTTTATCCGTGTTTTACTATTTTCGCGGGGATTTATGGAGATTTGTAAAAACGATGCCGCTCGCGATGAAAAATTCATGCGAATGGCAATAGACGAGGCGCGCAAGGCGTTGAATGCAGAGGAGGTGCCCATCGGCGCCGTGGTAGCGTGCGGCGACCGAGTTGTGGGGCGCGGCCACAATCTGGTGGAGACGTTGTGCGATGCCACTGCCCATGCCGAGATGCAGAGCATTACGGCCGCGGCTTCTACCCTCGGCGGAAAATATTTGAAGGGATGTACGTTGTATGTCACCGTGGAGCCGTGCGTGATGTGCGCGGGGGCATTGGCCTGGAGCCAGATTGATCGCGTGGTCTATGGAGCGGCCGATCCGAAACGCGGGTATACTACCGTCGGCGGACGCATATTCCACCCCAAGACTGCTGTCGAGGGCGGTGTTTTGGCCGACGAATGCGAGGAGCTGATGAAGGAGTTTTTCAAAGGGTTGCGATAGGTAGCGGCCGTGTCGTGTCCGAATGTTTCGGTGCGAAGCGAAAAATTTGCAATATAAAGAAAAAAATATAACTTTGTAAAGTTCTATCGTCGTTACGTGGTGGGGCGAGGATTTTGAAATATTGAAAATTTAACCTGATAAACATTAATTTAGATTATGAAAAAGATTGTTTTTATGGCAGTTGCGTTGATGGCTTTTGCCGTTGCGTCTGCACAGGAGGATGTTGTTGCGGTTTATAATCAGAGTACCGAAGCTCTCAAGGCCAGAAATTATGCCAAGGCAGCGGAACTTCTGGAGAAGGTCATCGCCGACGGCGAGGAGTCGGAGGACGATACCGTTCTCGGTTGTGTGGAGAATGCCAAGAAGAATCTTCCCGCAGCTTATCAGGGACTGGGCGCCATGTCTGCCGCAGCGGCCATGAAGGCCGAGAAACCCGAGGATGCCGACGCCAAGTTCGCCGACGCCATCGCCAATCTCGACAAGGCCGTAGCGAAAGCCAAGGAGTTCAAGAACAATGCCGCTGCCGCCAAGGCCAACGCGATGCTCGCTAAGGTTTATCAGGCGCAGGGCGCTTCGGCTTTCAACAGCGAGGATTATGCCAAGGCTATCGAGATCTTCGCAAAGGGTTATGCCGCCGATCCCAAGAATACGGATATGGCAATGAACCTTGCCGAGAGCTACTTCAAGATGGATAACTATGCCGAGGGTATGAAGGTTTGCGAGGAGGTTGCTTCGCTGCCCAGCCCCAAGTACGACGCCGCCATCGCCGCAGCCAAGGCAAAGATGGGTCAGTATACCAACAACCAGGTAGCCAAGTTGCAGCAGGCTAACGATTTCGACGGCATTATCGCCATGTCGGAGACCATCGCCGATAAGGCTTTGGCTCAGCGTATCGCCGTACAGGCTTACCTGCTGAAGAAGGACTACGCCAAGGTGATCGAGTTGGGCGAGGCCGCTGCCGAGGCTCAGACGACCGACGAGGATAAGAGTGCCGTATATTACAACCTTGCATCGGCTTACAACGCCAAGGAGATGAAAGACAAGGCCATCGCGGCATTTAAGAAGGTTACGACCGAGCCTTATGCCACTCCCGCCAAGGCTGCCGTTGCCGAGCTTTCGAAGTAATCGGCCGACATAGTCGAATTTATAAACGGAACCCGACCGCAGACGATGCGGTCGGGTTTTTCGTGTCCGTATCCGAGCAGGGCGGGGTAGGGTAGCGGTCATTTCGTATTTCCCTCTGTTCTGCGCTGCGTATCGGCGAATATTGCCGTGCCGTAGATTGAGGGTTGCAACAGATTTCCGTTGGATTCACCTATCTGCCGTATGTCGCGTGCGGCAAGGGGCGATGACCGACGATATGGCATGGGACGCATGGGAATTGACGGCCGACTCTTACGTGGTTATTCTTTTGCATACGGGCGTAAAAAAGGCCGCCCTGCAGGGCAGCCTTTCGAAGATTTCAGCCGTCGATCGCCTATTCGGCGGGATCGGTGAGAACGAAATACTCTACGTCCGATCCGAATGATCCTGCGGCTACCGTATATTCGTTCAGGAAATAATATGTGTTGCTCTCCGCATCGTATTCGCCGTCTTTGGATTTTACGTAAACGGCACCGTACGAGGGATGGTTTGAACCGATCGGCTGTTTGTCGATGGTGGGGACTCCGTTTTTCATGGTGAAGAACAAAGTTACGCCTCCGCCCCAGTTTTGGATACGGTACATGTCGGTTCCGTCGCGCTGCTCCAGAGTCAAGCCTTTGTCTACGCCCTCCCACCAGAAATTGTATGTGTAATCTCCGGTACCGAGTACATTCCACTTCACGCGCGTCACGTTGAAATAGAGGAACGACGAATTTTGGCTGTACGTCGAGGCGTATTTGGGATCCTCGATTTGCAAGTCGAAATTATATGTGGTACCTACCGCCGCATCGGGGAACGATACGGTGAATTCGGTCTCATCCTCGCCGTCGGCGAATACTATTTCCGACACCGAGAGCGTCTCCCCCCCCCTGAGGATGGCTACGGGCACGGTGATGGCATCGTCGGCTTTGGTACGTGCCGCGATGAACGTCAACTTCGTATCCTCGGCGGGATCCAGTTCGAACGAGGTCTGCTGTGCGGGGAAGTAAACGCCGTAGCAGTCGGCGGCGTCGGGCATTCCGGGGACATAGGTCTCGTCGTCCGAGCATGCCGTGAAAGCTGCGCAAACGACAGCAGCAACGGCGAATATGCTAAAAAACTTTTTCATATGTCGATTCATTTTAATGCGTTAACGGTTATTACTCGGTCCACGGTTTTACGATGCCTACGGGATTGGGGTTGTTCAAACCCTTGAGAGCCTCGTTCTGCTGCGTCTCGGCCTCGGGGATGCAGAAGTTCCACCACGGAGCGCGGCCGTCGGTGACGATACGCGTGTCGGTAGGTGCGTTGGTTCCCGCGTATCCCGTCTCGATACCCATGTTCAGACGCTTGAAATCGTAGAATATGATGCCCTCGCCCCAGAACTCTATACGCTTGTTCCATATTGCGGCTTCTACCACCGATTTTGTCGTTTCGCTTGCGAGCTTGAACTCCGAATCACGAGTCGCCATGAAGTCCTTCAGCAGCTTGGCTGCGGCAGAGGGATTGCTGTATGCGGTGGCCTCGGCCTCGATGAGATACATCTCCTCCACGCGCATCATGGGGATGCTGGTGGCGTTACCCGTTTTGTACGTCGAAACTTCGCCTGTCGCGGGGCGGAACTTTACGCTGGCGTAGGGATTGAACGTGTAGTTCTTATCCACGGCCAGGCACGACGCCCACAAACTTATGTCGCTGTTTTCCTCGTACCATGCGTCGGGATCGGGACCGATGAATGCGCGCTTGCGCCAGTCGGTATCCGACATCTGATCCCAGAATTTCGACGATACGCCCTGCTGTACCAAGCTGCCGTAACCCCATGTTGCCTCGGCCGAACGCCATGCCACGAAGTTTACGAGGTTGGTGACGTTTTCGGGCGATTGCGGCAGATACCACAGCCACGAGTTGTTGACGGTGTTGAAGCCCGTCTTGGGATCGAGCCACTGCGCTTCCGTCATGGGTTTGGCGCCCGATTCGTCTATTGCCTTGCGGGCGAACTCGGCCGCTTTGGTGTAGTTGGCCGAATCGAAACCGCCCAACCAAAGATATGCGCGGGCTTTCAAACCGTATACCACGGCCAGCGACGGAACGGTCTTGTTGCCCTGTACGCTGTTGTCGGTGAGCAGCGCCTCGGCCGAGTCGAGGTCGTCGAAGATGAATTCGAACATCTTGTCGCGGGTCGCACGCGGATTGTTTCGTGCCTCCTGCTCGCTCGTGTTCTCGGTGATGATGGGGATGGTGAGACCCGCTACCGCCGACACATCGGTGTATTTGTTTTCCAGAGCCTCGAACTGACGGGCCATGTCGAGATAGAGGGCGGCACGATTGGCCTTGGCATAGGCGAGAAACGCTCTCTCCGAGTCGCCGAGTATTTCGGGATTGGGCAGCAGTCCGATCACGTCGTTACACGATTTGATGAAGTTGTAGTAGCAGTACCATGCGTAACGCGTTACGGTCTGCGTGGGGCCGAGCAGGGTGCCGTTCTTCCAGTATGTGAACCAGTCGTATCCCGACTGTTCGTCGCCACCCGTGCAGATCTCCTCGCCTACGCAGGCGTCGAGCGCGCAGATGATGCCCGGCAGTCCGAAGTCGAATCCGTAGTTGCTGCTCGATCCGAAAACCGAATAGGGATACGCCTCGTTTACGGGGATGGCATTGACCATTGCTTCGAGTGCGGTCGGAGACTGGCTCACTTGTTCCGAGGTGACCACCGAATTGGGTACAGTCTCCTTGATGCATCCCGTGGTCGCGACGGCGGCGAAAGCCAAAATCGATATTTTCAATATATTATTCATGTCAAATGCTTTTTATTGATTTAGAACACTACGTTTATACCGCCCGAGATGGTGCGGATGGGCGAGTAATTTGAGAAGTTCGACGAACCCGAGAACGAGTAGCGGGGATCGAGACCCTTGCGCTTAGACCAGTAAACCACGTTGTCGCATGCGAGATATATGCGGAGTTTCTCCACTCCGAATTTCTGCGAGAACGTTACGGGCAGGGTGTAGCCCACGTTGATGTTTTGGATGTTCAGATATGAAGCGCTCGTAAGGAAACGGTCGCTGGTGCTGCCCGTGTACTCGTCGCCGTATTGCAGACGCGGAATGTTCGAATCGCTGTTTTCGGGGGTCCAAGCGTCGAGTATGTCGCGGTGGTAGTTGGTACCCGAGAACGAACCGTAGGGCGATGACATGAACTTTGCATATCCGTAGTCGTAAACCTTGCCGCCCAACTGGTAGGTGAAAGCTATCGACGCGTCGAAACCGTAGGCCGACAGCGAGGTCGAGAAACCGCCGTAAACCGAAGGTATGGCCGAGTCGTGGAGATAACGCGTGGCGTTCGTGTAGTCGGTCGTGGCTATGCGGCCGTCGATGTATTCGTTGCCTTCGCTGTCTTTCTTCACCACGTCTTGCCACCACAGCGACTCACCTGTCTCCTTGTCGACGCCGGCGTACGAGCGCAGATAGAAAGTGTAGAGCGGCAGATCCTCGGCCACGTACTGCGTGCCGTCGATGTAACCGCGATATCCCTCTATGGTGTTGGTTTTGTGTGCGTCGGCCAGTTTGGTGATCTTGTTCTTCACGTGAGTCATGTTGAGATTGAAATCCCAGCGCACGTTCTGCGTGCGGATCAGGTCGGCGTTCAACTCGATTTCGATACCGCGATTGACCATATCGCCGATGTTGGCGTAGTAACCGCTGTAACCCAGCGACTGGGGAACGGTGAAACGGAACAACATGTCGGAAGTCTTGCGATTAAAGAATTCGATACCTCCGCTCAGACGGTTGCCCCACAATCCGAACTCTACGCCGAGGTTCATGTTGGTGTTTGTCTCCCAGGTGATGCCTTTGTTACCTTTCTGGTCGAACATGATGGCTACATTGCCGTTGTTGTTCGTTACGCCGTATGTGTCGGTGTAGAGATAGTTGCCGATGGCGTCGTTGCCTTGCGAACCGTACGAAGCCTTGATCTTGAGCATGTCGACCCACTCGGCGCCGAACCAGCTCTCCTTGTTGATGAGCCATGCGCCGCCCACCGACCAGAAGTTACCCCAGCGGTTGTCGGGATGGAAGTGCGACGAGGCGTCGCGACGATACGAAGCACTGAAGAAGTAGCGGCCGTCGTAATCGTACTGCGCGCGCATGAAATAACCTTCGGTGTTGTAGTCGGTCGTGTATGAATGAGCGCTCTGACCGTCTACTACGGCTCCGGCCAACTCTTCGTTGTTGTAGTCCGAGAGTTTGGTTTTGTAACCTCTCAGATAGTAGTACTGCTTGCGGTAATACTCGTGACCCGCCATAAGATCGATGTTATGGCTGCCGAAGAGTTTGTTGTAGGTTATCAGCTGTTGCAGGTTGTAGGCCATGTCGCGAGTGTGATACTTGCTCGCTGTACCGCCCGCCTCGACGAACTGTCCGTAGTAGGGATTCGACATCGAAGTCGTACGAGTCTCGTCCAGCGTGAGGCTGGCGTTGATGGTGACTTTCAGACCGTCGTAAAGCGATATGTCGGCGAAGCCGCTTCCCGAAAGAGCGTTGCCTTCCGCCTTGCTCTTGTTGAGCCACGAGGTCTGCAATGCGTTGGCGTCGGGCAGAAGAGGACGCGTGAGACCCGCGTTGCCTTTATTACCGTAGTCGTACATCTCCATTCCGTGCTCGTCGATCATGATCGAACCGTCGGCGTTGCGGATGTAAAGAGGGTAGATGGGAGCCATCTGCGACGAGAATGCGAAGATGTTGGCCGTCGAGCTCGACGATCCCTCCGACGAGTTGCCGTTGCTGCTCGAGAAGTGTGCGTACGACATGTTGCCGCCTACTCGCAACCACTTCTTGGCTTGATAGTCGGCCTTCAGGCGGGCCGTGTAGCGCTCCATAGACGAGCTGCGGATGATACCCGTGTTGTCGAGATAACCGAGCGACGCATAGAAATTCGAACGTTCGTTGGCGGCTGAGATGCTTGCGTTATACTCCTGACGGAACGAATTGTTATACGCTTCGTCCACCCAATTGTCGGGGAGCAGCATATAGTCGTGACCGTTGTATGTCACCGTGCGGCCCAGAGTGGCGTTGGGGTTCAGCTTGCCGTTGGTGCCGATCAGATATTCGCCGTCGGGAACCGTATATATGTTGTATCCCAAACCGCCCGTGGCGTTCTGGGTCAGACCTGTCGCCGCCATCTGGTAAGCGCGTGCGGGACCGTAGTTGTCGTTGTAGTAGTTGTACATCGACCGGAAATGAGTTTCGTAATACTGCGCGGGCGACTCGATGACGTCGTAAGTCTCCAGCGCCTTCGAGTTCACGCCCCACTTGGCGTCGAGCGATATCTTCGCTTCGCCCTGGCGTGCCTTCTTGGTGGTCACCATGATGACGCCGTTAGCGCCTCGTGCGCCGTAAAGCGAGTTCGAAGCGGCATCCTTCAGTACGGTCATGGTCTCTATGTCGGCGGGGTTGATGTTGTTCAGGTCGCCTTCGTACGGCATACCGTCCACGACCCACAAAGGCTCTTTGCCGGCGTTGATCGAGCCGAATCCGCGGATACGGATCGACGGTTTTCCCGTCAGGTCGCCCGACGAACTCGAAGTCTGAACGCCTGCTACACGGCCGACGAGCGACTGAGCGACGTTGGATGATTGTATCTTCGAGATATCGTCCGATTTGACCACGGCGGCCGATCCCGTGAAGGCCTCTTTTTTTGCTGTACCGAACGCTACCACGATCACGTCGTCTATCGATCGCGTATCCTCTTTCATGACGATTGCGATTTGGGTTTTTCCTGCGATGTTCACCTTCTGATCTTCATACCCGATGAACGACACTGTAAGCGTACCGTTTGCGGGAGCCGAGATCTTGAAGCTGCCGTCGGCACCTGTAGTGGCGCCGTTGTTGGTCCCGTCGACAATCACCGACGCCCCGACGATGGCGTTGCCCGCCTCGTCTTTAACGGTACCGCTAATCTGCCTCGTCTGCGCATAGGCCGCAAAGCCTACCGCCACCAAGGCGACGATTGAAAGTACAATTTTCCTAACCATAAGCATTAATTTTTGTACGTTTGTAATACTCGTGTAAAGTATACTTTTTAATATAAAGCCCGCACACCGAACACACGCCCTCAGCTCGAACGTCGCAAGGCGCGGCCGAACGAAAAAAACGGCAGTCCGATTACTTGGAACGCATCTCGCGTCATCCGATATAACTATCGGGCCGATAATAAGTTATCTTTAAATATCGGCATCAGGACATACGATTCCTGTTACTTAAATCAATACCATTTTATGTACTATGAGAAACCAGTTTAAGATCCTTTTTTACGTAAAACGCAAGGAAAAACTCCGCAACGGTCGTCTGCCGATAATGTGTCGCATTTCCGTAAACGGACGTTTTTGTTCTTTTTCGACATTCCTGTCCGTCGACGAGCGATTATGGCATCCCGATCGCAAGCGTCTCACGGGACGAAGCGACGAGGCACGCCGTATAAACGCGTTGCTGGACGAGATTCATTATTCGGTCTACGATGCCTACATGCAGGCATTGCGTTCGTCGGACGACGTGACACCGCAAGCCGTCCGACGGGGATATCTCGGCACGGAGGACGGTTCCGTCGGTTTGATAAGTTTCTTCGATCAGCACAATGCCGATTTCGAACGCATGGTGGGGGTCAACCGAAGCAAAAGCACCCTATATAAATATAGGTATGTTTGCGGCCATCTACGCAACTACATCGCTCGACGTTACAATCGCGCCGACATATCGATTAAGAAAGTAAACCACTCTTTCGTATGCGATTTCCACCGATGGCTCGCCGACGTGATGAAATGCGGTACCAATACCGTGTGGATATACATGATAGCTTTCAAACACATACTCTTGCAGGCAGTCAGTCGCGGATTGCTGAACAGCAACCCCTTCACAGGATATAAATTGCATTCGGTACGTACCGATAAAAACTTTCTGATGAAGGACGAACTGCGACGATTGTCGGGCATCGTTCTCGAATCGCCTGCACGCCAACTGGTGCTCGATGCGTTTCTGTTCAGTTGTTTTACGGGGCTGTCGTTTTCCGACGTCGGCCGATTCTCGATGAACGACATCGTGAAACGCAACGGCAAATTCTATATATCGACGCGTCGTTTGAAAACGGGAACGAGCGTCGACGTGCCTCTGCTGCGATTGCCGTATCGCCTTGTTCAGAAATACTATCGCGGCGACGACGAGCAGATTCTGTTCCGACTATCGTCGAACGGGTGGTGCAACCGCACGCTCAAAACGGTGTTGCGCAATGCGGGTATCGAGCGTCGGCTAACCTTTCACTCGGCGCGCCACACTTTCGCCACGACCGTCACGCTCGGCAACGGCGTTCCGATAGAGGTCGTAAGCCGCATGCTGGGACATACCGACATAAAGACCACGCAAATCTACGCCAGGGTACTGCAAACCGCCGTGTCGTCGGAAATGCAGCGGGTTTCAAAGAATATCGATTCCTATTACGACATCCCCGCAGGTCCGTTCGAGCGCATATAATTGGCATTTGCGCCAAAAAATCCTTTATATATAATAAAAAAATTATCGGCCCAAAGGTTACGGATTGTTACGATTCGGGGTGCTTTGCATACCATGTCGGCATAAATATGGGGTAAAAATGCAGAATATATATGCAGATATGCGCATTCATTACACATTGACAGCAAACGCCCCGCTTGCGCTTTCATGTCGTAACTTGCAGAGGCAGAATAAACTGTTTGTTTTATCGATCAACGTTTTATATTAAAATTATTTGATAATTATGAATTTAATCCGTATCTTTGTAGGTGTATTTTATATTAAAAAGTATACTTTACACAAGTATTACAAA